>JAFLRO010000031.1 GCA_022511425.1 Acetatifactor sp.
CCAAGACCCTTAGCGCTCATAGCAGCCAGGTTCAGAGTGATCTGGTTGTTGGAAGTAGCGTCTGCACCTACATGCAGGGAAAGCTTCAAAGCGCCGGTAAGAATCTGCTGGTTGTTTACGGATGCAGCAGTGAGCTCAATGATGTTGCCCAGAGCATCGTATACGGTAGGAGCGTCAACTCTTGCCACAGCGGATCCTGCACTGTTGGTCGCAAAGTATCTGGACAATGCGTTAGCAGAAATCTTGTTGCCATCCTTGTCGTAATAAGCATCGATTTCGCCTGCAACCTTAGCTGCCTTTGCATCTGCAGCAGTGATTGTAGCCTTGGTCACATTCTTGGTTACCTCAGCTGTAGCTGCTGTAACAGTACCGCCGCTAACCGTGAAGGTTGCGATCTTCTCGTTGCTTGCATTCAGGATTTCATAGGTGCCCTTAGCAGTGCTCATTACTACCTTGTAGTTGTCTGCCAGAGAACCGTTCAGCTGTACTGCATAGCCGCTTACAGCCTTGGTGCCGTTCCAGTTGCTGTACAGGGAAACATTAAGACCCTGACTTACCAGTCCCTTTGCAACTGCATTCTGATCAACAGATGCTGCTGATGCAAGGAAGGTAATCTTAACTGTAAGGCCTGTGGTTGTATCCTTGATCACGCCTGCTGTAGTACCGGAACCCATGGAAACGCTTGCAGCACTAGCAGAACCAACCTTCTTGTAGGAATAAACATATTCCTTAGCAGCTGCGCTGTCACCCTTCAACAGATAGGTCTCGTTGAACTTGGTGGTCTCAGATACACGGTCGATCTCAGTGGTCAGCTGATCGATCTCGTTCTGGATATAAGTTCTGTCGTTCTCAGACTGAGTGCCGTTAGCTGCCTTAACTGCCAGCTCGTTCATTCTCTGAAGCATATCCTGAACTTCGTTCAGAGCGCCCTCAGCGGTCTGCACTGCAGAAATACCGTCCTGAGCGTTTGCGGAAGCCTGTGTAAGGCCTCTGATCTGCTTTCTCATCTTCTCACTGATGGACAGGCCTGCTGCATCATCAGCTGCACGGTTGATCTTGTAACCGGAAGACAGTTTCTCGGTTGACTTAGCCTGAGAAGAAGTTGTCAGTCCCAACATTCTGTTGGAGTTCATAGCTGTTAAATTGTGTTGTACTACCATAAAAATTTACCTCCTTGTTTTCACTGCGCAAATCCTTTTGCGTCAGTATTGCTGGTATGTAGTTTTCTCTTAGGAAAAAACGTCTGTATTCTGAATGAATAGATAAAGACATCCTTTCCTAAAATATAGTAACCGGATGCGTCCGCCCATTCGCCGGGCCCTGACTTCAGTGCATCCACATCCGATTATTACCGCGATGCGGTAAAGACCTTTTGCAAACAACCTGCAAACCTCTGTATGAAAGAGCTGTGTCGTTGTTTACAACTAATATATCGACGGAGTTCTGAAATACTTTAGAGTAAAATTAAATTTTTTTCAAAAACTAATATTCAAATAAACTACTACCTCAAATACTGTTGAACCAATCCATACACAAGCTTTCATCCCTCCTGTCCCTTCACCAGCTGAGCAATCAAGCTCTCTACTTCCTGAAGCTGTTCCCGGGTTTTCTCCCTGTGGCTCTGCTTGCGATACTGGGAGGGGGACATGCCTTTCATGGAATGGAATGCTTTGGTGAATACCAGGGCATCGCTGTAACCGCAAGAGAGAGCAATGCTTTCTATGGGATAGGCGGTGGAATCCAGCAGCTCGCCGGCTTTCGTGATACGGAAAGTAGTCAGGAAACGTTGGGGTGACATTCCAAGGTAATTCTGAAACAGGGTATAGAGGTAACTTCTGTTAATACACACATAATCCGCAACATCCGTGACCTTAATAGGATTGCAGTAATTACTCTGGATAAAGGACACTGCCTTCTTCACGTACTGGTTCCCCTTATCCTCCTCATTCTTCGCCACCACTCCGGCACTTTCCGCCAACACTGACAAAAACACGCTCATCAGCCCATTTCTGCGCAGATCATCCGCCAGACCAAAGGTGTTATGCTCCATCATATCCCGCACAATGGAATAAAGCTCCTGATTTTTGTCACAAGAAAAAATGGGATGCCTGCCAGAAAGCCCCATGGAAGTCAGGTACTCTTCCGCCCGGCTTCCGCCAAACCCCACCCACAGATAACTCCAAGGTTCCTTCTCATCCGCCTGATAAAAAGCAAGCTCATCCGGTTGTATCAGAAAACCGTAACCCGCCTCCAACCTGTACTCCTTGTCATGAAAACGGAAAATCCCCTTTCCACTGAGCACATAATGAATCAAGTAATGCGGCTTGGAAGCCGGCCCAAAACTGTGGAGACTTTCCGTCTGAGAACAACCACAGCAATTCACATACAAACTTCCCGACTTATCATTCTCAAACCCCAATTTGAAAGCTTTTTCCACAGCGTTCTCCTTTCTACTGATTTATTTTTGTAAACAGGCACCGGGCATCCCCGCTGTCCAGTGCCGTCACTCGAGGAAAACTTTTAGATTACAAACTCCCTCTTATCCAGATCAGCCTGCACCCTCTCCAAATCCTGACGGATAGAAAGCTTCTGAGGACAAGCCGCCTCACATTTTCCACACTTAACGCAGCACTTTGCCTGCTTGCCCTCACCCATTTCCTTCTCCCAGTTCCACTTGACCACATTATAATTCTGATACATATGGTAGGTATTCCACACCCTAAAATTACCGGGGATATCCACGCCTGCAGGGCAGGGCATGCAATAGCGGCAGCCCGTGCAGCCGTTTTGCACACGGCTTTTGATCAGTGCCACAATATCGCGGATTTCATGACTTTCCCGCTCCGACAGGGGCTTAAATGTTTCAAAGGTCTTTAGGTTATCCTCCACCTGCTCCATGGTTGACATACCGCTGAGAATCACTTTGACTCCCGGCAGGCTTCCCACCCAGCGCAGGGCAAAAGATGCCACAGAGGCCTCCGGATCCAGGCTGCGGAAACGCCCTGTAATGTCCTCTGCATATGCCGCAAGGGATCCGCCCTTTATGGGCTCCATGACCACTAAGGGAACACCCTTTTCCTCCGCTAACTTGTAGCCTTTTATGCCTGCCTGCTCCTCCGCATCCATGTAATTCAGCTGAATCTGACAGAAATCCCATTCCCGGTAGTTGATAATATGCTCAAATGCTTCATAGCTGTCATGGAACGAAAAGCCAAGATAACGGATTTTCCCCTGAGCCTTCAGCTCAGCCAGCCGGTCTACCACGCCCAACTTTACCATGTCTTGAAACCGATCCCTGCCCAGGGCATGCAGCAGATAAAAATCTATGTAATCCGTTTGAAGACGGCTAAGCTGCTCTTGAAATAACCTGTCTACATCCTCCAGGGAATTCACCATCCATACAGGCAGCTTGGTAGCCAAATACAGAGAACTCCTATCGTACTTCTTCAGTACCTTCCCCACAAAGGGTTCACTGTCCCCACCGTGATAAGGATAAGCCGTGTCAATGTAATTTACGCCGGCAGCAATGGCCTTGTCCAACATCCGCTCCGCTTCCGGCTCATTGATCTTGCCCTCCGCCGTCACGGGGAACCGCATACAGCCGAATCCCAGCAGCGATGTCTCAATCCCCAGCTTTTCCAACCTTCTTTTTTCCATTTCTTAGATCCTCCTTATGATATAATAGGTTCCCCTCAAAGTTTACAATCTGTCAAACCGAAATCCAGCCTTAAATCCCGTATAGGCAAAAGCTTTCTCGTACTCCTCCGGCTTAAATAGCGTAATATCCGGAAAACGAGCCTTCCCCGAGGCCAAAGCCTCCAAGGCCGGCACAAAAGGACCACATCTGCTGCCCACGATGGTAATCTCATTTACCGCCACCAAACTCAAAGGCAGTGATACCTCCCCTGCGTATGTACTCTTCAGCACAATCGTTCCCTTCTTACGGACAAGCTCAAAAGCCTGTCGGATACCATCGGGAGAACCGGTAGCCTCTACTACAATCTCGTATCCTTCCCTCTCCCGCTCCAGCGTCACCTCTGCATAGGGGATAAACTGCTCCAATTTTTCAGAATGCTTGCCAATCACCGTCACATGATGTCCTTTTGAGGCAAGCGCCTGCACCACACAATAGGCCAGTCTGCCGTCTCCAAGCACCGCTATATTCTTATCGGCCTCAAATGACACTTGCGTCATAATTTCAAATGCTGCTGCCAAAGGTTCTGTGTAGATAGCCTTTTCCACAGCCAGTCCCTCCGGTACGAGATGGAGCAAAGAGGTGTCAATGGTCATATACTCTGCGAAACAGCCATCCTTATCATGCATTCCAAGTACCCGACGGTATGTGCAATGAGTGGGACGCCCGGTACAGCAATAGACACATTTACCGCAGGCGGCATTCAGTTCTCCCACCACTGTCTTTCCTATCAGGGCATCGTCCGGTGACTCCTCCACCACACCTACAAACTCGTGACCCATGATACCCCGGAAATCCGGTCGATATCCCCGCAAAATCTCCTTGTCCGTATTACAGACTGCCGCCATGTACACTCTGATCAAGCTCTCGCCCTGGCTCGGCACAGGCTTGGGCAGATCCTCTCGGTATGCGGCTGTCTTCCCATCAAAATAAATACCTCTCATATTGCCTCTCGTTTCTGTTTTTCTCCATATATTCCCTCAGTCCACCTTGAGTATCAGCTTAAGTATCCTTTCAGCGCAGATTTCCATCTCCGCCCGGGTAAGAGCCCCTTTCTCCATAGCCTCCAACAGTCTCTCGGGAAGTCCGCATGCCATCTTTATATCGTTTCCTGCCTTCGTCTCCTTATAATGCTCTCCAAAGGTCCACCAGTCAGTGGTGACCATACCGTCAAAACCCCACTCACCCCTGAGAACATCTTCCAAAAGTTCTCTGTTCTCCGAAGCCCTGTGACCGTTCACAATATTATAGGAAGACATAATGCTCCAGGGTTTTGCCTCCTTCACAATCAACTCAAAGGCCCTCAGATAAATTTCTCGAATTGCCCGCTCCGATGCCCTGGAATCGCTGTTTATACGATTGGTCTCCTTATTATTCAGGGCAAAATGCTTCACTGTCGCCGCCACATGATTACTTTGAATCCCTGTCACCATGGCTGCTGCCATCTTTCCGGTCAGATAAGGATCCTCAGAATAATACTCAAAGTTTCTGCCACAGAGAGGGCTTCTGTGAATATTAACAGCAGGAGTCAGCCATACACCAATATTATTCTCCTTTACCTCCGCACCACCGGCGGCTCCTACAGCCTCAGTGATGTCAGGATTCCAGGTGCAGGCAAGCAAGGTGGCACAGGGCCACGCCGTGGTGCATACACCGCATTGGGCATGGATTCTCAATCCCGCAGGGCCGTCAGCTGTCATAATGTTGGGGACACCGTACTTCGGGAGATTACCATAGCCGAATGTGTTTGCTACACCCATGTTGGGCTGACCGCCCAGCAGCCGTGCCAATTCCTCGTCAGAAAGCTGCGTCAAAAATTCCTCTACGGACAACTCGCCTTCCGCCACCTCTCGAAGATAATGAATGCCTTCCTGGGGTCTCCCGATCCTACCTCTCTCCTGAACTCCTGCAACGGGAAGCAAGCCGTCGAATTCATTCTGACTATGCCGCTCCAGAACATTGGCATCCGTGTCAACGGGTTCCCCCTGGGGAAGCTCCTCAAAACTGCCATCAGAGAGCATCCTTTTCTTAAGTTGAACTGGTGCAAGCTTCTGCGTAAGCTGCCGTACAACCCTATCCTCATCCATCACCAGTACAAAATCGGCCTCCACCGTATCCCGGACGGAGTTGCCTACATAGAAATAGTATTCTCCCTTTTCCAGCACATACGCAGACTTTGCCACTTTTCCCAAATCGTCATAGGAAGCCATATCAGAGATTAAAAAATCCATAATGACCGTCTGGGTCTCACCAGGTTTAAGAAGCCTGGTCTTTCGGAAAGCTGCCAACTCTCTGGCCGGCTTGCCGAGCTTTCCCTGAGGGGCACTGTAATACACCTGCACTACCTCTTTCCCCGCTGTGTTTCCTGTATTACACACATTCACACTGATTCGCAGGGTGTCATCCTGACGTTCCACCAAGGGCGTGGACAGGGAAAATGTTGTATAGGACAAACCGAACCCAAAGGGATAATTCACCTTGACCGCAGCTCCGGGAATAGTCTCAAAATACCGGTAACCTACATAGATATCCTCAATATAATCCACGTATTGTTCCGACTCATGGAAAGTAGCTGTAGAAGGATAGTCCGCCAGCTTGTCCGCAAAGGTATCCGCCAGCTTACCGCAGGGATTTCCGTGACCCATTAGCAGCTCCGCCGCTGCCAGGCCTCCCTCGATACCGCCCTGCCATGCCATGAGTACGGACTGGATGCGGTCATCATCCTTGAACCAGCTTGTGGCCACCATTCCGCCCACGTTCATGACCACAATTACCTTTTCAAAAGATGTCTTCACCGCCTCTATCAAAGCGGTCTCTCCGTGGCTTAAATAAAAATCACCGTCTTCAAAAATCCGGTCTGCCTGGCCAGCTAAACCTCCGTCCATATTAGTCACCGAATTCAATATGTTTTCTGTACGGCCGGTTCTGTCCCAGCCTTCCCCGGAGAATCTGCATATACTTATGACAGCAGTGTCAGCAAATGCTCTTGCCTTGCAAAGCAGCTCCTCAGGTACCTGTGGCTCCACGGTCATACCCGGCATTCTGCCCTCTGCCCGCTGATTTTTTACATCCTCTCTATAAAAATCCGCAAGTTCCTCAAAGACGCTGACCTCGCCAGCAAGTTCTTGAAAGCCATCATAAAGGCTGCGGGTATAAGCTACTGTCACATCACCGCTTCCTCCGCCGCCCTTAACATAGTCAAAGGTTCCTTTGCCGAACAGAGCCACTCTGCTTCCTTTTTTCAAAGGCAGCACATTCCCCTGATTCTTTAAAAGCACCATTCCCTCTTTTGCAGCTTCTTTGGAGAGCTGTATATGCTCCCTGCATGCTGTGATCCTGCTGCCGTCCTTTCCCATGGGAAGCACTGGCTGGTACATCGCTCTCGCCCATCTGTCCATCTCTTCTTCCATACCTTTCTATCCGGTTTATTCAGAGTCCATATCCATATTTTATTATAATTTTCACATGACTTCAACTACAATGTTCTGCTGCAAGTTTTTTATAGAAATGTTTTTTTCCTATATTCTACTGAGGGTTGAATTTCAGTCAAGATTCAAAAAGCATTCTATTTTCCCTGCCAACCCGCTATGGTATACTCATCTTGAAGGAGGTAACTCTATGAGCAATATAATCGGAAAAAATATTCATGTGTTGAGAAAAAAGCAGGGTCTTACACAGGAAGATCTGGCCGGGCTCGTAAATGTTTGTGGGAGGAATATAAAGCATCTAAAACTTTCTGTGGTCAGAAAGTGGAGGGTGAATACCAATTAGCACAAAAGCTCTCAGAACCTATTGTAACACCGTCTGTAAAAAATTGCACTGGACATGACGAGTATATTACTCTTGAGAGGCTTAGAACAGAGCTGGGAGCAAAGGAAGCAGACAAAATCTGTGATATTTGTCTGGAGCTTTATAAGACATGCTATGAGCAAGCATTACAGAATAACATTATAATTGCAGATACGAAGTTCGAATTTGGATATGATGAGAATGGCACTCTTATCTTGGGAGATGAAATTTTTACTCCGGATTCCAGCAGATTTTGGTCACCCGCTGATTATCAGATCGGCGTATCACCGAGATCATATGATAAGCAGTTTGTTCGCGATTGGCTGATTGAACATAAACTCAACGGTGTAACACCGGCTCCTGAACTTCCTGAAAAAATAGTGAATGCTACAGCCAATATCTATAAGGAATGTTACCGTAAAATAACAGGGAAAAAAGAAAAAGCCGTTCCAGAGAATGGCTCGGGAAAAGGGAGAGGATTATTATAATAGCGAATATGAAAGAGACGGTGGCAAAATGGTTTACCTCAACATATTGCAACCGTCTCTTTTTCCGTACAACAATACTTTGTTCTTTGTTGCTTGGGTTTAGCTTTTCCGGTTATATCATGATAATGGAAAAGCTCTTAATATCTATACCGCTCTGGCGGAAAAACAGCTTGATATTAAAATTATTGTTTTGGATAGGCTCCGGAAATTCAACAATCCTGGTCTCCCACTCCGTATCTGCTCCCATGAGGGTTATGGTGGTCACCAGCTGCTTATCGCAGAAGATGGACATTGGCAGCTGAGCAAAGCCTATGATGTCGCACGAAATGCGGCAGGTAATCTCCAGCCTGCACCGACCTGTATTCTTCGTTTCCACCTGCAGAAGATTGCTCTTGCCAATGGAGGTATCGATCAGATTGGGATCCACCTCTGCGTGGTCGTCCAACTGCACAGAAATCACAGCGCCGTTGATCACTTCCTCCTCTTCCGCTGCACACTGCTGCAGCTGCCTGTCAAGCTCCGTCTCAGTTCCTTCCATTCTCAGCCATGCAGGCGAGGCCATGAGAAACTGGCAGATGTTAGCCACGCTCCTCTGAAGTTCTCCCCTGGTAACAGTTCCTGCCTTCAGGGCTTCTAAGGAATTGTCCCCATTTGCATTGGTGAGAGCGTCAGCTGTCACCATGTACAGGTCGTTCTGACTGCGAATCATAGCGGCAGTATTCTGTCTGCTCCCCTCCTCGCCTTCATCGTTGACCATTGCCCACCAATCCGTCATTACAATGCCAGTGTAACCCCACTCTCCGCGGAGAATGGTGGTCAAAAGATCGTAGCTGCCCGCTGTCCAAAATCCATTGACCGGACCATAGGTTGACATAATAGAACGAGCCGCTCCCTCTTTTACCGCAATTTTAAAACCTCTCAAATAAATTTCCCGCAATGCCCTCTCGGAAACCACAGCCTCCGCATTATAACGTTCATGCTCCTGATTGTTGCAGGCAAAATGCTTGATGGTGCCGGTGACACCATACTTATGCATGCCCCGCAGCTGCGCAGCCGCAATCTTTCCCGTAAGCAGCGGGTCCTCTGAAAAATATTCATAATTACGTCCATTTAAGGGATAGCGGTGAATATTCATACCGGGCCCCAACAGCGTATCCACCCGATTCTTTCTAAGCTCCAGTCCTTCCCATTGGTATAACTCCTCCACCAGCTCCTCATTGAAAGTGCTGGCAATGCAGGTGCCAATCGGCACGGCAAACGCAATCGTTCCGCAATCCATACGGACACCGCTGGGACCGTCCGCACAACAACCTACCGGAATTCCGTATTCCTTCAGACTCTCTGTCAGACCACCAAAAGCGCCAGCAGTTCCGGGCGTCACCTTGGGAGAGCACATACCCTCACCCCGGACGGCACAGCACAGCTCTTCATCGGTAAGCTGACCAAGAAATTCTCCCATAGTCACCATACCGGCAGCCACATCCTGAAGCCGGTAACCCTGATTGCCCGTATAAGGATATTCCTTGGGCAAACGCTCCAGCCGCTTCTTTGCAGGATCCACAGTGCGCAGAGAGGTCTGTTCCCAAGCCACTGTATATGTACCGTCGGCCTGCTGTTCACCGGGCCGCATATGAGAAAACTCTGTCACAGGAGCCAATGCCTCCTCCAGCTTTCTTAGCACCACCAGCTGTGGGATGACAAGCTTACCAGCTGCAACTGCATCTCTCACATTTTCACCCACATAGAAAATATATTCTCCCGCCTCCAGCACATAACAGGACTTATGTCCGGTTATGCCGGAATCGTCATAGGATGCCATCGAAAGCCAGTCCGCATTGACTGTCAACTCCTGCATCTCACCGGGTGCAAGGCAATCGGACTTTGCGAAGCCGCAGAGACTTCTGGATTCCTTGCCCAGCATTCCCTGAGGCGCTTGACAATACACCTGCACCACTTCCTTGCCACTATAGTTTCCTATATTTTTTACTCGGGTGCGAATTTTCACCGTGCTCTTTTCCAACAACGTTCCTCCAAAGAAAAAGGGAGGCATTCCGGAGACTTCCGTCTCCAGGGAGAAGGTAGTGTAGGACAGACCATAACCAAAGGGATATAGCACTTTTTCCGGGGCGAAGGTGGAGAAATAGCGATACCCCACGTAAATGTCCTCTGCATAAAAGTTCCGTTCAGTATTTCCGTAAAATTCTGCCGCCGGATAATCGTGGATATCCCGCGCAATGGTGTCGGTCAGTCTTCCGGAGGGACTTACACTGCCGTTTAGAACATCCAGAACACCGTTTCCACCCTCCTGACCGCCCTGCCATACATACAGCACAGCGGAAGGACTGTATTTTTCCACCCACTTCATGTCGATGATATTTCCCACGTTCAAAAGCACCACTGTGCGGTTAAACACATCGCACACCGTCTCCAGCATCTGCTCCTCTGTCTCTGTCAACAGATAACTTCCGGGCTCCTCCAGATTGTCCTTATCCTCCCCTGCAGTTCTGCCTATAATAATGACAGCAGTGTCAGATTCTTCTGTCGCTTTTTCCACCAGCTCCCTTGACAGCGGCATTTCCTCCTGAAACCAGGGCTCTTGCGCCCAACCTTTTCCCAAATCCAGAGGATGCTCTTTAAGCCATTCCTGATAGCAGCCTTTCACATAGCCGTTCATCACAAAATCCTCCGACTGTTCCAGCGCTTCAGCAATTCCTGTCACATAACTGGTATTCACCAGACCACCGGATCCGATACCGCTCTTGTAGTAGTTGAACTGACTTCGCCCAAACAACGCCAGACGACTTCCCTTGGGAAGGGGCAGTACTCCGTCCTCATTCCGCAGCAATACGACACCCTCCGCCACAACCTCTCTCGCCTTAGCAGCATATTTCTCCACTGAGAAAATTCTATCAGCCATGTTCCTGTTTCCTCCATATATTTATTTCTAGATGACTCACAATACTTGTCCTAACTGTAACATACTTTGCTTTCATTTGTCTACGGATTATTCATTTAAAAGACTTAATATTTACTCCTCAATAGGATTTATTATGTATTCTTCAAACCTTTCCGGTACAGGATAATTTTTAATGTGCTCATACTTTGTTAATTTCGCATTTCCGGATGAGTTTATCGAATAAGATAACACATCATAGCCCAGTGGATTATGTGCACCAATCTGAGGCGTTACACCGAAACTGATATTTATGCAGCTATTGTTCTTTATAATTTCCAAAATATCAATTTCATAATTACATACTGCTATTTGTCCTGAATAAAATTCCGCATAAAAATGATCCACATATTTAGTTATGTTTTCAATAAATAATGCAATTATCAGTTCATCCTTTATCTCATCCTCAGTTACCGCATCTACACTAAATGTCTGTATTTCTTCCGGTTTCTTTTTATCATGCATGGCTAACAGTAAAATCGACAAAAGAATTAACAAAACAGCAAAAAACAGTTTCTTATTCATTACGATGCATTACAACTCCTAGCATTTGATTACTTAATTCTATAATAACATTCGAAAAATATTCTGTTGTATATAGCAATTAAGTAAGAATAATTTAAAGGATAAGTACTTTTATTTCATAAAAAAACAGGAGCATAACCTTTGGCTCTGCCAAAAAGCTATGCTCTCTTGTTTTTATATATGGAAAATCAGCTTAAAAATCAGTGGGCTGATTCACAACTCCCACGAATAACGGCAAGTTGTTGGCACCTGTTATGGCAAAGAGGAAAGGACGGTCAAGTATGAAGTCAATCTCTTCATCCGGAGGCATTGCCGAACCGCTAACCGGCATTACGGTATATGCAACAGCCGTGCAACCCTCCTCATCAATCATTACCCGCGCCGCATGCATTGCCTGAGAAAGATATATTTCCTCCGTATCCGATGTCATGGAAGAAAAGTCGGCGGCTCCTGGGTCGAATACATCCGTTACCCCCAATGCCTTCAGCCCAGATACCAGATCCATATCGGAGACCACATCAAATTTAGGAACCGACAGATTTACAATAAGGTATTTACTGTCCTCCCACTCATTTGTCAAGATAAACTTCATTACCTGTTCATCCTGCAAAAGTTCATCCACGGAAACGCCCTCATCCGGCAGGATAAACCACATGCCACCGCCATTCTCAAAACCCTGAGCGACTGCAGAAAACTGTTCTCCCCAATAATAAGTGCGGGAGCCTCCCTGATGCATAAAATCGCAATTTATGTCCCCGTTTGCCCCATGGAACACACCCTTTTCCGTCCGGCTCTCAGAAAACTCATTGTGCCACTTGGCATGAAAACTGATGGTAGCAGCCAGAGCCATGATAGTCTCAGGATTCAGATTGACCTGAGATGTCTGATCTTTAAGCAAGCCACCTGTCTGCTCATTTAACCATGCCTGCAAAGCCCGATCCAATTCCGGAGACCCCATGGTTCCCTGATAGGAGGAAGCATAGTAATTATCCGCCAGAGAATCCAGTGTGGACTGCGTAAAGTTCACATTTTCATTGAGCCAGAGCGAGCTGGCAAGAATCATGGTGGATGCGCCGTCATTCCGGTAATTTGCATTCCAAATCGCACGGGCCTGCGAGCGCAGAGCGTCCATACCGTCCGACCCCAGCAGCGTAAGGATCTGTTCCCGGCTCCTGCCGTCCGTCACCTCCGCCAGCATCCCCAGCGCCATGTAGACATTTAAGGGCGAGTACACCTTATTCTGCCCCTTTGTTTCAGAGAGAAACTGTAGAATGCTTTCCTCAAAGAAACCCTCCAGTCCATCCGCATACCCTTCGGGCTGATTGCGCTGAGCCATGATGTCCTCCCGCCATGCATCATATGCCTCATTAAAAGCGTCTTCCAATTCGCCATTGGATTTTAAAAAGGACATCATATCTGGATAAGGAGCCATCTCAGGATAGACGGCAGTGCGGATTGCCAGGTCGCTTAACTCTGAAGAGTCCGTTTCAGTTATGCCACCATTTTCTCCGGATCCATTTCCACCATCATGGAATGTACAGCCCGTCAGAGCAATAGGGAGAATCAGTGCGGTACAGAGTACGGATATAAATGTCTTTTTCATAATCATCGTCCTCCTCTTTTTCATCTGTCCTACAACATCCTCATATAAATAAGACGACAAATTCTGAAAAAAGTTCTGTATTTCACCCCCGCACATAACGGGCATTGTACTCCGCGTTGATTTCCGCAATTTCCCTTTTCCCGTCTATGTAGTCCTGATACATGTCAAAGGGGCTTCCGCCACCCAGCCAGCAGGAGGAACAATTTTCACAGCCTCCGCCGCAGTCCATGGACTGGCGGATAAGCCGCTCCCGCGCTTCTCTTGTGGTATCCTTAATCAATATGCTCATATTCTCTCCCATCTAGTTATCATATGTATCCAGAAAATGATGTTTCACGCCATCCTTTTTAAATGCAATGACCGTGCTTAAGTTGACATTTTCCACGCTTCTGAAAATATTGTTCTCGATTACAGGATCCTTTGCGGCCAGCTGGCGGATCAGCTCCTTGATCTCCGCGCGTTTGGAGCCCTTCTCCGTACCGCCGCAGGAGGCGCAGCTCTCCGTGAACCGGCAGGCGCACTGTATAAAGTGCAGCTTGTTGTAATTTGCCCAGTGGATGATATCCTGCTCCCGCACCAGATACAGGGGGCGGATCAGTTCCATGCCCTCAAAGTTGGTGCTGTGGAGCTTGGGCATCATGGTCTGCATCTGTCCACCGTACAGCATGCCCATCAGGATGGTCTCAATCACATCATCGTAGTGATGGCCCAGGGCAATCTTGTTACAGCCCAGCTCCTTTGCCTTGCTGTAAAGGTAGCCCCGTCGCATTCGAGCGCAGAGATAACAAGGTGAGCCCAAGGGCTCACCTTGGGAACCTAAAGATCCTCCCTGGAGATCTAAAGAACTGCCTTGGACGCTCGCGGACTCGCCTTGTGTATTTCCAACCCCTGCCACGATATCAAATATTTCAGTTTTAAACACAGTGATCGGCACTTCTAAAAGCTTTGCATTATTTAGTATTGTATCATAATTGATCTGGTTATAACCCGGATTCATCACCAGAAATACCAGTTCAAAATTCTTTTTTCCGTGCCGCAGCAGTTCCTGAAACAGCTTTGCCATCAGCATGGAATCCTTGCCGCCTGAAATACACACGGCTATCTTGTCCCCGTCCTTGATCAGTTCATACTCGTTGATGGCCCTGGTAAACTTCCGCCAGATTTCCTTCCGGAATTTCTTGATAATGCTCCGTTCCACATCCCCGGCCCGGCGCTCCACTTCCTCCGGCTGCTCCATGAGTCGTGCCAGCTTTATTCGCAGCCAGGAACGGTAGCCCCCGTCTATGCTGTAAATCTCGTATCCCTGATCTGAGAGTGCCTCTGCAATTTCATCACTCTTCTGGCCGGTATAACAAATTAGATAAATCGGCTTGTCCTGGGGAAGCTCCCTTATATGCCGCTCAAAATCATCCTTTTCTATATTCGCTGCGCCGGGATAGGTCTCTTTCTCATACTCCGCCGCACTACGCATATCGATGACCAGTTTCTCCCGGGCATCCTGTTCCAATTCCTCAATCGTCCTTCTAAACATTGTCGGTCTGCTCCCCGCCCTTCTCTGCCAGATTTTAATACACCCAATGTTTCTTTTGATTCGTTCGGTCGTCTTTTAATCTGTCTGGTGTATCTTTTGATCCGTTCGGTCGTCTTTTTAATCCGCCAGATCTTTGTTTTGATCTGTATGCTCTTTGCTTTGTCCTAATTGTTCCCTGAGCTTACTCGTGGCCTTCCAAGTCAGATCCTTTATCACCTCACCGGCTATGATCAGTCCCACTACCGGCGGCACAAAAGCATTGGATCCCGGAATATCCCGTTTCTCCGTACATTTATGCTGAGCTCCCGGCGGACAGATGCAGTGGGTCCGGCAGCTTATTGCCATATCCTCGATGGGTCGCAGGGGCTTTTCCTGTGAGTATACCACCTTCAACTTCTTCACGCCTCGCTTTTTTAATTCCCGGCGCATAACCTTTGCCAGGGGACAGACAGATGTCTCATAAATGTCAGCCACCTGAAATTCAACGGGATTCAGCTTATTTCCGGCTCCCATGCTGCTGATCACCGGTACACCTGCTGCCTGAGAAGACATGACAAGTTCAATCTTGGCCGTGACAGTATCCACCGCGTCCACCACATAAGAGTAGCTTGAAAAGTCAAACTCATCCTTTGTCTCCGGCAGGAAAAAACATTGGTGTACATTGACCACTGCCTCGGGATTGATCTCCAGAATCCGTTCTTTCATCACATCCACCTTATATCGGCCAATGGTCTTTCTTGTGGCAACCAGCTGACGGTTCAAATTGGTCAGACACACTTTGTCGTCATCTATCAGGTCTATGGTTCCCACGCCGCTGCGAGCCAGAGCTTCCACGGTGTATCCTCCAACGCCACCTATGCCGAACACAGCCACCCGAGCCTTCGCCAGAATGTCCATGGCTTCCTTTCCCAGCAGCAGTTCTGTTCTTGAAAACTGATTTAGCATAATTCCTCTTTTCTTGTTATTCATAGTATACTGGCAGCACCAATTGCGAAAGTATGGGCGGAGCCTCGAAAACTCTGCCCTTACGGGATATTTTAGCACACGCATTCTTTTGTTTCAATGGAAAAGACCGCAATATCTGACCAGAAACAGGCACAAAATGAAATGCGGCTTTTTTGTTTATATGCTATTTTTATTACACTCAGAATTTTTATTATACTCAGAATTTTGAGAGGATTATCAAAAATAAGAGAGGATTTGGTCCTATGCAGAAAAAAAGAATGGCACATATAGGAATTCTGTGCTTTATTTGCTCTCTCGCACTATGCGCATGCGGCAGCCAAAACTCACTGTCACATTCAGGGACACAGACACCGGAACCATCGACAGTGCCGGAATCAAATCAAGAAACGGAGGAGCTGGAAGATATGAATGAATTAAACCAACAAGGTAACGATTATGAGGCTTTATTTAATGGACTTAGCCTCACGAAAAGCTACAAAGATATCTATAATACAAATCCCCTGATGACCCAGAGGTTTGGGGCTGATCCCTATGCTATGGTCTATGAGGACAGGGTATATTTCTACATGACCGCAGATGCTTTTGAATATGATGCTGCGGGAAATATTGTCGAGAACACTTATGGGAAAATCAGCAGCATCAATGTGATTTCCACAGCGGATATGATGAATTTTACCGACCACGGTTCCATTCAGGCAGCTTCCTCCTCCGGCGCAGCTACCTGGGCCCGCAATTCCTGGGCACCTGCTGCCGCATGGAAGGAAATTGACGGAAAGCCCAAATTCTTTCTCTATTTCGCAGACAACGGCGGAGGTATCGGCGTATTGACAGCAGACAGTCCCATTGGCCCCTTCACTGACCCTCTGGGGAAGGGCTTGATTACCAGGGAAACTCCAAACTGCAGCAATGTGCTATGGCTGTTTGACCCGGCTGTGTTGGTGGACGATGACGGGAAAGCATATCTGTACTTCGGCGGCGGCGTTCCCGAGGGAAAAGTTTCTGATCCGGGAACCGCCAGAGTGGTGCAGCTGGGCGATGATATGATCAGTATTGTGGGAGAGCCTGTGAGAATTGACGTTCCCTACCTATTTGAGGACTCCGGTATCCATAAGGCAGGAGATAAGTATTATTATACCTACTGTTCCAACTGGCAGGTGGATGAGGCAGGAACCGAAAAATACGGCTTCCACAGCGCTGAGATCGTCAGCATGGAAAGCGACAGCCCTATGGGACCCTTTACTGTGAAGGAAACCATTCTGGAGAACCCGGGAAGATACTTTGGTCTGTACGGAAATAACCATCACTGCGTATTTAACTTTCAAGGTAACTGGTATATCACCTATCATACCAGAGTGCTGGAACAGGCCATGGGCGTGGAGCACGGCTACCGCAGCACACATGTTGACTCCTTCACCATGCAGGAGGATGGTACCATCGGTAAGATCCGACAGACTAAGGCGGGCAGAGAACAGCTCTCCTATGTGGATCCCTATCAAATCAACCGGGCAGCAAATATCGCTACCATGGGCGGAATCGAGTGTGTGCCTGCGGATGCGCAAAGCGAGAAGTACGGCGTCGGAAATATGGCCATTGGCAGTATCAATACCGGGGATTTTGTCTTGGTGAAGGGCGTTGATTTTGGTGACGAATCACCGACCAAGTTGAGTGTTTGGGCGAAAAATCCTGAAGGGAACACAGGAGTGATCCAGGTTCGCATAGATAAACCTTATGGCGACATTCTGGGCTATCTTCCTGTTGACGGGGCTGCCTCAGGGTTCACGGAATTCTCCGCTGATCTGGCACAGCAAGTCACAGGTGTACATGATTTGTACTTCATCTTCTACGGCGAAAGCTATGAGATTGACACCTGGCAGTTTACACGGTAAAATCTCTGCCAGCCTTCATTTACACATAGTAACATAACACCAAAATGGCCGCTGTAAAGGCAAGCTAATATTCCAATACAACGGCCATTTTTAAAAGATTGCTTTATAGCAATAGCGGAAGAATTTTAACCGACTCTTCATGTTCCGTTCATGTCGTGTTATAATTCTTGACAAGGAAAACTTGTGCCACAAGTTTTTCTTGTATGTTACAGTTTTTCTATCACTACTTATGTTTGCCCAAATGAGAATACACTTTATTAAAAACTATGAAATTTATCTTCACAGTGATTGGGAGAATAATATTAAGATGCCAAAGAAACAGGTGTTTATCATTTATATGTTTGTGCTGATATATGTTTCGATCCTGTGCGGATGCAGCCAAGAGGGGGATCTGTCTTTTGATGTGTCCTATACTATCGACGCAAACATGGATCCAGAAGCGCGGAGTATGACCTACACTGAGACGATAGAGATCGTAAACACAGGTTCCGGCAGCACAAAGGAACTATATTTCCACATCTATGGTAATAAATTCAAAGGTCTGCGTCAGGTGGAAGATGGGGATATTACTGTTCTGTCTGTACAGGATTCGAAAGGAAACACACTGCAATGGCAGAGAGAACAGGAAGGTGTATTATACCGCGTGGAGTTGGCACAGGAATTGAAACCAAGGCAGTCAGTGGAACTGACCTTTGATTGCGAGGTGCTCATTCCCGATTTGGAGCGCATGTACGGGGTGTCCCGAGACGGCGATGTGCAATTACCCATGTTCTCGTTGCAATTGGCAATTTATGATAAAGACGGTTGGGATACGGACCCCCTATCTGAGAACGGAGATGGACGTTATGGAACTGCTGCGGACTATGACCTGACCATCCGTGTTCCGGAGACGTATATCCTGACCTGCAACGGAGACGAGCTTTCACGGGAGACCAGCGACGGCATCACTACTTATTCCTACAGGGCGGAAAATCGACGGGACATCGTGGTCTTTGCCTGCAAAGACTATGTGCTTCTGGAACGGACGGTAGGTCATACAACGATCTTGGGCTACTTCAATGAGACGGTGAACGGAGTGACTCCACAGGGCATGGATAAGGTTATGGACTGCGCCGCCTTTTCCCTAGAATACTTCAATACTATATTTGTGGAATATCCTTATGATACACTGGTGGTTACCAACGCTGCTCTAGGTACCAATTTCTCGCCCAATATGGAGTATTCGGGTTTGGTTACCATTGTTTTTATGAACGGACAGTCTGACGAATTGGAGATCAAGACCTTTCATGAGGTGGCTCATCAATGGTTTTATGGTCTTGTAGGTAACGACGAGAATCAGGAACCTTGGCTGGACGAGGGCTTTGCAGAATTTGCCGCCGGGTTGTGCCTGGATGCCGCCGATAATACGGACTATCCATATTGGGAGCTGAAAGCTATCGCAGCCAATGGCGTGGCAAAAGAGAAAGTGAACGTTCCCAGCGATGAAGCATCCGTTTATCAGTGGGTCATATACGATAAGAGCGCCATGTTTCTGAAAACACTGATGGACACCGTAGGACAAGAGAAGTTTCTCTCCATCCTGTCGGACTATTGCCAGAAATATATGTACGACATTGCAACGACAGAGGACTTTTTGGAGATACTTTACATGGGTACAGATGCAGACTTATCAGACATTGTGACGGAGTATATAAAGTGAAAAATACCCGGCTCTCACGAGCCATTTTCCAATTGCCCCCAATGTCATTAATCTTGTGCTCAATTGGTTAAGTTAAGACTTAGATAAAGTGTTTCTATGATAAACCAGAATCTATCAAACCATAATGTCCTAATGTCTGCCAATGTTATGGGTGGCTGCATCGTTGCAGTCAGCAATGGTAAGAATATTCACAAGAGGCTTGTTTACAGTGTGTTTCTTCCGGGGTTATCTAAAATTGCAATAATAGTTCACTAAAGTTCTCGGCTGATTCTTTCCACGCACTTTTCGTCATCTCACCAAAGCATTTTTCCAACTGTTCATCAATGAGACAATCTTTAAAACGGAGCATTATCTAAACTTGTATTCAGATAACACAAAATTTTTATCCTTTAATTAGGGCATAAATAAGCAGCATAAGTTTGTATTACTTTTCAGATATCCGCTTAGATATCAGCACTGCGATAAACTTACAAATATACAGTATGATAAAAGTAATAACATAAGGTCCCAAAACGAAACCGGCAACAATCAGAACAGTTACTTTTTTCGCAAAGTCCAAATATGACCAATCCTTGATTTCCAATGAATGAGAATCATCATATTTATCCACATAGATTATAGTTGAATACGCTTCTGAGGCGGCATATGAATTCTTTTTCTCGACGTAGGTATACGAATTTCCGTCAAGTCCCTGATAGGTAAAATACCAATCATAATAATCTACATATTTGTAACCGTCATCATCTTCTTCTCGTTCCTGATGATAGTAATTATGATCAAATACCGCCTCTACTTCCCGCCAGACAGTACTTTCATACTCTTTCTGATATCTCTGCTGTTTTAAATCAAATAATAAAAAAACCAAAATTACAATCAGGGCAACTGCAAATGTAAATCGGAAGCAGCTCTTCCATGTGGCTTTAATTTGTGCACTAATTTTATCTGCTTTTGATGTCATAAAGTCTCCTTCGTTATTCTATCGCTTTTCCGATTCTGTCGTTATCAACTTCTCCAATAAATAAAATCTGCCCTTACGCCAATCAACCTCCCCTACCCGGGCATATCCTAAATTATTATATAACTTCAAAGAAAGCAGATTTTGCGAAAACGCATCTAAATGTATTACCTAATGAACTTCTACGTATGCCCAAATGGTTATATAACTCAAACTTCGCATAGATAAAAGCGAAGATAAGTGCGAAGTTTGAATCATTAACCATAATTCATTAAAGTACTTAGAAAAATACTGTTATAAACAGCGAAACTCTCATTTCAGATTGAAATAACCCCATCACACATAGTACTGATCCATGTATCCACATCTATCTCACTTGGGTCCATTGCCTTTCCCCCAGCAACCTCATAGAGAATTCCATCAACTTCAAAAAAGATTCCAATATATTTTCCGTTAAAAAAATCGTTGGATTCATCTGTATAATAACCTATATAGATATCTCTGCCATGATAGCTATACTCTTTCAAAGCCATGTCCAAATAGGATAGATATTCGTCCATATCTTTATCTTTGCTGAATTCTGTAACATAAGTCCAATTACCACTTGTATTTTCTGCATTGACTACAGAATCTCCTGCAAAGATGCTTGAATAGTTTTCTTCGGCCCCCGAATGCCAACATACCAGACGGTCCATACGAACAGCTATATTTTCATCCAATTTTATTTCATCAAGTTCAACACTAAATATTCCGATGTTTACGTCTTCCGTATCCGATATCTTTTCAAAGGTAATAAGTGTCGTCACCTTATCCACTAATTCTCGCATTACTTCTTCCGAAACACCAAACATGTAATCAATACGCAGACAATAGTCGTCATCTATCTGATAATAAGACTTGGCATTTACACAATTGTCCAAATCAATAAATTCAGTATGCCAACTTCCTTGAGTCAATTCGATTCCGTGCGGAATGCTATCAATATCTAACTGCACATTATAGAAGACCCAATCATTTCCAAGGATATAAAAGTATAAACAGCCAGAATTATATGAAATGACTTCTAATTTTTGCGGAATCAAAAATTTATTGCTTTTCACTGTTAACTTGTAATAATCAGCCCAGACTTTTACATTTTCCGAAAAACCGACAGGTCGGATATGCAACTGTCCATGGGGATTTCCTATCTTTGACCCCCATCTCAAATCAATTAAATATTTATCCTCTTCATCAAGAAAATTTGTTCCTTCATCTGTAAGCTTATCCAAATCATATATAAAGCTGAAGCGATCCGCCCCCATCTCAAATTCATCATCTGACGACAAATTAGTATCATTATTAGTATCTGAATTGCCATTCATATCGCTGTTGTTTGCTTGCTGTGAAACGTACTCGTTGTTCTGAGTCTGATTCTGCTCTGAAAACTGGCCTCTTTGATTCAGAAAGATACCAACGCCCACAGCTAAAAGTGCACATGCTCCAATTACAGCCGCCGCAATCTTGACCTTCAGAGCAGTTGCAACTCCTTTACCAGCTGCACCTTTGACGCCTGCTGCCACTTTAGTGCCGGCCGATATTCCTGACTTTGCTCCCACGGAAACTGCCAGAATACTTTTTGTTATTTCTGCGGGAACTACACATTCCCTTATCTCCTCCTTAAGAAGCAGGAGCAGAAGCGGCTCTACACTGTAGAGCTTGGTTCCTTCTTTCTTCTCCAGCCGTATTATGCCCTCTTTAATCTTGGCTTTCGATCTGGACAGATGGGTCTTTACAGTGTTCTCCGGGATGCCAAGGTCACGGGCAATTTCAGACTGCTTTTGCTCATTGTAGTAAAAAGCGATGATGCAGAGTCGCTGCATGGGCGTAAGCTCCGTATCAATGATCTTTCGGATCAGCCTCTGTTTCTCTCGATCCTGCATGACCGCTTCCGGAATCAGTTCCTCATCTACAACAAGCTTTTCCAACGCATTACCTTCTTCTAAAGACAGCAGCTGCCGCCTGTTCTTCTTCAAATAAGCATAACATTGACGGGTGGCAATGCTGCCCGCCCAATTCAGAAAGCTCTCCGTTCTTTCCAGCTGCGAGATATTGCGGCTGATCTCCGTATAGGTATCCTGCATAACATCGCTTACTACCTCAGATAAATTGTCGCAATCCTTCAGGATTTTCTGTATGCAGACATACACATACCTTTGAGATTCCTCATACAGTGTGGTGAAAGCCTCTACTTTGCCATTTTGGTAATCAATTACTGCTTGTTTCAGTTCTCTGTTAGGTTCCATTTTTTCTGCTCCTATTCATTCTGTGCGGCTTCTTCGCCTATAACTGCTGCAAAAAGCTATTAATATAGTTTCATAATATCAAAAGAGAACTGATTTCTCAAAAAAGTTTCACTAAACAAAAAATGCTACAAAATTTATTGTAGCATGCTGAAAGTCAAAGACGCCAAAGATCAGCCGGTAATTTATTATGGTTTAAACACAATCTTTATTGCCTTGTCAGTCTTCAAAGATTATTATTTCTTTTCTTCACTTATCTCTTCTTGAATTGCTTCCATAGCGCGGCAAACCAATTACAACAATATTTTCATAACCATCTACCCACTGAACAGGTGCAAGAAATACTTTCGTACCGCGAGAAAATTGTCGTGTTCCGTATTTTATTTCTTGCTCTTCACCGTATTCATGTTCTTGTACTATATTTCCAACAAGACACCAACACCAACTATGCCCTTGTTCAATAAAATCCTCATATGATCCTACTATTGCTGTTTTGTATTTTTCATAGTACTCATCTAAAGAACAATAGTCCTCTGCCCGGTGAGATATCCCAATCACTTTAATCATAGTTCGCTCCTGCATTAAATTGCTGAATATGAATTTACATCCCCTATATTTCGATTTTATGTAATATGACAGGCATCCAATCAACAGGTTCTCCCATGCCTTGAATACTAATAGACATTTGTTCGGCCTTACAATATGTTTCATCCAACAATCCATATGAATTGAACTTTACATCAGGAAACTGTTTCTCCAGACCATTACATAAAAAGGAATGAAAATCGGAAATATCCCAGCCAATAATGTCACATCCAATTATATTTCCATCAATTTCACTGACAGAATTTTTTTCTATATTGAAATCATCACCGAGCAGTTTTATATATTCATCTTTAGCACACACAGAAACAAGAATGTGTTTGGAATCATTGAAGTATTCTTTATAGAAATACATGGCATTTTCTTTACGCAAAAACCTTCCATCTGTAGCGAACAGACATTCATTTAACAGTTCTGTTATTTCTTCACTCATTTTTATGTACTTCTCTTTACTGGAAAAACAATTGATATATTCTTGTTTATCACCATTAGGTTTCCACCCATGACATAAAAAAATACGAGGCTCATGATTACACAAACAACCGCTGATTGAAATATTCTTTTTAGAAATACCGCTCAAAAAAGAAGGGCTAAATGTGTATTCACAGATATAATAACCTATTACAACAAATCTGTTTTTCACTTAATTCCTCCGAAAATCCCATTACATTAGGTCATATAGTATCGACAAATTTCATCATTATTCATGCAAAGCGCTTCCTCATCATCTCTTCTGATTCCGATACTATATCCCCAGCTTCCCCATGATTCCGTCCGCATCCACTCCCGGATGAGTCAGGTATAGTCTGCATATCTGTTCTGCCAGCTCCTCTGACATATGAAAGCGTTCTGCCAGCTGCTTCACCGTGGAACCCCTGTCAATTTCCCTCATAATAGCCGGTAGATATTTCTTCACTGTCTCTGCTGACAGTTCCGTATCAACCAAGGGTTTTGAGGTTTCAAAGTCCATTCTCTCTATCCGAAAAGCTCCATCGTCCTCTATATAGAGCATCGCCATCGTAATGGGCAGCCGAAAACGCCGCGGTCCACAGCTCCCCGGATTCAACCATACCCTGCCGTCCACATGTTTTTCCTCATATTTATGGGAGTGTCCGAAAATAACAATGTCATAGGGCTCTAACTTTCTGTCAATCTGCTTTCGATTGTGAATCATAAATATCTTGATGCCAATATCATCGATCACCAATGTTTCCGGTATATCCTCCGCCCAATCCTTATCAGCATTCCCCCGCACCAGATTGGTGGGTGCAATCTTCTTTAACTCCTCCACAACAGAAGGGGTATGGACATCCCCCGCATGGAGAATCCTGTCACAGCCCTTCAACCGCTCCTTCACTTCTTCACGCAAAAGGCCATGTGTATCTGAAATCACACCAATCCGATATCCCAAAGATATACCCCCTTTTCTTCCAGACATATACTGCTACATATAGTATCTTACTTTATGACCGCCAATATCCTCTACTATTTAGCCTCTGCTGTTAGCTTCTACCATCAGATTTTACTGCGGGTTCCCGCAGTCATACCCTGCATCAAGTATTCTCAGGCATAACGACGGTGCCTTAAAACAGTTCATCCAACAAAATATAATACCGGATTTTCTCCCAGTCCGGCTCCAACCCCAATTTTTTAAAAAGCATATCGGGATCATATCCCGGATATACCTTCCCACCATACTTCCCCGAAAAATTATGCTTTAGACTCCTGTAGCATAGAGCAATATCCTGCCACTTATCAGAGATTCCCGTCCGTACCAGGTCAATAAAACAGGCCCTTCCATCCTCCTCAAAGAAAATATTGGGAAGACAGAAATCCCCATGGGAAAAAACCAATTCTTCCTCCGGCCTGTGCATTTTCAGCCACTGAAGCAATTCCTCGGGATCCTTAAATCCATCAGGTCCAAACGTTTCGGGCTCCACATTCTCTACATCCACCAAATGATTGTCTACGCTATACTGTGCAGCCTTTAACTTTCTGTCCAAGGTCCAACTCATCGGACAGACACAAGTGTCAACTTTCCATAGCTCCTGCAATGCCCGGGCCAGCAAATCAGTAAGCTTTTCCAGGTCATTCATATAACACTCATCACAGGCCATCTTTCCTGACACACGTGTCATAACCAAATACAATTTCCCATCCTGGCATACATGCTCAATCACTTTTGGCACAGATAACCGGCCCTCAAGCCACTGCATTGCCTCCACCTCATTGCGTGCTTCCTCAGAATCCTCCTGTATCTTCAACACCTTATCCGAAAACAAAAGAACGCTGCTCTCTGACATTCCCACATCATCTATCTCATATTGCTCATCGCCAATTTTCCTACGAATACTGTCCGGTATCACTAACATCCCATACAATCCTCCCTATCATTTCTCTTACCCTATCATCATAACCCTATTTCTTAAAATGGACAAGCACATATCCTTAGTGCAGAAAAGACTGATGGTCATCAATCACACGTCTATTCTGCAAGTATACCCAGACCTATAAGTACACCCAACCCTGTAAGTGCTGTCCACCCCTGCAATGATGCCCGATTTGCCAGTGATGCCCACCTCAACAAGCCTTGCAAATTACAGGCATACCCACCGCACGATGCCGTCACTCGTGGAAAGTAAAATAAACTGGGAAAATAATTTCACAAAGGTTCTTGTGATTTCCATGATTTCCTATATAATGGAAAGGAGAGCATAAAAATGATAAGCCAAAACCCACATCAGGAGGATACGCCAATGCCAAAAAGAACAGATATCCACAAGGTTCTCATCATCGGTTCCGGTCCCATCGTGATCGGACAAGCATGTGAATTCGACTATTCCGGCACACAAGCCTGCAAGGCGCTGCGCAAGCTGGGCTACGAAATCGTGCTGGTAAATTCCAACCCCGCCACAATCATGACAGACCCTGAAATCGCAGATGTGACCTATATCGAACCGCTGAATGTCCGCAGACTGGAACAGATCATTGCAAAAGAAAAGCCGGATGCGCTTCTCCCCAACCTGGGTGGACAGTCCGGACTGAATCTTTGCGCTGAACTGAACAAAGCAGGAATTCTGGAAAAATACAATGTAAAGGTAATTGGCGTACAGGTGGATGCCATCGAACGCGGCGAAGACCGTATCGAATTCAAGAATGCCATGAATGCTCTTGGAATCGAGATGGCACGCAGCGAAGTTGCCTACAGCGTGGAAGAAGCCCTGTCCATAGCGGACGGACTGGGATACCCGGTAGTGCTTCGTCCGGCTTACACCATGGGCGGTGCAGGCGGCGGACTGGTCTACAACCGGGAAGAGTTAAAGACCGTCTGCGCCAGAGGTCTTCAGGCAAGTCTGGTGGGCCAGGTTCTGGTAGAGGAATCCGTTCTCGGCTGGGAAGAGCTGGAGCTCGAGGTTGTTCGCGATGCAGATAACAATATGATCACTGTATGCTTCATTGAAAATATTGACCCCATGGGTGTTCATACAGGCGACTCCTTCTGTGCTGCACCCATGCTCACCATCTCTGAAGAGACGCAGAAGCGTCTGCAGGAACAGGCCTACAAAATCGTGGAATCCGTGCAGGTCATCGGCGGTACCAATGTACAGTTCGCTCACGACCCTAAGACAGACCGTATCGTAGTCATAGAAATCAACCCCCGCACCTCCCGTTCCTCTGCTCTGGCTTCTAAAGCCACAGGCTTCCCCATTGCACTGGTTTCCGCCATGCTGGCTTCAGGTCTGACCTTAAAAGATATTCCCTGCGGAAAGTACGGCACTCTGGATCGCTATGTACCGGACGGTGACTATGTAGTAATCAAGTTTGCCCGCTGGGCGTTTGAGAAATTCAAGGGCGTGGAGGACAAGCTGGGCACACAGATGCGCGCTGTCGGCGAAGTCATGAGCATCGGCAAGACCTACAAAGAAGCTTTCCAAAAGGCCATCCGCTCTCTGGAGACCGGCCGCTATGGTCTGGGTCACGCAAAGAACTTTGATTCCCTGACAAAGGAACAGCTTCTGAAACTGCTGATCAACCCTTCCAGCGAGCGTCATTTTGCGATGTATGAGGCTTTGCGCAAGGGCGCGACTGTAGAGGAAATTCATGAGATCACCCATGTAAAGAGCTGGTTCATTCAGCAGATGAAAGAGTTGGTAGAGGAAGAGGAGCAGCTTCTAAAATCCAAAGGCTCTCTGCCCGCTGATGAGCTTTTGATATCTGCAAAAAAAGACGGCTTCTCCGATAAATATTTAAGTCAGATTCTGGAAATACCGGAAGCCGATATCCGCACGCGGCGTCTTAGTCTGGGTGTGGAGGAGACCTGGGAAGGCGTTCATGTCAGCGGTACCCAGGACAGTGCTTACTACTTCTCCACCTACAATGCGCCTGACAAGAATCCTGTAAACAACGATAAGCCCAAGATTATGATCCTGGGCGGCGGCCCCAACCGTATCGGTCAGGGTATTGAATTTGACTACTGCTGCGTACATGCCTCGCTGGCTCTTAAAAAGCTTGGCTTTGAGACCATTATTGTCAACTGTAACCCTGAGACAGTCTCCACAGATTATGACACCTCCGACAAGCTGTACTTTGAACCACTGACTCTGGAGGATGTACTGAGCATATATAAGAAGGAACAGCCCTTGGGCGTCATAGCTCAGTTTGGCGGCCAGACACCTCTGAATCTGGCAGCGGACCTGGAGAAAAACGGTGTAAAGATTCTTGGCACCTCACCTTCCGTCATTGATCTTGCGGAGGATCGCGACCAGTTCCGTGCCATGATGGAGAAACTTGATATCCCTATGCCGGAGTCCGGTATGGCCACTACTGTGGATGAGGCGTTGAAAATTGCCGCAAAGATCGGCTATCCCGTTATGGTACGTCCTTCTTACGTGCTGGGTGGACGCGGCATGGAAGTTGTGTACGATGACGACAGTATGACCGAGTACATGAATGCCGCTGTGGGAGTGACACCGGATCGCCCCATCCTTATCGACCGCTTCCTGAACCATGCCATGGAATGTGAGGCGGATGCTATCAGTGACGGTACCCATGCTTTTGTTCCTGCTGTCATGGAACACATTGAGTTGGCCGGCATTCATTCCGGTGACTCAGCATGCATTATTCCCTCCGTGCATATCTCGGGGGAAAATGTGGCGACTATTAAGGAATATACCCGTAGGATTGCAGAAGAAATGCATGTAGAAGGTCTGATGAACATGCAGTATGCTATCGAGAACGGTAAGGTCTATGTGCTGGAGGCTAACCCCAGGGCATCCCGGACAGTTCCCCTGGTATCCAAGGTCTGCAATATCCGCATGGTGCCTTTGGCAACAGAAATCATTACGGCGGGGCTGACCGGCAATCCTTCTCCGGTACCTGCCCTGAAGGAACAGGAAATTCCCAATTACGGTGTCAAGGAAGCAGTGTTCCCCTTCAATATGTTCCAGGAAGTGGATCCCATCCTTGGGCCTGAAATGCGTTCCACCGGCGAGGTTCTGGGGCTGTCATGTTCTTACGGAGAAGCCTTCTATAAGGCACAGGAAGCAACCCAGTCCAAGCTGCCTCTGGAGGGCACAGTATTGATTTCCGTAAATCGCAAGGACAAAGAAGAAGTAGTTGAAGTGGCTAAGATGTTCCATGAATGCGGCTTCAAGATTGTAGCTACCGGAAATACCTTCGAGCTTATCACCGGCGCAGGCATTCCTGCTGAAAAGGTAAACAAGCTCTATGAGGGAGGACGCCCCAATATCCTGGATCTGATTACCAACGGCAAGATTGATTTGATTATCAATTCACCGGTGGGAAAAGACAGTATCCACGACGACAGCTATCTGCGCAAAGCTGCCATTAAGGCAAAGATTCCCTACATGACCACTATCGCAGCAGCCAGAGCTACCGCCAGCGGTATCCGGTATGTACAGGAGCACGGCGACAGCGAAGTAAAGTCCTTGCAGGCGCTTCATAGCGAGATTCACGACAAAGCATAAAGCTTATATTTCTTGTACCAAGGGATGCGTCTTACCAAGCACGCATCCCTTAACTGTTTTCATCGCTACTACGTCGGCAATGGACTGTTCGGGCAAAAAGGTGTAAAGCCTTAATAATTCAATAAGACTTTACACCTTTGATTTTGTGTGTTGGTTGTTTAATTGTGATTAAAGGGTTATATCTTCAACATTCACTCCTAATGATGATAATTTAGCAATTGTTACCTTTATAAGATAGTCAAGTTCTGAATTTTCGTGATTACCATTAGCCTTTTTGATGCGTTGTAAATCTGTGTATCGGTCAATTGTTATCGTGATTAGCTCTTTATCTGTCATCTCTACCATCCTTTCAACCTCCTTGTAGATTATTTATATCTACATTATAGAGGTTTTATGAAAAGGTGTAAAGCCTTATTAAATTGTCAAGGTACTGTGTGTGGTGACTTTTTGTTGGGATACTTGCTTGAGATTCTCAAAACTAAGCCAGATTCCTACTAAAAATAAATAGAAAGCTCGATACACAAGATTTGCTATCAATATAGATACTATAACAGATACATGTAAAGGTGTAGACCCTTAATACTCAATGCGTGAATACATCAGATATACATAGTGCTTTACGTGAATAAACCGGGTGAAAGAACTCGACTTACAGGAGTTCTTTCGCCCGGTTTTTGTTTACCTTATTTACCAGATATTGTTACCCCTGATACAGCGATATAAGGCAGCACACTGGTTCCGTCCGCCACTGTCTCTTTAGAGATCGCCACAATATTTTTCAGAATATCTGCCAGGTTTCCGTTGATCATAGTCTCGCTGACTGCACCTTTGATCTGTCCGTCCTCAATGAGAAAACTGTTCTTTGCCACGCCGGAAAAATCTCCGTTTGAACTGGGCGCTCCGCCTGAAAAACGTCCGACGATGATGCCCTTTTTAATTCCCTTGATCATGTCCTCATAAGCCGTATCTCCACCCTCTATCACAGCCGCATAAGAGGTATTCTTAGCAGGGGCATAACCTGACTTGTTGGCAACATAAAGACTCAGCAAGTAGGAGCGGAGCACACCGTTCTGAATGATGTCGAAGTTTTCGGAAAGGAAACCGTCCGATGTATAGCGCTCCCCACAGCAGATCCTTTCATCCAGAGGAGCCAGCGAAAGTGTCAGGCAGTCTGCAGCCACCTTTTCTCCCAATTTATCCATCCAGATACTGGTCTTGTCAAGAATCGCAATATCCGATGCAAAATTCGCCATAGCGCTATAGAGAAAAGAGGTTAAACTTCCCGGAGTAAGCACTGCGATTCCCTCAAATTTTCCCTCAAGGGGAACAGTATGTAGCTGTGCTTCCACATCACACAGATCCTTCTCCACGGATCCTAGTTCAATAAAGGGTCTATCCAGATTGTCAGTAGCCACATAACTGCCAAAGAATGAAGTGGTGGCATCCCCATCATGACCGCTGAACATCAGTTCAATACTATAGGAACCGGAGAGGATCTCAAATTCTGTACCGTTAGTGTTTCGATAAAGTTTATGCTCCTTGACATGCTGCACGACCATCTGTTCCATCAAAATCTTAGGGTGGCGCTCCCTTATGGTCTCCATCAGCTCCTTTGTCCTGGCAAACAGCTTGTCAACATCCGGCTCATAGCTGCCTTCCTCAAATACCTTGCTCTCCTGCTTCGGTGCAATATCGTATGCCGGATCCTCAATAGCTGCTTCAGCGGACTGAATACAGTTAGTAACAGCAGCTGTTATAGCTTCCTTATCGAAACTGTTGGTGGATATGCTCCCCTTCTTGTCATCCTTGTAAGCGGTAATGGACAGAGAGTTGTCAAACAATGTACGGAACAGGGAAAACTCTCCGCCATCCACATTAAATTCCCGAGTTTCTTTGGCAGCTACTGTATAGTGTGCCTTCTGAACACCTGCCTTGGAAATTTCCTCCCCTATCTGCTGCGCAATACTTTTTAAATCCGTCATATCAGCGCCCTCCTATCATCATTTTGCAGCGAAG
>JAFLRO010000032.1 GCA_022511425.1 Acetatifactor sp.
GGAGGATGAAAAATTTCATCCTCTTTTTGGGGAGCCTGTTTTTTTATGCCTGGGGTGAACCGATTTATGTGCTGTTAATGTTGTTTTCCACAGTAGTGGATTACGTGAACGGACGGTTCATTGAACGCTGGCAGGGAAGTAAACTTGCAAGGATTCCCCTTGTGGCTTCCGTGATTATCAATCTGGGCGTACTGGGATTTTTCAAATATGCAGATTTTCTGCTTCAGTCCGTGAATACTCTGCTGGGAACCTCGCTGCCTTTGCTTGAGCTGGGGCTGCCAATCGGCATTTCTTTCTATACTTTTCAGACCATGTCTTACACCATTGATGTGTACCGGGGTCAAGCTAAGGTTCAGAAGAATTTGCTGGATTTTGGGGTATATGTGACGATGTTCCCTCAACTCATTGCCGGCCCCATCGTGAAATATCGGGATGTGGAGGAACGGCTTCACAATCGGCGTATTGATGTAATAGCTGTCAGTCACGGCATCAGACGTTTCAGTACGGGTCTGGCAAAAAAGGTGCTTTTGGCAAATAATTTGGGCGCTTTATGGACGGAGATTTCCGGTCAGAGCTTTCAGGATATGAGCATGCTGACGGCCTGGCTTGGCATGTTGGCTTTTGCGTTCCAGATATATTTTGATTTTTCCGGTTATTCAGATATGGCCATCGGATTGGGCGAAATTCTTGGTTTCTATTTTCCTGAGAACTTCAACTACCCATATATCTCCTCGTCTATCACGGAATTTTGGCGTAGGTGGCATATTTCACTGGGCAGCTGGTTCCGGGAGTATGTGTATATTCCCCTGGGCGGGAATCGCAAGGGATTGCCGAGACAACTGGTCAATATTTTTATTGTCTGGATGCTGACCGGTATTTGGCATGGAGCGGGCTGGAATTTCCTGCTGTGGGGCCTCTGGTTCGCAGTGTTCTTAATATTGGAAAAGATGTTCTTATACAAGGTTTTGTCTTGGTTTCCAAAGGTTGTGGGAATTGTATATACTTGCTTAGTCGTTTTGGTTGGCTGGGTGCTGTTCGCGTTGCTCTCGCCGTCTGACATACTGGGTTATTTGCGTGCCATGGCAGGAGCGGGAGGATTTCTGGACAGTAATGCCATTTATCTGGGCCGGGAGTATTTGGTTCTTCTGTTGATTGCGGTGGTAGGATCCACACCTTTTCCCAAAAAACTTGTCACATTTCTGGAACGGTCAAGGACGGGTTGGAGTACGGCAATCTTATGGCTGGGAGAAAAAGTCATCCCTGCAGCCCTTCTGTTCCTTTGCATTGCAGGAATTGTGGAAGACTCCTATAATCCCTTTTTGTATTTCAGGTTTTGACAAAACATATTATGGGTAAAGGGGAAGGAGGTATTTATGAAAGAAAAGAGTAATGCGGTTTTTACTATCTGCTTTATTTCCTCAATAATATTAATTTTTACCATTGTGGATCTTTTTCATAGCGACAGAATTTTTTCTGAGACAGAGAATCGACTGTTGGCGGTTAAACCGGAGTTTTCCGTTCAGGAGCTGTTTTTTGGAAACTATACTTCAGATTATGAAAAATATGTGACAGATCAGTTTGTGGCAAGGGATCGGTGGATCTATCTCAAGACACAGACCGATATGTTGCTTCAGAAAAAAACTATCAATGGCGTGTATTTGGCGTCAGGAAATTACCTGATTGAGCAGCATCTACCCCAGGACTTTACGGTAGAGCAGGTGTCAGAAAAACTGGCGTTGTTACAGCCACTGATAGAAGAGTGGGATGCTACGGTAATGCTCGTACCTACCGCGGACAATATCTTGACAGAGAAACTTCCTTCCTACGTGCCTTACTATGATGAGACGACATTATTGGAACGTGTGTCGGAACTGGCAGGAGAGCAATATGTGGATGCATATGCCATGCTAAAAGAACATAGCCGAGAACCCATCTATTATCGAACCGACCATCACTGGACCAGCCTGGGCGCTTATTACGGGTATTTAGTCTGGGCAGAGACGGTGGGAGTAGAGCCTTATCCCTATGATACGGAGGGGATGGTTACTGCCAGCAGAGAATTTCTAGGCACGCTACACTCCAAACTGAATCTGGACTGGCGGGCAGATGATCTTCAGTATTTTCCTGAAACTATGGCGATAAATCCTGAGATTACTTATGATCTGACTCGGAAGACAGAGAGTTATTATGAGGAATCTTATCTGGATATAAAAAATAAATACGGTTTTTTCCTGGATGACAACCATGCACTGATAGAAATTGAGACCGGATATGAGAATGGCCGAACCTTGTTTGTGCTGAAGGATTCCTATGCTAACTGTTTTATTCCGTTACTCGCCCCGCACTATGAAAAAATCTATGTGGTGGATTTGAGATATTACAACGGCAGACTTTTGACGTTGATGGAACAGTATGAACCCGAAACTGGCATGGATGTGCTGGTTTTGTATAACTGCATTCACTTTTTGGAGGATTTCAAGTATTATTAATAACGGGCAAAATATATCAGTTAGTGGAAATGTTTATTTCGACAACTTAGAAATGCCTAGCTGAACTGTTACGGAATTTACGTGGAGGAACCTATGAGAGCGGTCGTATTTGATATGGATGGGATACTGTTTGATACGGAGCGTCTCTGCCAGGACAGCTGGATTCAGGTGGCAGTGAAAAGGGGGCTGCCGGGGATGGAGGAAATTTTTCCCCAGTGCATTGGTCTGAATGCCAACGGAAGCAGACGGATCGTGCTGGGAGCCTATGGAAAGGATTTTGACTATGATGGCTTTCGGGCAGAGACTTCAGCCTGGTTTTGGGATTACATAGATAAGAACGGTTTGCCGGTTATGCCAGGGGCAAAGCCATTGCTTGAATGGCTAAAAAATAACAGGTGGTTTTTAGGGCTGGCTTCCTCTACCAGGCGTTCCTCTGTAGTCAACTGCCTGGAACGAGCAGGCTTTTCGGAGTATTTTTCTGTGGTAGTCACCGGAGATATGGTGGAGTATTCGAAACCACAGCCGGACATTTACCTGTTGGCATGCAGGGAATTGGGCGTAAGACCGGAGGAAGCCTATGCCATTGAGGATTCCCCCAACGGGATCCGATCGGCACATGCAGCTGGAATGCGGCCTCTGATGGTGCCCGATATGATAGCGCCGGATGAAGAGATGCAGCGTTTAAGCTACCGTATTTTCCAAAATCTGAATCAGGTGTTGGATTATCTGAAGACAGAGGGGGAGTAGGTGTGTCGAATCTTGGGATTCCTCAGAACACTATAGAGATATTGCAGAAATACAATTTCAGAATGCAGAAAAAATACGGGCAGAATTTTCTGATTGACACCGGTGTGCTGAACAGAATTGTTGATGCAGCTGAGATCACAGGGGAGGACTGTGTGCTGGAGATTGGTCCCGGCATTGGCACCATGACGCAATATTTGGCGGAACGGGCAGGTGCAGTTGTGGCGGTAGAAATTGATAAAAATTTGATTCCTATTTTAGAGGATACTCTGTCAGAATATGAAAATATAACCCTGATTAATGAGGATATTCTGAAGGTGGATATCAATAAAATTGTGGAGGAGAAGAATGGCGGCCGGCCTGTGAAGGTGGTGGCAAATCTTCCCTATTACATCACTACACCAATTATTATGGGATTGTTCGAAAGCCATGTACCGCTGGAGAGCATTACAGTTATGGTTCAAAAAGAGGTGGCGGATCGAATGCAGGTGGGGCCCGGCACCAAGGACTACGGAGCCCTTTCTCTGGCGGTGCAGTACTATGCAAGGCCGGAGATGGTGGCGAATGTTCCGCCAAACTGCTTTATTCCCAGACCCAATGTGGGAAGTGCAGTGATACGGCTTATCAGATATGAGGAACCGCCGGTGCAGGTTGCAGATGAAGCAAGGCTTTTTGCTCTGATCCGGGCGGCTTTTAATCAGCGTCGAAAGACCCTGGTAAACGCTCTCAGTAATGCGCTGGAGCTGGGAATTACAAAGGAACAGGCAGCGGAGGCTTTGGAGGGGATGGCCCTGTCCTCCACTATACGGGGGGAAGCATTGACTTTGGAGCAATTTGCGCTGTTAGCTGAAAAACTGCCAGGAAAAAAAGGCAGCTGACCGGGAAGCTATATTTCGATATTTAGTAAAATTTGGGGTGGGTCAACCACTATATCTTGTATTTTTTTCTTAAAAATGTCCATTTATTTTTGACATCTATATGTTGACTATGATAAAATGACCTTATTCGAAACAGGAAACATTAATGTAAGTTTTACTGACCGATAAGGGAGCGGACTACCTTGGATAAGTATGAATATAAAGTAAGAGCGGAAGAAATTAAAGATTTAATAGCCCGTGGTGAGTATCCCCAGGCGGCTGAGATTGCTGACACCATAGACTGGCGCAGGGTAAAGAGCGTGATGATGCTTTGTACCATCAGTGATCTGTACAAGATTAACAGGCGTTATGAAGATGCCAAAAATATGCTTCTGTTGGCTTACGAGAGAAGACCGGGGGGCAGGACAATCTGTTATTCTCTCTGTGAGCTCACCGTTAAAGCGGGGGATATTAAAGCTGCATTGGATTACTATCTGGAGTATGTGCAGGCTGCGCCATCCGACGATACCGGCAAATACATCCTACAGTATAAAATATATGAAGCTCAGGAGGTAAGCCTTGAAGAGCGCATCAGTGTATTGGAAGAACTGAAAAAGCGGGATTATCGGGAAAAGTGGGCTTATGAGCTGGCATATCTCTATCACCGTGTAGGTCTGGCTACCAGGTGCGTAGAGGAATGCGATGAACTGATTTTGTGGTTCGGTGATGGTAAGTATGTAATCAAGGCTATGGAGCTAAAAATGTTACATCAGCCTCTGACTCCTGCACAACAGGATAAATATGATCACCGATTTGAGACTTATGATTCTCAGATGCAGACCGCTCAAAATGCTCCATCCCAAGAACAGACTTCGTCTTATCAGGAGACAGGCTATGAAGCTGAACAGCCTGCTGGGGCAGCAGAGGCGCATGACCGGGCTGACTATGAAGCCAGAGCCATGCAGGGCGATACTTTGGTCTATGAGAATATCCGCCGGGCTGTTCAGACGCAGGTGGAACCGTTGGAACAGGGAGGAAATGCCGGGTCAGGTCCCGATCAGCCTGAAGAGCTGGATATCCAAGTAAAGATTGTTGATGTTGGAAAATATAATACCATGAATCTGCCGTCGGTATTGGTGGAAGCCGGCTTACAGGAGGTGCTGGGGGAAGAACAGTCGAAATCAGATGCAATCACCCGTTCCATTGTTGCACCTATGATGGATACGGAATCCTTGGATTACCCGGAGCTTGAAGACGAAGATATCAGTGAAAATGATGTGGACGACGGCATCGAGCAGATAGAGAGTACGGAGGTATTCTTCGGCGAAACGGGAGAATTGGGCAATCTCCATTCGAAGACACAGCCGGAGCCGGATCTGAAAGAGATCATGCCGGAAGTGGAGCAGGCTGCTGTGCCTTCTCAGGATGGGGCAGAAACCTCGGAACCTGAAGCAGAAGCACAGGAGGGTGTGGAACAAACGGCTGCGATTCAGGAGGCTGATGAAGCTGTAGAACCTGCGACGGTGACTGAGTCGGAACCGGAAGCTGAAGCCACAGATGTGACAGCGAAAATTGTCATGAATCAACTGCGTATGGAGAGCGCAGGGAAAGCGGTTGAGCAGGCGCTGATGGCACAGCCCCCCAAGGAGTTGGCGGGGGTGTTATCCCAAGAATCCGACGGACAGATCAGCCTTGTGATGCCGGAGCGGGAGACTGTAGAAAAACAAATTACCGGTCAGATGAGTATTGCAGATATTTTGTCTGAGTGGGAAAGGCTGAAGCAGGAGAGTCAAGAACGTCGTGAGGCGGAAGTACGACAGAGAGTGCTACAGCAGACCGGTGAGATGTTTACCGAGTTTGAGGCTTCCGTGAGAGACGGCTTGTTAGAACAGCTGGAGACCGGTGATGCTGATTCTGAGTACAGTGAGGCAGTGACCGCTGATGATGATATAGAGAATAAAAATGCAGAAACTGTGGACGAGTTCGCGGAAGACGTTGAAGCATCGGGAGATTTGGAGGAATCTGAAGACATAGAAAGCTCAGTTGAAGAGACTGAGGAGCAGTCGGCTGAAGAGCTTGCGACGGATTCGGCAGAAGTGCCCTCGGATGAAGAGAACTCAGATGAGGCAGATATAGAGTCTGAGGAGCCTGCCGATAACGAGGACGAAGCTGCAGAGGCAGATAGCGCGGGGGATCAGGAACAGAATTCCGAAGAGGCAGAAGAGTCGGAGAAAACTCTGGATGAGGCTTTAGCTGATGAGGAAGAGCAGCCTGCTGTGGAGCGTGAAAAAGCTAAAGTGAGGGCACTGACCCAGGAGGAGAAGGAACTATTTGCACCTTTTATCCAGAGCAAAGCAGCAAAGGAACAACTGGTCAGGGCCATCGATAGTATCAGCCTGGCTGCCTATACCGGAAATATAATAATCACCGGTGATGAGGGTATGGATTCAGCGACCCTGGCTAAGAATCTGATTCGGGAGGTACAGCTTACAGACAGCAACTTCTCCGGAAAGGTGGCAAAAATTTCCGGTCAGGCCTTGAACAAGAAAAAGATTGCAGAAACGTTAGGACAGCTGAAGAATGGAGCGCTGATTATCCAGAAGGCATCGGGAATGAGCCAGGAGACGGCTGCCGCGCTGCACAAGGAGTTACAGAGGGAGTCTCTGGGTATCATCATTGTCATGGAGGATACTAAGAAGGCAGCCAATAAGTTTCTGGAGGCAAATAAGGAGCTGGCAGCCTGCTTCACTGCCCGTGTGAATGTGGAAGCTCTGAGTAATGATATGCTGGTGGCATTCGGCAAACATTACGCAAAAGGAATGGAGTATTCTATCGATGAGCTGGGTGTACTTGCATTACACACCAGGATAGAGGAGCTTCAGACAATCGACCACGCGGTCACAGTACTGGAGGTCAAGGAAATCGTGGATGAGGCCATCCATCATGCCAATAGAAAGACAATCGGTCACTTTATGGACATATTGCTGGCAAAACGATACGATGAGGAAGATATGATTATCCTTACAGAAAAGGATTTTGCATGAAAGGTGGGGTAAGATAGTGGCAAGGACAACAAAGGAACCAAGTACAGCAAGGGCGATGAGCACAAAAAAGACATCTGGCACAGCAAAGCAGTCAGGTACATCAAAGGCATCAAGTACGACGAAGCAGCAAGGTGGCAATGAAAAGGTGTTTATCTCTGAGACAGATCAGTATCTGTTCTCCCAGGGAACTCATTATGAAATTTACAAAAAGCTTGGCGCCCATATATCAGTTGAAGAAGGGGAAAAGGGAGTTTACTTTGGCGTGTGGGCTCCAAATGCAAAACAGGTTCATGTGGTTGGAAACTTTAACGGGTGGAACGAGGAGTCCCATCCCATGGAGAAACTGGGTCCTGTGGGTATCTGGGGGGTGTTTATCCCAGGTATCGGTGAAGGGGAGTTGTATAAATTTCTTATCACCGCATCCGACGGCAGAAAGCTGTACAAGGCGGATCCATTTGCAAATTATGCGGAATACCGTCCAGGTACCGCATCTATTGTCACTGATTTGAGTGGTTTTCCCTGGAAAGACGAGAAGTGGATGGAGGAGCGGGATAAGAAAGATTTGCGGAAGGAACCTCTGGCCATTTACGAGTGCCATATCGGATCCTTTATGAAACATCCCGACGGAACCGAGGAAGGTTTCTACAACTATCGCCAGTTTGCGGACAGAATCGTAGAGTACTTAAAGGAAATGAAATATACTCACATAGAGCTGATGGGGCTTGCGGAACATCCCTTCGATGGTTCCTGGGGATATCAGGTCACAGGCTATTATGCACCGACCTCCCGTTACGGCACACCCAAGGATTTCATGTACTTAGTAAATGCTCTACACAGAGCAGGCGTAGGCGTGATCCTGGACTGGGTGCCCGCTCACTTTGCAACGGATGCACACGGACTGGGAGAGTTTGACGGACAGTGTATTTTTGAGCATCCCGATCCAAGATTGGGTGAGCATCCTGACTGGGGTACAAAGATATTTAACTATGGAAAATATGAGGTAAAAAATTTCCTGATTGCCAATGTGCTGTACTGGCTGAGGGAGTTCCATGTGGACGGTATCCGCGTGGATGCTGTGGCATCCATGCTGTATCTTGACTACGGCAAGCGGGACGGCCAGTGGCTGCCCAACAAGTACGGCGGCAACAAGAATCTGGAAGCAATTGAGTTCTTCCGTCATATGAATTCGGTGGTCAGGGGCACTTATCCCGGCTTTATGACCATTGCGGAGGAGTCCACCGCATGGCCCAATGTGACCGGTGAGGTGGGCGATGAAGGTCTGGGCTTTACCTTCAAATGGAATATGGGCTGGATGCATGATTTCTGCGAGTACATGAAGCTGGATCCCATTTACAGGAAGGGTGACCATTACGGCATGACCTTTGCCATGAGCTACAACGAGAGCGAGAAGTACATTCTTCCTCTTTCCCACGACGAGGTGGTGCATCTGAAGTGCTCTATGGTGAACAAGATGCCGGGTTATCAGATAGACAAGTACGCAAATCTTCGGGTGGGATATACCTATATGTTTGGCCATGCCGGCAAAAAGCTGTTGTTCATGGGTCAGGAGTTTGGCCAGGAGCGGGAGTGGAGCGAGGCAAGAGAGCTGGATTGGTTCCTGCTGGCAGAGAAGAATAATGCGGGCATGAAGGATTATGTAAAAGAGCTGCTGCAGATTTACCGCAAGTATCCCGCCATGTATGAGTTGGATGACAGTTGGAGCGGTTTCGAGTGGATGAATGCGGATGATAAGGATAACAGTGTGTTCTCCTTTGTGAGAAAGTCTTCCTTGGGAACCAACAATGTGTTGTTTGTGATGAATATGACTCCCATAAAGCGGGAGGGCTATCGCATTCCCGTGCCAAAAAAGAAAAAGTATAAGCTGCTTTTAAACAGCGATGAAGAAAGGTTCGGCGGCTGGGGCAACCAACTTCCTGCTGAGGTGGCCGCGGAGAAAGTTCCCTGCAATAAGCAGGATTATTCCATCTCCCTGGATCTGCCGCCTTATGGAGCAGCAGTGTATCTATTTTAGGGTTTCTATTTTTACATAAAGTTTTGTTCTTCATCAGCCGAAATAAAAGGTAAGCGCGATCAAGCGCTTACCTTTTTTGCGTGGCAAGTTATATGCGGGCGCTAGCGCATGTATGATACAAACACCACGACAACCAGCGACAGCGAGTGCGCAAGGAGAGAATATTTTGAAAATTTCATTTTATCAGCAGAACATACCCGACACAGAGAAACAGCAGGCGGAGAAGAGCCGCACTACCCATGGTCACAGAAATGTGGCAACAGTTGCGGTCCCCGGTGCCGTGTATTCTGAAAACCATCAGAACTGGGGAAATGAGGGGAAGACCGAGAAGGGCAAGAGCCTGATTGAGATTCAGCAGGAAGCTGACTATATAAACGTGGATATTCAGCAGGATTATATGACGCTTATGTCACATACCATGTCAGAAAAGGACTATGCCGAGCTTCAGGAGGAAGGTTTTGACTTCCGCAACATGGACCCCGAAGAAGCCGTGACCATTGTGGACAGGATCAAGGCAGAGCTGGCACGCTCTGGTAAGGAAATCAAGGGCTATACCGACGATTTGGATATGGATACTCTGGCAGCTGCTCTGGGAAGCCAGGTGTTGGCTAACGCAGTAGCGGAGAGTTTTAAATCAGCAGACCTTCCGCTGACCCGGGAGAATCTGGATTTGGTGGCAAAGGCCTGGAACATGGCAAGCCAGCTGCAGCCCATGGATGAGGGATCCAGCCGTTATATGATAGATAACGAACTGGAGACGGAAATCTGGAATCTGTATCTGGCTCAGAACAGTGGCGCCAGTGCTTCCAGTGGCAATGCGCCTCAATTTTACGCCGAGGATGTACAGGGTTATTACACCCGGAATGCAGGGTCGGAGCAGAGCGGAGAGCTGGCGGAGCAGATTGACAAAGTAATTGCCCAATCCGGCAGGGAAATAAATGAGGAAAACAGGCAGAATGCGGCATGGCTTCTGGAGAACGGGTTGCCCCTCACCGGGGAAAACTTGGACAGACTGGAGGAGCTGCAGGAGATTCAATTGCCTGTGACGGCTGAGGATTTTGCCCGTGCGGCGGCAGATGCCATTGCGGAGGGAAAGGATCCCATCCATGCCAATCTGGGAGGAAAGAGCGAAAATCTCTATGAGAAAGCAGCCAGACTGGCGGATTATTATCAGTCCGGTGAAGCCTGGGACGCGCTGGCAGGGGATATAACCGCCAGACGACAGCTGGAAGAGATTCGGCTGCGGATGACGGCTGAGGTAAATGTGAAATTGTTAAAGAGCGGCTTTTCCATCGATACCGCTCCCATGGAGGAGCTGGTGGAGGCGCTGAAGCAGGCTGAGAGAGAGCTGGCAGAGCAGTACTTCCCTGAGGATGCCGAAGCCGTTGAAAAGTATCGCAATTATAATGCGGTGAATCGTGTGGTGGAGGAGCTGCCCGGGCTGCCAGCACAGGTAATCGGTACCTTTGCGGAGGGTCAGAGCACAGCCACGCTGGAGGAGTTTCACAGTGAGGGTAAGGCGCTGCAGGAAACCTACAACCGCGCTCATGATAGTTATGAGGCTCTGATGACCGCGCCCAGAGCGGATCTTGGTGACAGTATCCGAAAGGCATTCGCCAATGTGGACGATATTCTCCGGGATTTGGGGCTGGAACCCAACGAGGAGAACCGCAGAGCGGCAAGGATTTTGGGATACAACCGCATGGCTATGACGGAGGAGAATATAGCAAGTATTATCGAAGCGGACAGACAGGTAAAGTCCGTTGTAGAGAAGATGACACCGGCAGCTGCGCTTAAGATGATAAGAGATGGCATCAATCCCCTGGAGAAAAGCTTTGCAGAGCTGGAGAGCTATTTTGAGAAGATGCCCGAGGAATACCGGCGTGAGGTGGAGAGTTACAGCCGTTTCCTGTATGGTCTGGAGCAGAACAAGGCTATTACCGAGGCAGAGCGGGAAAGCTATATTGGCGTGTTCAGGCTGGTTCGTCAGATCGAGAAATCCGATGGCGCAGTGATTGGCAGCTTGGTAAATACTCAGGCAGAGCTTCATTTCTCCAACTTGCTCTCAGCAGTACGCAGTGGCAAGGTGAAGTCCGTGGATGTTAAGGTGACCGATGACCTGGGAACTATGGCGGAGCTGGTACGCAGGGGAGAGAGCATATCGGAGCAGATTGGCAAGGCATTTGTAAAGGCAGCAAATAGTGTTCTTACAGAAGTTTCCTATAGTGAAGAAGCGACTGCCTCCTACCAGAAAGAAGAGTTGGAGGAGTTGAGAGAAGCCGCTGCAAATGTGGACAGTGAGAGTGCAGCTATGCTTCATAGAGGTCAGCTGACTCCCAGTGCAGATAATCTGATGGCGGCTCAAGCTTTGGCGAGCGGTAGGACGAATCTGTTTGACCGTACCGGGAGAAACGGAAACAGGCGCAGTGGTGAAGAGATCACGAGGCCAACGGAGATACCGGAGACTGCAATGTCTGCAGGTGAAGTTTCAGAAGAGGAAATGAAAGTGGTGTCTGGCAGCAGGCTCTGGGAAATTTTGGACGACAGGGACACCTTTGTACAGGAGTATGAGGATCTGACTAAGGAGGCACTGGATTCCGTGGAGACAGCTTCCTTTCAGGAGGCGGACACCAGCCTGGATGTGCGTGGCATGCAGCTGCTGCACAAGCAGCTTACCGTGGCAAGTTCGCTTTCAAAGCAGGAGGAGTACTTTATTCCCATGTACATAGGCGAAACTCTGGCACAGGTGCATCTGATTCTGGAGCGGGGCGGATCCGAGAAGGGAATGGTGAGCGTTGGGGTACAGCTGTCAGAGGAATTACGTCTTAATGCCAGTTTTCATCTGGAAAACGGCACTCTCAATGGAAATTTAACGACTCAGGGTCAAAATGAGGTAATGAATTTACGAGAATTAGCCGATACCTTTAGAGAGGAAGCAGGTGCGATCTGGACAGTGGGAAAAATAGACATCGCCGCTACAGGTTCACCGGCAACCGAAGAAACAGAGACCGCAGAAATCCAGTCCACGGAAAATGCAGAGCTTTATCGTGTGGCTAAAGTATTCTTGCAGGCAGTGCAGAAAAGAGGAATTTAGTTTATGAGAATTAATTACAACGTAACCGCAATGCTGTCCAACAACTCACTTTCTGATAATGACAATCTGCTGGCGCAGTCTTTGCAGAGATTGTCTTCCGGCTTAAAAATCAACAGCGCCAAGGACAACCCCGCAGGCCTTGCCATGGCGAAGAGAATGAATGCGCAGATAGAGAGTCTGAAAAAGGCAAATCAGAATGCCAGCGATGGCGTTTCCATCGTTGAGACGGCGGACGGAGCCATGAACGAGATCAGTGAGATGCTGCAGCGTATGAATGAGCTTGCCATCAAATCAGCAAATGGCACTATGTCGGAGAATGACCGGGCTATCATTCAGGAGGAGATCGATCAGCTGAAGGAAGAGGTCACCAGGATTGCAGAGACCACAGAGTTCAACGGTCAGAAGATTCTGAACGGTGAGTTTTCACTGAAGGGCTATACAAATAATATTGATGTAAAGGTGAATTCTTACTCTGACGATGTTCCCACAAAGGAATATACAATTAAGAGCCTGACAGTTGAATACTGTGAGGAAGAGGGTATCTACCGTGTAGATTTGGATTCCTTTGAAGCGGGCGAGGATTTCCCTGAGGGAGTAAAGGTATCCATAAAGGATGATCTGGTGATTCTTCAGGATGACAACGGTTTTGAGATGCAGTTGGATATTTCCGGCGTGGATTTCTTAAAGGGAAAAACGGTGTCGGAGACAGTAACAGAAATAGATGAAAATGGTGAGCGGACTGAGAGAGAGAGAGTATGGAAGAGTGTTTCATTCCCTCCAACAGAGGTTTCTGCGCTTGATGTCACTAATGCCAGTGATGGCAATCCTGGAGATTACAGCATTATGTCCATTACCGTCATACAAAATGAGGATGGCACCTATTCTGTGGATCCGGGTTCTGTAAAGCTGGAGGGAAATTTTCCTGATGAGGTAACGGTTACAGTAGATAATAATACTGGCGAGGTGGTTATCAGTGGTGACGGTGGCTTTGAAGTGAGGGCAGCGATTGATGCAGGAGCTTTTGCAAACGGTGTAGAAAAGGTAACATTTCCTACAGAGGCAGCTTCGCTGGTCATAGATGCTACCGGAATCGGCGCCATGAGGATTCAGGTGGGTGCAAACGAAGGTCAGATTCTGGCCATGGATATTCCTGCCATCACCTTGAAGAATTTGGGCATTGAGGAAATGGATGTGCTGACTCAGGACAATGCGCGTGACGCTATTGAGCGCCTTGACGGCGCGGTGAAGTATGTGTCCGCCGTGCGGGGCCGTATGGGTGCTTATCAGAACAGGCTGGAGTCCACCATCAACAATTTGGATGTGACGACCGAGAACATGACAGCCGCATATTCCAGAATCATGGATGTGGACATGGCTGAGGAAATGACACAATACACCACTTATCAGGTGCTGACCCAGGCAGGAACCTCTATGTTGGCTCAGGCCAACGAGAGGCCCTCGCAGGTGCTTCAGCTTCTTCAATAACAGGGTGCAAAGGCATGGCTGAACTGTTACGGCAGATTGAGAGGAAAGATGACAAGGGAAGTAAAACAACAGTTTACACTTAGGATTTCTCAGGCAAATTCCACTGAGTTGGTCGTGATTTTGTATGAGATGCTTTTAGTTTATCTGAAAGAAAGCGGCGAGTTGCTGGAAGATACTGACAGAGCTGCCTTCCATGAGGCTGTTCGCAAGGCAAGAGGATGCCTTAATGAGCTGATCAATTCCCTGAGGATGGAATACAATCCGGCACCGGCACTGTTGCAGTTGTACTTGTTCTGTATCAGGAGACTGGCTGCCAGTGAGGCGAAGAGCGAAGCGCAGCCCCTGTTGGAGATTGAGCAGGTGATACGTCCGCTCCACGATGCCTATCAACAAATTTCCGTCCAGAACAGTTCGGGACCGGTCATGGCTAATTCTCAGACGGTCTACGCGGGCCTGACTTATGACAAAAATACCTTAACTGAAAACATGACTGACCAGGGCACGAATCGGGGAATGTATGTCTAGCGGTTTTTCCTGGATTCCTTCCTCTAATACAGCAAGGTCTGTCAGATGCTTGTATCTTTTTTGAAGTGCAATGATCTCGTAAATATAACTGTCGATCAGATCTTCTTCAACAGCGTTATCAAAACCCGCATATGCCCGATCCAGGGCTTGGCGGGTTTTTTCTATGGAATCCTGAAGAGTTATGGGAGAATAATCCTCCTCGGCAAGACAAGCGCTGCCTGTCCTTTGACTAAAAAATGTTTTCATAATATCACGATTCCTTTCCGATGGGTTGTTACAAGTATAAGCGGAAAAATCCAAAAATATTCCATTTTTACCAATTAATGTAAATTATTTAAGAATATTACTTGAAAAAATAACATAAGGTTTAGGGAGAACAGGCTGTTTTGGACTGAAATTTTCCGCGTAGGCTGCGGAAGGATATGGAGGAGTGAAATGGCGGACAATACACTGGGAATGGCAGCTTTGGTGGCGATCTGTGCAATCGTGCTTTTCATGGGAGTGATGAAACGGAAGATGGAGTGGCTTCTCAATGTTCTGATGCGCAGTATTCTGGGAACAATTGCAATCTATTTTGTCAATGGCGCTTTGGCGGGAATGGGGATTTCTCTTGGTGTGGGTATTAACCCCGTGACTGTTTTGACATCCGGAATCTTAGGTCTTCCGGGGTTTATTGCCATTTACGGTATTGGAATTTACAATTTTTTATGAAAATTTACTAAAAATAAATTATTTAGCTTTTTCCTCTTGCATTCCTAAAAATCTTTGGTTATAATGCGTTTACAACAACTCAATTGTTCAATGTATTTAGATTCAATTCATTTATGTTTTCATGGGGCATATATCGCCTCAGAGTTCAAGTGAGTAAAACAAAGTAAAGGAGATGATTGATATTTTGGCGGCTTTGTGTGTTCTGTTAACGGCTGCCTGCTGGTATGATTACCGCAAGAAAAAAATACCAAACTATTTGATAATGGCAATGATCCTTGCGGGTGTCCCCTGGCGGTTCCTGGAGGAAGGACCCTGGGCAGCGGTGCAGTTTGTGCTTCAGGTCATATTGATTGGAGGTCTTTTGTACCCTCTTTTCAAGATTGGCGCCATAGGTGCGGGAGATGTAAAACTATTCGGAGTGGTGGCAGGTTATCTGCCTTTCGAAAAAATCCTTATTTTCTTGTTTGTATCCTTGCTGATCGCAGCAATTATTTCACTGGTAAAGCTTTGGCAAAACAAAAATTTTCGCGAACGTTTGCACTATTTGGCAGAATATTTTGCAGGCGTACTAAAAAGCGGCAACTGGCAGCTGTACCTGGAAAACGGAAAAGAAAGTCCTGAAATCAGACTCTGTCTCTCCGGTCCGGCGCTCTTAAGTCTGCTGCTGTATCTGGGAGGTATCTATTGAAAGAGGCAACAAGACAAACAAAAACATCGAAGGGCAGAATCCTTGTGCTCTGTGACACGGAGGAAGAATATGCCCAATTAATGACCGATTTTCTGAAAAAACAAAAAAATCTTCCATGGGAGCTGCGCACATATACGGATGTACAGGAACTGTTACGGACAGAATTGGAACAGGAGTCACTTCTGGTTGTTGCGGAATCGGCATTCACAGAGGATTTCCTGAAGCTTTCTCCTGCCAGACTGGTTGTATTGAATGAGAGCGGCCTGATGCGCTGGGAAAATATCAGCTATGTGGACAAGTATCAGAAGGCGGAGAATGTACTTAGATTTCTTCTGGAAATATATATGGAAATTGCGGATAATCCGCTTCCCAGGCTGCAAAAGGGTTGTAAGACAGTGTTTATCGGAAATTACTCCCCGGTTCACAGAAGCATGCAGACTTCCATGGCCCTTACGCTGGGTCAGCTTCTGGCAAAGGCGCACTCCACGCTCTATCTGAACTTCGAGCACTATGCCGGATTAGCGGAGCTGGTGCCTGATATGCAGACATATGATATGGCGGATCTGTTGTACTTTCTCAGTGCGGATAGAGAAAAATTTCGTCTCAGGCTTCAGACCATGCTGAAACACATCGGCCCGCTGGATTATATACCACCCATGAAATCAGGGCAGAATCTTCTGACAATTACAGCTGTAGAGTGGCTTGGTTTTTTCCAGAAAATTGAAGAGCTGGAGCAATATGAATATGTGATTCTGGATCTGACTGAGAGTATGCAGGGACTTTTTCAGATTCTGCGGCTTTGCAAAAAAGTATTTACTGCCACCAGAGAGGATAGAATTGCCCAGAGTAAACTTCTCCAGTATGAACAACTACTTGCTCTCTGTGAATATGATGATGTTCTGGAAAAGACAAAACGACTGAACTTGTCTCATATACGCAGACTTCCAGAGGAACTGGAACAGATGACTAAGGGAGAACTGGCAGAGCTGGCAAGAGATCTGCTGCAAGAGATTCTGGAATGAAAATGCACATGGAAAGGAGAGCTTTGTGATGGAATATGCGGAGCTGAAAAGTGAGCTGCGGATAAAGGTACAAGAAAAAATAGATTTTGGGAAGGATTTCTCGGATCAGGAGGTGGAGGAGACCATCGACGAGGTTTTGCTGGAGCAGGAGGGTCTGGCTATATGTCCGGTAGAAATACGCAGAAAGCTGAAAAAAGAACTCTTTGATTCCCTGAGGAGGCTGGATATTTTACAGATATTTGTGGAAGACAACTCAGTGACAGAAATCATGATCAATGGAAAGGATCACATCTTTGTGGAACAGGATGGGAGGCTACGAAAACTTGATGTGTGTTTTGAGTCTGTGGAGAAGCTTCAGGATGTGATTCAGCAGATCGTTTCCGGATGCAACCGTGTGGTAAATGAAGCCTCCCCCATTGTGGATGCCAGGCTGCCCAACGGCGCCAGGGTCAATATTGTAATGAACCCGGTGGCTCTCAACGGTCCCATCGTCACCATCCGGAGATTTCCCGACAAACCGATTACCATGGAAAAGCTGCTGCAAAAGGATTCTCTTTCCGTGGAGGCTGCAGAGTTTCTGGAAAAGCTGGTGAAGGCAAAATATAACATTTTTATCAGTGGAGGAACCGGCAGCGGAAAAACCACCTTTTTAAATGTATTGTCTCATTTTATTCAGGTCGATGAGCGTGTCATCACTATAGAGGACAGTGCGGAGCTACAGCTGCAAGGTCTGACTAATTTAGTGCGACTGGAGACCAGAAACAGTAATGTAGAGGGGTGCCGGGAAATCACGGTGCGTGAATTGATCAGGTCTTCTTTGAGAATGAGACCGGACAGGATAATAGTGGGCGAAGTAAGAGGTGCAGAGGCCATTGATATGCTCCAATGTCTCAACACAGGACATGACGGCAGCATGTCCACAGGTCATGCAAATAGCGCCAGAGATATGCTGGCGCGTCTGGAGAACATGGTTCTCATGGGAATGGAGCTGCCGCTTGCTGCAATCAGACAGCAGATTGCGTCGGGAGTGGATATTGTGGTGCATCTGGGAAGATTGCGCGATAAATCCAGACGGGTGATGGAAATTGTCGAGATTCTGGGCTGTGAAAATAATGAGATCAAGATGAATCCCCTGTTTCTCTTTGAAGAACTGGGGGAGGACAGCGAGGGAAAGATTGTGGGCAGATTACAGAGGAAAGGGAGGCTGTTGCGTGAAAATAAACTTAAGGCGGCAGGGCTGTCATGAGTATCAATGGAAAAAAGGCGAAAAGCTGTCAGCAATCCTTCTTTCTGTGGCAGCTGTGAGTTTTTTGGCATATTTCTTTTACCGCAGCATATGGATCCTCCCCATGCTCTCCCCTGTGGGTATATTCTGCTTTCGCAGTATCAGAAAGATAAAGCTAGAACGGTATAGGGAAGAGCTGTCAACTCAGTTTCGTGAGTGCATACTGGCTGTGGCTACTTCTCTTCAGGCGGGGTATTCTGCGGAAAATGCTTTTGTGGAATGTGGTAATGATATGAGAATGATGTATGGGGAGAATGCGTCTATCTGCAGAGAACTGGAACTTATACGACGGGGGCTTAATATCAATATAACCTTGGAGGAACTTTTGATGGATTTTGCCGGACGCAGTGGTTGCGATGAGATTGATCAGTTTGCCCAGATATTTTCCATGGCCAAACGTAATGGCGGTAATATGGCCGTAATCATAAGGAGCTCTGCCTCGTTAATCGGCAAGCAGATTGAGCAACGGCAAGAGCTTCGAACATTACTGGCGGGAAAACGGATGGAGCTTAATATCATGAAAGCCATGCCCTTTGGTATTCTAATCTACATCAGTCTCAGCAATCCGGGATATTTTGACCCACTATACCACAATCTCAAGGGGATAGCGGTTATGACGGGATGTCTCTTGGTTTATTTGACAGCCTTTGTGCTGGGGGAGCGTGTGATGAACAAGATGACAGCAGAAATGTGAGGTGATTATGGGCAGAAAAATTAGAGAAAAGAAAAAGTCGAAAAAGCAGGAAAATCCCTTTCGAAGAGCAGCAATGTTTCTCTATAAACGGGCATGCATCAGAGGACTTCCGCTTTTTTCCTCCCGACAGGTGGAGAATGATCTGGTGCAGCTGCATCCTGGGGAAAATGTTCAGTGGATCAAAACAGAATATTATGTGAAGAAATTGACGCTAGTTCTGATTATTCTTGCGGTGGGAGCGCTGTTTGGCGGCGCTGCAAAACTGGGTGCAGGGGGCAGCATTCTGTTGGGAGAAGACGGCAGTATTGAAAGGGGCAGTTATCTGGAGGGCGAAAAGGAGCTGCAGGTGAAAGCGCAGATTGAGGACAATGTCCAGGAATTCCGGATACGGATATGGCCCAAATTATTGACTCAAGAGGAATTGGAGAGCTTGGCGGAAGAGTTTCTGGATAAATTGCCTGAGTTAATTGCCAGAAAAAACAATAGTCTTCAGCTAATCACGGATGACTTGGAACTGTTGGAGACTTATCAGGGATACCCCTTTCAGGTTGAGTGGAGAAGCAGTCGACCGGACGTGCTGGGCAGCAGCGGTAATGTTACTCCGCCACGGGAACAGGTAGAAATGGAATTGTTGGTAAAACTGACCTGTCAGGATTTTGCCAGAGAGGAGAGTCTGAGTATCACAGTGCTTCCGCCGAAATTGACTGCTCAGGAGCTGCTTCACAGAGAATTGGAAGAATACTTGACAGTTTCTGAGGAAGAGAACCGCTGGGAAGAAGTATGGAATCTGCCAGCTCAGTGGAAAGGGAGTGAAATCAGCTGGGCTCAAAAGGTGGAGGATAACAGCCTCATACTGTGGGTGGCAGCATTGGCGGTGGCGGTGCTGGTGTACCTGATGTCCGACAGGGATCTGCATCAGCAGTTGGAGAAGAGAAGGAATTGCTTGAAACAGGAGTATCCCGATCTGGTACATCAGCTGACATTGTTTGTGGGCGCCGGTATGACCGTGCGGGGAGCCTTTCAGAAGATCGCTTCGGACTATGAGAAGAAGCGGAACAGGCTGACTGAAAAACTTCCAGCTTACGAGGAGCTTCTGTATATGTGCCGGGAGTTGAAATCAGGTGTCTCGGAAGGAGCTGCCTATGAGCATTTTGGCAGGCGGACAAGCCGCCAGGAGTACATCAGGCTCAGCACTTTGCTGATGCAAAATTTAAAAAGGGGAAATAGCGCTCTGCTGGAGCGGCTGCGGGAGGAAGCCGAAAAGTCTGGGGAAGAACGGCTCATGCAGAGCAGGCGACTGGGTGAGGAAGCCGGCACTAAGCTGCTGGTGCCAATGGTACTGATGCTGGCGGTAGTGATGGTGATGATTTTGGTACCGGCATTCTCCACTATGTAAATAAAAAAGAAAAATAATATAACAGAAAGGAAAAAATAAAAATGAAAGAAAATAATCTGAAAAATTGGAAACAACTTCTTCGGGAAGAGGACGGCATGGGAACGGTCGAGGTTATCCTGATCATTGTGGTCCTGGTGGGTCTGGTAGTCATATTTAAGGATCAGATTACAAAAATTGTGAATGATCTCTTCGACAAGATCACTTCGCAGACGGGTAAAATCTGATGAGGACAGAAAACGGATATCTGACAGTGTATATGGCTCTCTGTATCAGTGTCATCCTGTCTCTCTGCCTGACAATGATCGAGGGCGTTCGCCGAAACGGGGCAGCTATGGAGGCTGCCTGCGTGGCGGATATTGGGCTACAGAGTGTGTTCGCAGAGTATCACCGTCAACTGCTGGAACAATACAATCTGTTTGCCATCGACTCCTCTTATGGCACAGCAGAGCCCGGTACATATAACACAGAAGCGCATCTGCTGTACTATCTGGATAAAAATCTGGATATGGAGGATGTATTTTTATCTTCTTTTTTCTATCGGGACTTTCTTGGTCTCCAGGTGGATGGAGTAGAAGTGACGGGAGTGTCAATTTTGACTGACAAAAACGGTACTGCGTTTCGGAGACGGGCTGTGGAGGCAATACAAGACGACGTAGGACTTTCTGCGCTGACGGAGCTGAAGGAGTGGATGGAAGTCATCGAAGTAAACGGATTGGATACCGCTAAGACCCAGCAAGAGAAAGAGGAGACGGATAAATTAATCCGGGAATATGAGTACGAGGATGAAGAGGGTGAGCAACATATAGGTGTCACCAACCCCACAGCGGTGTTAGAGGAGAAAAGGCGACTGGGAATCCTGAAGCATGTGGTGCAGGATGAAAGCTTTCTCTCCCAGAATACATTGGATACTTCCTGTCTGATCTATGAACGGATGAAGCAGGGGAAAGTCAGCCAGGGTAATCTATCACCGGAAGAGTCAATGTGGGCAGAAGAACTGTTGGAACGCTTTTTCTTTCAGGAGTATCTGCTGCGCTACATGGGTAGATATGGCAAGGAAGATGAGAGGGATGCACTGCACTATCAGATCGAATATCTTATTGTAGGTAAAGAAAATGATACCGATAATCTTCGGGGCGTGGCAAATCGTATTTGTGCTCTGCGGGAGGCGGCTAATGCGGCATATTTGCTGTCAGATTCCGAGAAAAAAGCTGAAGTGGAATTAGTAGCTGAAATCATAAGCAGTATCCTTATGCTGCCCGAAATCGCTCCTGTGTTGGAGATTGCTATCATATTGGGCTGGGCTTACGCGGAGAGTGTTTATGATGTAAAGACCTTGTTTTCCGGCGGGCGTGTTCCGCTGATGAAAGATAAGGAAAGCTGGCATTACAGTCTCGAGGCAGCATTGTCAGGCGAACTTCAAGACAGCACTCAGAAGGGAACCGGCATGAGTTACGCGGATTATCTGCGGGTGTTCATGATGCTCACAGGACTGGACAAACTCACCGGCCGTGCCATGAATATGGTTGAAGCGGATATACGTATGACGAAAGGAAACGCAGCATTCTGCCTGGACGGGTGCTATGACCGTGTGGAATTTGACATCCGTATGAGCAGCAGTTTCGGATATAAATATCAGTTGATCCGTGACCGTGCCTACGACTAAATGGGGGAGGTGAGTAGAGATGTCCTTTCTATGGAGTGGAAAGAAATTGTTACTGTCAACCATTAGTAAAAGAATGAAACCTTCTCCGACAAATCAAAGGTTCTTACAGGACTCTGCCCAAAGTCCATCTATATCTTTTGGCGGCAAGCTTCGCTGCAAGCTCCAAAGAATCCACCCCATAGAGAGGATATCCCTGCTCACCGCTCTAAAGAAGGAGGCGGAGGCGGGTATGACTGTGGAGGCTGCGGTTGTACTTCCTCTGTTACTTTTCTTTTTGCTGAATCTGAGTTGTACCATTGAACTGATACGTCTGCATGGAAATATACAGGTGGCGCTCTGGCAGACTTGCAGTAAAGTGTCTATTTATGGCTATGCATTGGAGGATAGTAATCTTGCGCCGATTCTTACTGGACTATATATTAAAAATCAACTGGTGGAATATGTGGGGGAAAATTATCTGGATAATGCGCCCATTCAAAATGGATCGAAGGGACTTATGCTTTGGGAGAGCAATATTTTTTCCTCACAGGATGAACTGGATGTGATCGTGACATATGGGGTGTCGCCCTGGAGCAGTTTTGTGGCTTTTTCCTCCTTTCGAATGGCAAACCGGTTTTATACACATATATGGAACGGTTATGAAATACCGGAGGATCCACAGACAGCAGAAAAAAATCTGGATGTGGTATACATGACAGAGAACGGGGAGGTATACCACGAGAATCGCAACTGCACTCATCTGAAGCTCAGCATCCGGGAGGTCACAAGAACTGAGGCGGAGAGCGCAGTGAACCAGTGGGGAAGTAGCTATACACCCTGTGAAAAGTGCAATCCTGGGTCATTTGTCTGGAGGCTGTATATAACGGAGGAAGGTAACCGATACCATTCGTCACTGGATTGTCCGGGGCTGAAGCGAACAGTTTTCACTGTTCTAAGGAGCCAGGCTGTGGAGTATCGTGCCTGCAGTAGATGTGCACAATGATCTGCCCGGCAATGTGATAAAGAATATGTGCAGAAAATACCTTTTGATGATATAGGGGAGAAAGACATGTGGAAGGTCATATTGATAGCAATATGGTTGGGAATTCTGGCATTTATGGATATACGAAGAAGGTGGGTGCCAGTTTGGTTTCTGGTAGTCAGTGGAATTTTTATGACATGCGTGTCAGTATATAAAACATGGCAGGGCAGCATAGGCTGCGCTGAGATACTGTGGGGTATACTCCCCGGTTTCATGTTGCTGCTGACAGCGGTATTCTCAAAGAAGGCAGGGTGGGCAGACGGTGTTGTATTGTTATTGTTGGGAGGGATGACAGGTTTTCGGGAATGTACCTTCAGTTTTATTCTCAGCATGCTTGCAATCTCTGTAACCTCACTGACGCTTTTGATGATAAAAAGGGTCGGAAAGAATACCAAAATACCATATCTACCGTTTTTGTGGGTCGGATATCTGGCGCAGGCGGCGCTTAAGTTTGCAGATTAGGAGGGAAAATGAGCAGACACAATGCATATTTTGTGGTGGAAGCGGCACTGGTGCTTCCGATGGTAATGAGTGCTATGATGATAGGGATTTATCTGTTCTGCTATCAGTATGACAGGTGTCTGTTAGAACAGGATATTGGCGGTCTGATGATTTGGAGCAATGGCGTAGCCACGGAAAATGCGGGAGAATCAGAGGAAATAAAGGAGAGCCTTCAGACTCGCGCTTCTGATATCAATCTGGAAAAATATACTGCCTGGGAAATGACAGCTGTCGAAATCAAGCTAGAGAAAGATGACATTTCTCTAATTGGAAGGGGAGAACTTGCTTTTCCGATTGCAGGTTGGAATCGGTGGAATGATGACAATCTGTGGGAGGTTGAGGTGCAATATAAGTGTGATCGTCTCTCGCCCGTGTTCTACATTCGGCAATACCGTAAACTCCAGAGGATATTTGAGGGGGAGAAGGAACAGGGAAGCTAGCGTGTCAGTCCACTGGGGAGAATGACAGAGAAATCATGGCAAAACAAGAAAAAAGCGTATAGCGCAGATGCAATGAAATGGAGGTAAAATGTTTCAGACAGAGTATTTGAAAAATCTCAATTCTAACTACGAGAGAATTCTTTTGGATAAAAAACCGGAGGAAAACAGGTACCAATACTGTATTTTGAGCAGAGGCGGCATCAAGGGTCTGCTGCCATTCAGTTTGCGGTATATTAACGGATTGGCATATTTATACTACGATATATCCTCAAAGCAAAATGTTGCACAGCTGTTCAACACTCGATGTGTCACGCGGCAATGGATGAAGGATTTTTTGTGGAGTATGCAGCAGATTCAACAGGAGCTGGGGAGATTTTTACTTGACGACAGCAATGTTCTCTGGTATCCTGAACAGATTTTTCAGGATTTGGAGAGCAATCTGTTTTCTTTTCTTTATATACCTTATTATGAGGGAGAAAGCAGCTTTGGGCAGTTGATGGATTTTTTGGTGGAGCATGTAGATTACAATGACGAAGTGTTAGCGGATTGTGTTTTCCATATGTACGAGCAGCTGGAGCGAAACGGTGATGTGTATCTTCAGGCTCAAATATTTGAAGATGCAAAAATGCTGGAGCAGTTGAGTGTTAAAACAGACAGAGACAGGAAAGGAATGGATAAAAAGGGAACAGATAAAAAGGGAACAGATAGAAAAGAAACAGAACAAGAGAGTGCATCTGCGGAATTAAAACAGCATGATATAGCCAGGCAGGAGGACAGCGACGGGAATGTACTTTTAGAGCGCAGAGAAGAGAAAAAAAGTATTCTCAGTCTCTTTGACAATAAACGCCGCAAGAGTCGTGAAATACGGGAAAACTATAAGTTGGAAATGCAGCAGGCTATAAATGGCTACGCAGTAGCTGAGGAATCGGATTTTGGTGATGAAGAGTATGGACGCACTGTGTATATAGAAGAAAAACAGGAAGAGACGGAGCGTGTGTATAAGCTTTACACGCCCGAGGACAAGCTGGCGGCCAGTGTAGAAAAACCGATTGTGACTATCGGCAAGAAAAAGGGAGAGGTGGATGTGGTACTGCAGGATTCTTCCGTCAGCAGAATGCATGCAAGGATTACCCGAGAGGGAAAAGAGTATTACCTTGAGGATCTGAACTCAACCAACGGTACCTTCAAGAATGGCCTGCGCCTGCAGCCCTATGAAAAGAGAAAACTGGAATCGGGAGATGAACTGAAGTGCGGCAGGGTCACACTTATTTTTCGGTGATATTTTCATTAAATCGTCACCGCGGTATTGATTGAAATGCCTAAAGACTTATGATACAATATATCATATTTAAGAGGGAAGGTGTCTGAACTTTCAGAGTTGTACACCCTTTTCGGGAACGAAAGGAAAGATACAGATTGAGAAGATGGAGACAGCAGCCCATCGTCAGCGGTGCGCTGGTAATTACGAACGTAATTATATTTATTTTATGTATGTTTACGGGAAATCGTCTCTATGCGCTTGGTGAGCTGGATCGCATCAATGTGCTGGAGTACGGGGAATACGGGCGGATTATCTGGTCCATGTTCCTACACGCAGACACTAACCATCTGTTCAGCAACATGATCATTCTGTTCTTCTTAGGCTCCATGATCGAGAAGGAGATCGGACATATCCGATACGCAGTGCTGTACTTTCTGTCCGGGATTGGCGGCGGTATGCTGTCGTTGCTGTTCAAGGTAATGACAAGCAGCATGGTGGCTTCAGTGGGTGCCAGCGGTGCTGTGTTTGGCCTTGATGGTGTACTGCTGGCAATGGTCCTTCTCTGGAACGAACGCCTGCCAAATGTAACTCCGGTTCGGGTGGTGCTGATGATCGTGTTGTCGCTTTACAGTGGTTTTTCTGGAGGAAATGTGGACAACGCAGCTCATGTGGGCGGCCTGCTGGTAGGTTTCCTGGGAGGCTGCATAGTCTGTATCTTTCAGCGCAGGAAACACAAAAGAGTATATTAAGGAAAGCAATGAGGTGACGTGAAAGTTGAATATCAATATCTATTATGGAGGCAGGGGTATCATTGACGATCCCACACTGTTTGTACTCAACAAAATGCAGGAAATACTGGAAGAGCTGCGGGTAAATGTCAAACGTTACAATCTATACGAAATAAAGAACAATATCCCCACACTGCCTCAGACATTGAAGGATGCTGACGGCATTATTCTCGCCACGACAGTGGAGTGGTATGGCATCGGCGGTTATATGCAGCAGTTTCTGGATGCGTGCTGGTTGTTTGGCGATAAGGAGAAAATTGCCGGTATCTACATGTGTCCGGTGGTCATGTCAACTACTTGGGGAGAACAGGAGGCAAAACTCAATCTGTCTACTGCATGGGAGATACTTGGCGGATTGCCTTGCAGCGGTATCAGCGGTTATATTGAAAATACTGTTACTTTGGAGATGAATGAGCAATATGCCAAGATTATTGAGAGAAAGACAGAGAATCTGTATCGGACTGTAAACCAGCGCATGGCAAGTTTTCCTGCCAGCAACCAGGCGGTAAAGCAGAAAGTGGCTGTACCGAAGCCTACAAATCTGACACCTCAGGAGACAGAGCAACTTTCGCAATATGTGGCAGATGACAGTTATGTACAGCGTCAGAAACAGGACATCCAGGAGCTTACAAGTCTGTTCCGTGATATACTCAGCGAAGAGGGGGCGGACAGTGAGGAAGAATACCTTGGAACTTTCCGTAAATGTTTTAAACCACAAGCTGGAGTGGATGCAGATTACGCCCTTGTTATAGAAGGAAAAAAGAAAAAGCTAATCCTATCAGTTCACGGACCTAAGCTGGAGTGCTACTATGGCATCGTGGAGCAGCCCAATGTGGAAGTTCAGCTGAACAGAGCCACTATGGAGGAAATTGTCAACGGTCGGATGACTTTCCAGCGGGCATTTATGTCGGGAGCTATGAAGACCAAAGGAGAATTCCAGATGTTGAGAACGCTGGATCAGCTTTTTGTTTTTGAGGATGATTACAAACCCGCGAAGGAGTGAGGAGATAATTCATGAAAATAGATAATTGTATTTTTTGTAAAATAGCAAACGGAGAGATTCCCGCTAAGACCCTCCATGAGGACGAGCTCTTTCGAGTGATATTGGATTTGAATCCGGCTACTAAAGGCCATGCCTTGATACTGCCGAAGGATCATGCATCCAATCTTTTTGATTTGCCTGAGAAGACCGCTGCAGCTGTATTGGTGCTGGCGAAGAGGCTGGCTGCAGATATGAGTGAAAAACTTGGCTGTGATGGTTTGAATTTGGTTCAGAATAATGGTGAAGCTGCCGGTCAGACCGTATCCCATTTTCATCTACACATGATTCCCAGATATGTAAATGATGGACAGACATTGAGTTGGACTCCTGGGAAAGCTAGCCAAGAGGAACTGGAAGAAGTCAGAAAAACGCTGACAGAATAAAACTATGCAGGAGGGATGCCTGTCACAGGAGAAACTGCCGAAGCAGGATAATGCTATGAGAACGTTGGAAGTAGCTGAGATTACTCAAAACATAAAAGAGATGTGCATAGAAGCCAATCATTTCCTGTCAAAGGATATGGAATGTGCCATGCAAACAGCTGTAGAAAAAGAGGAAGCACCCTTAGGACGCCAGATTCTTGAGCAACTTCAGGAAAACATGAAAATAGCCGGAGAAGATATGATCCCCATATGTCAAGATACCGGAATGGCAGTCATATTTATGGAGGTTGGCCAGGAGGTGCACTTTGAGGGTGGTTCTTTGGAGGAGGCAATCCACGAAGGTGTCAGACAGGGCTATTCAGAAGGATTTCTGAGAAAATCTGTTGTAAAAGATCCAATCTATCGGGAGAACACCAAGGACAATACGCCAGCAGTAATTCATTACAGCATCATCCCCGGGGATAAAGTACGGATTACTGTGGCTCCCAAGGGATTTGGCAGTGAAAACATGAGTCGGGTATTTATGCTGAAGCCGGCTGATGGTATTGAAGGCGTAAAAAATGCTGTGCTGACAGCTGTGAAAGACGCGGGACCCAATGCCTGCCCGCCTATGGTAGTGGGGGTGGGAATCGGCGGTACCTTTGAAAAATGTGCGCTGTTGGCGAAGCACGCGCTGACCCGGCCGGTGGACAATCATTCAGACATTGAGTATGTCCGAGAATTGGAACAGGAGCTTTTAGAAAGAATCAATAGATCCGGCATCGGCCCCGGCGGTCTTGGCGGGAGTACCACGGCATTGGCTGTCAATATTGAGACTTATCCCACTCACATTGCAGGGTTGCCTGTGGCGGTGAATATTTGTTGTCATGTTAACAGACATGCTTTTAGAATATTGTGAGCGGAAGAAGGATTTGCTTTCAGATAATAACAATTGTAGAAGGGCTTAAACAAATGGATAAGCATATTAGTGTGCCGCTGGATGATGAGACAGCAGCTTCCCTGGAGGCCGGGGATTACGTATATCTGTCGGGAATAATCTACACCGCCAGAGATGCCGCTCATAAAAGAATGTATGAAGCGCTGGAAAAAGGGGAACAACTTCCTCTGGAAATGAAAGATAATGTAATTTATTATATGGGGCCTTCACCTGCCAGAACGGGCAGGCCCATCGGTTCTGCAGGACCTACCACAGCAAGCCGGATGGACAAGTATGCTCCCGCTCTGTTGGATTTGGGACTGAAGGGCATGATTGGTAAAGGTAAGCGCACAAAAGAAGTGAAAGCAGCTGTCATGCGGAATGGTGCAGTATACTTTGCCGCGGTAGGCGGCGCAGGTGCATTACTCTCCCGCTCAATCACATCTTCTCAGGTAATTGCATATGATGATTTGGGAACAGAAGCTATCCGCAGATTAGAAGTAAGAGATTTTCCGGTGATTGTGGTCATGGATGCCCGGGGAAATGATCTTTATGAGACCGCCATCCGCGATTACTGCAGGGAATAGTCGTCGCGAATCCGTATAAACTAATACAGAAGGGCTTGCATAGAATGAAGCGTATCATATTGATGGTATTAAGGTTGATTCTCAGGGTACCCTACTATATGTTCGGTATATGGTGGAGCGGAAGGAGAAAGAATTATGATCAGGAAAAGGCCTATGCATTTGTAAAAAAAGTGACGAAGGCCGCCAACCATGCTGGCAGAGTTACAATAAAATCATATGGTTTGGAGAACATACCCAAAGAGAATGGATTCATTTTTTTCCCAAACCATCAAGGGCTTTTTGATGTGTTGGTATTCCTTGAGTCCTGTCCTGTACCCTTTGCATTTGTTATCAAAAAGGAAGCCAGCCAAGTCATTTTGTTAAAACAGGTGATTTCGGCATTGCGATCCATTGTCATTGACAGGGAAGATATACGCCAGTCGCTGGAGGTGATTAACCAAGTGGCGGAGGAAGTAAAGAAAGGGAGAAATTTCCTGATTTTTGCAGAAGGAACCAGAAGCAAAATGGGAAATGCACTTTTGCCCTTTAAAGGCGGCACCTTCAAGAGCGCAGTGAAGGCAAAGTGCCCTATTGTGCCCTGCGCGCTGATTAATTCCTTTAAGCCCTTTGATGAAAATTCCATTGAACGCGTAACAGTAAAGCTGATTTATCTGCCGCCGATTCGCTATGAAGAGTATTCTTCAATGAAAACTCCTGAGATAGCCGACATGGTGAAAGCAAAGATAGAGTCGGCAATCGCTCAGTACGAAAATAAATAAAAAGTAATTGACAAAGCTTTTTGGCTTATGTATAATAATTTTTGCGTCACATAATTGTGGATGCAATAATATAAATTGGTAGAGACGTAGTTCGGATTAAGGAGAAATACTCAAGAGGCCGAAGAGGCGCCCCTGCTAAGGGTGTAGGTCGGGCAACCGGCGCGAGGGTTCAAATCCCTCTTTCTCCGTTTTACTGCCAATATAGGTTAATGAAAAAAGAATCTTGAGTGATTGAGATTTCTTTTTTTATGCCTTCGTTCTTGTAGGGTATTTTCATTAACTTCTACTTGAGTGCAGTATGTTTCATGGTTTGCAGAATCATTTGACTTAATGTAGGTTCGCAGAATTCGCAGAATTATTTGGCTTCACTTGTTGACAAGCCATGGAACGATATGATATTATAAAAATCCACCCCTAAAAATTTTTTGGGTGGAAAATAATTAAAAAGTTGTTGACAAGGTGTGGTAACTGTGCTATTATGTTTAAGTTGCCGCAAAACAGCAACAGTTGAAATATGCTCAGCATATTTCCTGCTGTACAAAATACAGCATTGTACAAAGTA
>JAFLRO010000033.1 GCA_022511425.1 Acetatifactor sp.
GAAAGTACAAGATGTTTATTCTCTATGCTCTGGCATGGTTTGGCGTTGTCCGTTTTAACGAAATGAAAAAGTTTATTGGCAGCATTTCCTATAAAACGCTTAGTTCCACGCTGAAAGAATTGGAAGCAGACGGACTTGTACACCGGGAGGAATATCCGCAGATTCCGCCGAAGGTGGAATACAGCTTAACAGAGCGCGGCAAATCCTTGATTCCTATTCTGGATCAAATGTGTACTTGGGGAGAGGAACACAGGCAACAATAATATCTTATGTGCCCCAAAGAAGGATCGGGGTGACAGGATTTGAGCCTCTGGTTAAAAAAGCAATCTAAAAAACCTCAATCACCTCTGCGCCTTCCTTTACAAAAACAATGATCTCATCAAGCTTGGCTGATACTTTATATGTTTTTCCGCCCGCATACTTCTCTTTACTTCGCGCAAAGATCCAGTTCCCCTCCGGAAGATATACTTTCTTCTCAGTCTCACCCTGATTCACAATGGGCGCAAAAAGAATATCGTCACCGAACATATACTGCTCGCCCGTTTCATAGCATCGCTCGTCAGTGGGATAATCGTAAAACATGGGGCGCATGACCGGCACACCCGCATCAGATGCAATCTGCAGATGCTTCTCTATATAAGGGCGAAGCCTCTCCCGCAGTTCCACAAGCCCCCGCAATATCTCAAACACCTCATCACCAAAGCTCCAAAGCTCGTTGTCTCCGCCTGTGGGCTCAATGATGTCACGTGTCCTGTCATGTCCGTTGCGGCTGCCATGAATCCTTGTGACAGGACAGAACACGCCATACTGAAACCACCTTACGATCAGCTCCCGAAAATATTCGGAATTGATGTCACCGCCGTAAAATCCGCCAATATCCGTGGTCCACCAGGGTATCCCGCACATGGCCATATTGAGTCCGGACTTTACCTGCGCGGACAGGCTTTCAAAGGTGGAGGGAATGTCACCCGACCACACAAGTGCGCCGAATTTCTGGGCACCGGTATAAGCGCATCTGGACAGCGTCACAATATCATCCCTGCCCATTTCCTTCATCCCATCGTAGGTAAGCTGGGCATAGTAATAAGGGTACAGCAATCCGACTTCATCTCCCCGTCCCAACGACAAAATAAGATTGTCAAAATGCTCCGGGTGGATTTCCGGCTCCGCCTCATCAAACCACAGACAGTCAACACCCTTATCAATATAGTTTTCCTTCAGCTTCTTCCACACAAACTTCCTTGTTTCCGGATTTGTGGGGTCGATGATTGCCTGCGGTCCGTAGAAGTCAAAAATCCTGTTCTGACCCTGTGCAGTGCGGATCAGCATATTCTTTTCCAGCATGGTACGGTAATTTTCGCTCTTTTCGTTTATGGTGGGCCACATGGACACCATCAGCTTTACGCCCATCTCATGCAGTTCATCCGCCATTTTCTCAGGTGCTTCCCAGTATTTAGGGTCAAATTTGTAATCTCCCTGCTCCGTCCAGTGGAAGTAATCAATTACAATTACCGAAAGAGGAATCCCAAGCTCCTTGTATCTACGGGCAACCTTCAGTACCTCGTCCTGGGTCTCATATCTCAACCGACTCTGCCAGAACCCTGTTGCCCAATGGGGCATCCTGGGAGCATGTCCCGTCAGATCCGCAAAGCTTCCGCTCACTTCCCGCGGTGTTCCGCCGATGACAACATAATCAATCTGTCTCGCACAGTCACTGACCCAGCGCGTGCGGTTATTTGCAAGTTCACAGCGCCCGGTGGAAGGCATATTCCACAGAAAACCGTATCCTAGGGAGGAATAGACAAAGGGTATTGTGCATTTTGCGTTCACATGGCGAAGATCCACGGTGCAGCCCTTTAAATCAAAACAGCCGTTGGCTTCGTGACCCAAACCGTAAAAGTGTTCGTCAGCAGCTGCCTCGAAAGTAACCCGAGCCTTCCACAATCCGCTCGCTGTATTTCGGTAATTTCTGAAATGCATCCCAAATGTCAGCTCCGGCTTCTCCTCCAGGATTTTCCTGCCGCTTTGATAGTAGACAACCCTCCCATTCCCATAGAGTGTCGCCCGCATTTCCCCTGTCTCAAGGATTGCACAGTTCTCTTCTACCCAGGCCTTCGCCTCGACCTTTTTCGGCATCAGCGTCCAGTCCTGTTCCTCTATACTGCAGTTGGGTGAGGCCTGGAAACGTATGCTGTTCCTGCCACATGCGGATATCCGCACCGCCTCACCCTCACGCATGAAATAAATCTCATTGTCCCGTATCTCAAAGCTCATAAAATATCTCCCGCAGTTATCTATCTTATTCCGCTGATTTCCTGTTATCCCAGATCATGACCAGTACAATCCCTACAATTCCCACAATCATCACTGCCAGATATACCGCCAGTGTTTCGGGGATAAAATAGAACAAATATCCCAGAAGAAAAGTGGAGGTAAAGTTCACTATGAAATGAGCCAGCATTGAGGGATACAGGCTGTTATACCGCCATCTGAGCCATCCCAGACAAAGTCCTATGAAAAAGGCATAGAAACCCTGCACCAGATTGCCGTGCAGAATACCAAACATCAGTGCCTGAGCTGTATTGGCAATCCAGAATGCCGCCTTTCGGTTCTTCATACCTTCCACCGCTTTTCCCGCATAGTGGAAAATGACTCCTCTACACAGAAGCTCCTCCCCTATGGGAGCCAGAAGAATGCTGGCAAGAATCACAAGAGGATCCGTTCCCAGTCCCACCGCCTCCATCAGTTCTTCATACTGACGGATCAGATTTGGAAAGATATATTCTGCCGAGAGCAGGAATGCATTGGCGCTGATATCCATCAATAACCCTATCAAAATAGTGGCGGGAAGCGCTTTGCCAATAAAAACCCGACCCGGCTTCTGAGCCTTAGGTCTGCCGCATCCAAAATAATACCATATAGCGAAAACGACCACTCCCAAAAGGTGATACAACACCAAGATCGACACATTCACCCCTCTGCTCAGCGCCAAATCCATGATCTGTTGCTCAAGCACCCCGGGATCTGCCATGTCGAATCCCCCCTGGAAAGCAAAGGTGTATACAATCGCTACCAAATAAATCACTATTCCAATGATAATCTGCAAAAACAAGCTGGCCAACAGAGGCAGTATAGCCATCCCCATCCAGCCCACTCTTTTCCAAAATCCTTTGTTCATTTTTTGTCATCCCTCCACAATCAGATACCTGCCGTCTCCGATATCAAAAACTTCGTCCGCATCCAGAATCTCATCATCCATGGCTCCCTCAATATCGATACCTTCCTCTTCAAAGAACTCAATCACCTCCTCGACGGAATCCACCACCACAGCCATGTTATCCAGCAGGAACTCATCGGCTTCGTCTAAAGTTTCAGCCACCCTCTCAGGAAAAAGCTGAAGCTGGTTCTCAAGGAAACACTCCAAAACATCATCATCAAATTCGCGCATATGCATTCTCCTTTATTTTTAATTATTTGTCTCCCAATTCCTTTTCAAACAATGCTGTTATATTTTGAATGTATGTGTCATCAATCTGGTAAGAGTAGTCTGAAATCGGCTGCTTGTAAGGCAATATTAAAATGTCCTCATTGGAAATATCATAAGACCGGTCACAATAGCTCCAACACCTGAAGCGGGTGTTCTATAATAACATCCGCACCGCCCTCTTGAAGCTCTGCCCTGTCACGAAACCCCCAGAGCGCTCCGACAGTAAATGCACCGGCACTCTTTCCTGTCTTCATGTCTGTAGCCGTATCTCCCAGATAAAGAATCTCCTCCGCAGTAAGTTCCAGCATTTCCATAATTCGGAATACTCCCTCAGGACTGGGCTTGATAGCCACATTCTCTTTCTGTCCCTGGATACTGTCAAAACAACCCTCTCCAAACAGGGTCTCTATGACATTTACGGTCTCCACATGGGGCTTATTGGAGAGTACAGCTATTTTAACTCCTCTCTCCTTAAGACCTGCTATCAGCTCCGGGATTCCCTCATAGGGTTTTACCTGATACATGCAGTTCTCCCGAAAAATCTCCCGGTACAGTGCATATGCTTCCTGGAAGTGCACAAGTTCCGCATCTCCTCCTGCTGCCAGTGCCCGGCGAATCAGATTTGCAGCTCCATCTCCCACAAAATATTTGTACTGCTGCTCCGTAAAGGGGCCAAATCCAAAAGCTTCCAGCGCTTTATCCCCACAGTATTTAATGCTGGCGATGGAGTCGGACAAGGTTCCATCCAGGTCAAAAATCACTGCCTTCTTCATTCCTCCAGCCACTCCTTTAGCTCCTGGTACAGCCTTCCAACAGGAAGTCCCACCACATTGTTGTAATCCCCCTCTATGCTTTCCACATACCGGGCAAAAACACCTTGTATTCCGTAGGCTCCGGCTTTATCCAGCGGATCGCCCGTGGCAACATAGGTCTTGATTTCCTCTGATGACATAGAATAAAATCTTACCTTCGTCACTTCATGAAAAGTCTTGTGCTGTACTTTAGCTGGATCGTCCGTTCCCTCTGGGCGGTACATCAGGGTAACTCCCGTGTATACATGATGGGATTTTCCGGACAACTTTTCCAGCATCTTTGCTGCCGCCTTTTTGTCTGCGGGCTTGCCAAGTACATGTCCTTTTCGTGCCACCACTGTGTCCGCGGCAATGACAAGCAGTTCCTCTTTTGTTGTAACCGTGGCAAATACCGCTTCCGCTTTCTGCCGGGAAAGTATCTCCACCAGCTTATCCGGAGTTTTTGCCTCCGCATCCTCCTCCATGTGGCTCACCATAATTTCAAACTGTAATCCAATCTGTTCCAACAGCTCACGCCTGCGCGGTGAGCCCGATGCCAGTATTATTCTCATAAACTAATCCCTATGCTTGTAGCCATTATTTACAGTTCAACTGATACCTTATTTTTGATGTGTCTCCGGTATAAATGTTCTAGACATGCTGCCATTTTCCTGATTTGCCACCTTTGCCTGCTCTGCGACCTCTTCACAAAAGGCCTCCTGCACCTGAAATAACGTTTTGCCCCTGCGGTTCACTCTCTCATATGTACCGTCCGCCTGCAGCACAGATGCCTTAGTATTGTCTTTCAGCAGGCTTTCCAGAATATGAAACAGTCGTTCTTTCAGTCGGGGATTATCCACAGGGAACAGAATCTCCACTCTTCTCTCCAGATTTCTGGGCATCCAGTCCGCGCTGCCGCAGTAAATCTCATAGTGGTCATCGTTCTCAAAATAGAAAATTCTGCTGTGCTCCAGAAAATTACCTACTATGGAGCGCACAGTGATATTCTCACTGACTCCCTTAACACCTGTTTTCAGACAGCAGATTCCCCGAACGATTAGATCAATTTTTACACCGGCAGCACTGGCTTCATAGAGTGCTGCAATGATATCCTCATCACAGAGCGCGTTCATCTTGGCAATAATACGGGCAGGCCGTCCATCCAGGGCGTAACGTTTTTCCCTGTCAATCAGATAAAGAAACTTATCCTTCAGCCAGAGAGGTGCCAAAGAAAGCTTATTCCACACCAGGGGCTCCGAGTAACCAGAAAGCATATTGAACACAGCCGTGGCATCCTCGCCGATAGCCTCAGAGCAGGTCATCAGTCCAATATCCGTATACAACTTGGCTGTGGCATCGTTATAATTTCCTGTGCCAAGATGCACATAACGGCGAATGCCGTCCTCCTCTCTGCGCACTACCAGTGTGATCTTGCAATGAGTCTTTAATCCCACAAGTCCGTAGATCACGTGACAGCCTGCCTTCTCCAGCATCTTTGCCCAGACAATGTTGTTTTCCTCGTCAAATCGGGCTTTCAGTTCCACCAATACCGTCACCTGTTTACCGTTCTCCGCCGCCAGAGCCAACGCCCTGATGATGGGAGAATTTCCGCTGACACGGTAGAGAGTCTGCTTTATGGCCAGCACTTCCGGGTCTCTGGCAGCCTGGCGGATAAAGTCCACCACCGGCTCAAAGGTTTGATAAGGATGATGCAATAACACATCCCCCTTCCTGAGTTCCTCAAAAATACTGCTTCCGGCAGGCAGCTCCGGCACCGGCTGAGGTATGTGGGATGCATTTTTTAAATGGTCAAAGCCCTCCAGGCTGTAAAGCTTCATGAGTACCGTAAGGTCAAGAGGCCCGTCGATTCGGTAGAGGTAGGATTCCTCTATGTGAAGCTCCTCCTGAAGGTGTTTAAGAAGGCGCTTATCCATATCAGCCTCCACTTCCAGTCGGATCGTCTCACCCCACTGACGCTTTTTCAGCTGCTTCTCAATCTCCTTTAAAAGGTCTGCTGCCTCATCCTCCTCTATCGTCAGGTCGGCATTTCTCATGATGCGGTAGGGATGGGCACAGACAATATCATAATTCAGAAAGAGCTTATTCATATTCCGCTCGATGATCTCTTCCAGAAGAATAATCTTTTGTACTTCCCCGTCAGTAGGAAGCTGTACGATGCGATTCAGAACACCGGGCACCTGAACTGTGGCAAATTCCAATTCCTCCTTGTTGTTCTTTTTACTCACAAGCGCCGCAATGTTCAGCGATTTATTCTGTATCAGCGGAAAAGGCCGGGATGAGTCCACTGCCATCGGAGTCAGCACCGGGTAAACATTCTCCTCAAAGTAACTGTCCACAAACGCTGCCTCGTCACCTGTCAGCTCCTCGTGCTGCCTGATGATCTGGAGACCGTTCTGACGAAGCAGAGGCACCAGTGATCTGTTGTAGGTGGAATACTGAAGGTCTACCAGCTGATGAATGGCCGGATCCAGGAGCTTTAACTGCTCTTTGGGCGTTAACCCCGCAATATCCGGCTTGCTGTATTCTGCATTTACCATATCCTGAAGAGAGGCGACTCGAATCATGAAAAATTCGTCCAGGTTGGAGGCTGTAATACTCAGAAATTTCAGTCGCTCAAACAACAGGGTATTCTTATCCCTTGCCTCGTTCAGTACCCTGTGATCGAACAGAATCCAGCTCAACTCTCTGTTAGAATAATATTTAGGATTGCCAAAATCTATTTCCGCCATGTCATGCCACTCCAATCTTTTCCTGTCTATAACTTTTTGTGCTGCTTCAACACCGGCTCAATGCTGAACACTTCCTCAAAGAACTCCTCCCGTATCCGAAAGAATCCCTTCTCCAGGGTAATATCCTCCTGAGTATCCACCGTAAGCACCAGCCGGTTCTCCTTCAAGGATGCCTTCAGACCGGTAAGCTTCTGCTTGTGGCTCCGATCCAGACCGCTGGCCAGCCGCAGAATGGCCGTCAGCTTTGCAACAATCAGGTAGGATTCCCGATCCAGTCGGCTCTCACCAGCCTGCTGACCGAAATAAACAAATTTACTATAATTAAAACGGGCCACACTGGCCACAATCTCCCGCTCTATGTGCGAGAGACCGATAATCTCCGTAGCCATAATGATTTGATAGGAGTTTTCCCCAATGTTTACCATGCTGATGTATTTTCCACAGTCGTGAAGGATTGAGGCCAGTCTGAGATATAAACGCTCCCTCTTTCCCAGGCCATGTACCTTTTTCATGCTGTCAAAAATAGTGGTGGTGATGCGCTCCAGAGTCTCTGAGCGCTTTTTGCTGCCCATATAACGCTTGCTGATGCTGACGGCGCAAGCCACAATATCTTTTTCAAAATCGTGTTCGCCCTGAAGGAGCTTATTCCTCTCCGAAAACTCGTAGGCAATACCGTCACAAAGTGTAGCGCCCGGTGCCCAGATATTGCGAGCTCCCATCAGTTTGGCAATCCTCTCCACCAGCATGGCGCTGATAAATATCAGAGGTACTTTCTCCTCAGAGGTACCTAAGGACAAGGCAGCCTGGGTGATACTGCCGGAACGTATCTGCTCCTGAAATGCTGTGTAGGCCGCCGGCTCAAGCATGGCACTGCTGCCCCATTTTCGCAGCACACAGGGGGAGATATAATCATCCATAACGATCAGATTGCGAATCTCCCGGTCTTTTAAATATAATTTCTTGTAGGTGCTCAGCTGAGCCATTGCCATCTCATCAATCAGGTTCTCAGCCCGTGAACTGCTCACATCAAAGCGGTTTAAGTACTCCTGGATCCGCAGTACGCCCAGACGCAGATTCTGCGTGGATACCAATGTGTCATTATCGAACAGAGAGAGCTGGATGCTCCCGCCGCCGATATCCAAAATCGCGGTCTTCTCCTCAATGATCCGATTGAAGATCTCCCCCCGGGAAGCAACGGCCTTGTAACCCAAAAAACGCTGCTCAGAATTGCTCAGTACGTCAACCCTTATACCGGTGTGCTGGGCAATCTGATCCTGAACAATTGCGGTATTTTCCGTCTCCCGAATCGCACTGGTGCCATAAGCCCTGTAGTCATCCACCTTGTAAGCCCGAAATCTCTCCTGGAACTCGTTTAATGTCCGGCAAAGTTCACGCATCTTCTCATTGCTGATCTTGCCGTTAAAGTAAGTATCCGTGCCCAGGTCAAGGCGTCTCTGGACGCAATCGATCTCCTTCATGCTGTTCTTGCCGGAGAACTGAAATATTTTCATGGAAAGTTCAAAACTACCCACATCTATGGCCGCAAAGGTTTTTATGCTCATCTGTATGTGCCTCCTTTTGATCTATCTGCCCAGAGCAGCGCTCACCTTCCCAACAAGAAATCAATGAACTGCTGAGCACTCCTGCCGGACAGACCACCGTGGGAGAGTTCCCACTTATTGGCCTCCAAAAGCAGCTCCTCCTCCGGCATATCCACACAGCTCCGCTCCGCCAACACCTTGACGATGGCCTGGAACTGCTTTTTGTCGGGAGCGCCGAAATAGATGGTGACTCCGAATCGATGCACCAGGGACAGCTTTTCCTGGACAGTGTCACCGGTGTGCATATCCTGCCGGATTTCCTCCCTGTCATTGTAGTTCTCCCGAATCAGATGGCGGCGGTTGGAGGTGGCGTAAATCAGCACATTTTCCGGCTTCTTCTCCAATCCTCCCTCAATCACTGCCTTCAGATACTTGTATTCAATCTCAAACTCCTCAAAACTCAGATCATCCATGTAGATAATAAACTTATAGTTGCGATTTTTGATCTGGCTGATGACCTCATTTAAATCCTGAAACTGGTGCTTGTACACCTCTATGATGCGAAGTCCCTTTTCATAATATTCGTTGGCAATGGCCTTGATGCAGGAGGATTTGCCTGTGCCCGCATCTCCAAACAGCAGACAGTTGTTGGCTCTCTTTCCGGCTACAAAAGCATCCGTATTGGCAGTCAGCTTCTGCTTGGGAATCTCGTAGCCCACCAAATCGTCAAGACTCACATGCGTGATGTTCAAAATGGGGGCGATGCACACTTCCCCATCCTTATCGTGAGTCACGCGGAAAGACTTATGCAGACCAAATTTACCGACACCGTACTCCTTGTAAAACTGTGTCAATGTTGCCTTCATTTCCTCCGGAGTGTGATCTCTGCTAAATTTCTCCGACAGTTCACAGATTCTGGCACAGATGCGGCGGTTATAGACCTTGCTCTCCCGACTGCTGCTCACATATCGCTCCACCAGGGAAAATTCCGGCACGCCCAATCTCTCCATCATGGGCGCGAAGTCATAGTCATAAAATCCTTTGATAATGGCCATATCGTGCAGTGCCGCCTCGTTTACGGTGCCCTCAATTTCTCCTTTGAGCTCGCAGCCGCAGCTGTAACTGTTCTCATTGTTCACCAACAGATTCGCCAGATAACAGTGCCACAGATTTCCGTGAAATCCATAGGTTCCCGCCAGTTCCAGCAGTCGGTGGATGCAGTTGCAGAACAATCCTCTGCACTGTTGTGGCAGCCCACCAGCCTCATCAGACATATTCAGGTCAAAGTGGCTCATCAGCCATCCCATATCACGGAATAGTTCATCATCTAAAAAGGATCTGTATAAGATCAATTCACACTCTTTCGCCATTATTGCTCTTCCTTGCCCTCGTACTCTTTCTTATCCTTATGCTTTTTCTTATCCTTATACTCTTTCTTACTCGTATATTCTATCCTGCGCACATCGCCTTCACTGTCAGTAGTTCCCTAAAATCTTCATGTTCCTTGCTTCATCCCTAAGTCCACGTAATGCGTTCTTCACAGCACTGTCGGAAAGGTTTCCTTCAAAGTCAATAAAGAAGCGGTACTCCCAGTTCCTGTCCTCGATAGGGCGGCTTTCGATCTTCGTCATATTCAGATTGTTGTAGATAAAATGTGACAGCATGTGATACAGAGAGCCGCTCTCGTGGGGCACCTCAAAGCAAATACTGATCTTTTTTGCATCTTTTCTGAATATTTTCTGGTTGGTGACAATGATAAACCGGGTGGAGTTGGAGCCGGATTGGTTCACACCCTTTTGCAGCACCTTCAGTCCATAAGTCTTGCCAGCATGTTCCCCGGCGATGGCAGCCTTGGTCTTGTCGTCATCCTCCGCCACCTTCTTAGCCGCAAAGGCATTGTTCTGCATACTGATCTGCTGCCAGTCATGGTTCTCCAGAAATCTGGCACTCTGCATCAGGGACTGGGGATGAGAATAGACAGTCCTGATATCGGATATTTCTGCCCCCGGTAATCCCAACAGGCAATGCTCTATCTTGATTATATGTTCTCCCACGATATAGTTCTCATACTCCTGAAGCAGGTCGTATATCTCGCTGACAATGCCGGCTGTGGAATTCTCAATAGGCAGTACGGCAAAGTCCGCACTTCCCTCATCAATAGCGCTCATGGCATCCCGAAAGGTGTCCACATGGAAACTGTTGACCCGGTCGCCGAAATACTGCATCATGGCAGCCTGAGAATAAGCGCCCTCGGCTCCCTGGAATACCACTCTTGCATTGCTTGTCTCCAGCTGATCCACGCCGATAAAGGGCAGCTTTCCGAGACTTCCATGGGATGCCAGCAGCTGATATTGCATTTTTCTGCTCATGGACATGAGCTGTTCAAACAACTCCTCAATTCCGTGGCTGTTGAAATCATTGTGGGTCAGAGACTTGACCTTTGCCAGCTTTTCCGCCTCTCTCTGCCGGTCAAAAACCTTTTTCCCTGTCTCGATCTTGTATTCCGCCACCTGCCTGCAGACCTCCATGCGTTGCTCATAGAGTTCCACAATCTGCTCATCAATATCGTCAATCTGCTTCCGCAGTTCCAGTAAATCCATATATCATCCGCTCCTTCGTAAATCGTATGCACCAGTTCCGGCACTACACCCATCTTATACCAAATCTATCTTGATAGCAAGTAAAAAGGGGTGTATTATATATACCAACAGTAATTTATTATCCCCTCAGGAGGCATCATGAACAAAACACTAAAAGCCACCCTCACAATCATCATTATCGTCATCATCATGACCGCCCTTTCCGTCTTACTTTACTTTTCCCAGCGGATCACCATGAATCCTCCGGGTACAGTGGGGAATACCGGCGGCAATCTCAACAATGGCGGTCTGTTCTGCGAGTACAACGGCACCGTATACTTCTCCAATGCCCGGGCCGGTGGCAGCCTATATGCAATGAATCCCGACGAAGGAAACGTCCGCCGGCTGAATTCCCTAAAAGTCGGAAATATTCTGGCAGGCGGTGATTACCTGTACTATTTTCAACAGGGCGCTGCTGAATCCCAATCTACCGGAATCGGCGGACTCCTGAGTGTCCATTCCTTTGAGCGTTGCAAACTGGATGGCTCTAATACAGCCACAATGACCGGTGATGTAGTAGTTACCGGTCAGTTGGTGAATAATTACCTGTATCTGCTTACAACGTCAAAATCGGGTATTTCTTTCTATAAAATGAAGATTGACAGATCTGAACAGGTGGAACTTGCAGATTACATTATTAATCCCGCCTGTGCGGTGGACGGTATCATCTATTACAGCGGCACGGAAACCAACCACTATCTCTATGCTCTGAATACTGCCACTGACACATCCAGTGAATTTTGGCGCGGAAACCTGTGGTATCCGATTCGTGACGGGGATGATATCTACTATCTTGATGTTGCGAATAATTACAGACTTTGCCGCTACTCCATATCAAGGAACGAAATACAGATAATGACAAATGACCGGGTTGACTGCTACAATGTGGGCGACGGCTACATCTACTACCAGAAGAACAGCTCCAGCCAGCCGCAACTTAAATATATGTCTGTAAGCGGCGGCGTCTCCTACGTGCTGGCCGAGGGCAATTATACCCACATCAACCTTACCTCACAATATGTGTACTTTCAATCATTTGATGATAATACGACAATGTACCATGCCCCCCTGGGCAGCAGCAGCTACAGTATATTCTCGCCCATCGAATAAACAAGACCCAATAATGACTTTGTGCCTTGCTATTCTTCAATATGATCCAAGCCCTGGCTAATGATGGTCACGATATGTGCATCTGCCAGGGAATAGAAAATGGTCTTTCCCTCCCTGCGGTGCTTCACCAGATCCAATTGCTTCAGCACTCTCAGCTGATGGGAAATGGCTGACTGGGACATGCCGAGCACGGTGGCTATATCATAGACACACATCTCCGAGCAAAGCAATACATAGAGGATCTTCAGCCTGGTGGCATCTCCAAACACTTTGAAAAACTCCGCCAGATCCTGAAGTTCCTCCTCCGGAGGCATCTTTTCGTCAATCTGCCTAAGCATCGCCTCGGTCACATAAATGTAATTGTTTTCTTCCATAACATCCACCTCCATCAATCCACCGGTCGGAATAAATCCTCTATTCCCGGTGTCATGTAAATTTCTCCATCTTTTTCCACAAACAAAGCCTCTGCACCGTACAGCTGCGCCAGAGCCATTCCCCGCTCCCGTCCCAGCACATAGCATGCTGTGGACAGCCCATCACTTAGCAGGCCGTTCTCCGCCAACACCGTGACCGAACTGAGTCCGCTGTCCGCCGGATATCCTGTACCAGGATCTAATATGTGGTGATATCGCACCCCTCCCGATTCCACATACCGCTCATAGTCACCGGAGGTAGAAATATACCATTGTCCTGTCAGAGTCAGGATACCCATATTCACAGACGGGTCGCCTGGATCAGCAATTCCTACCCGCCATGCTGTGCCATCCGGCTTTTCTCCATAAGTCAGAACGCTTCCGCCCACGGACACCACCGCTCCTGTAATGTGCCCGTCCGACTCCAGGTAATTGGAAATCTCATCCAGAGCAAGCCCTTTTCCCACTGCACCAAAGTCCAATGCTGCTCCGTCCTCCAGATATATATCCGCGCACTCCTCACCCGGCAGAAATTGTATCTGCACCTGTCCCATGCCACTTTGGATAAGGGCGTCCGTCAGCTCCTGTTCTCCCGGCACCTGGAAACTGCCTGTTCGCTGTCCTGCTGCCCAGCTGTCGATATCCCAAAGCCTTGCCACCGGTCCCAGAGCCACGTCAAAGGCACCACCGGAATCTTCTGTCAGTTTTTGGCACTGCTCCAAGATCTGCGACAGTTCCTTAGACAATTCCACCCATTTCCCGCTGCCCGCATACGTGTTTATCTGAAAGGTCTCTGACGTTTCCAGCCGCCAGGACAGAGTTTCCTCTTCCAGTTTCCGAATCAGTTCTAAAATGTCCCCTGTTAGGCTGTTCTTTCTGTCGTTTTTCCCCATGACATAGACTGTCTGTTGAACTACAGTTCCCATAGCTGTGTCCACACGTCTTAGCTCCTGAGTCTCGCTCTGACCGCAACCTACAAGAAAAAGCACGGGAACCAGCATGATTACCCCGATTAGCTGCCAAAAAAATTTCTTCATTTACATCTTCCTTTTTGCTATACTGAATTTAACAGGGAGCGTTTATTGTCCCCTGTGGAAAGGATTTTACTATTGGAAGCCAAAGAAGATAAAAAAAGCACCCGAATAGCCACACTGTTAATTGTGGTTTTTCTGGTCCTCGTCACAGTAGCTTGTCTGCTATATCTGCTGGCCGTTCAAAATCCGGCCAAGGGGTGTATAGCCGATATCTACCAGAACGGGAAGCTGATCCTGTCCATCCCCTTAGACCGGGTTAAAGAGCCCTACTCCCTGGATATCGAAGGTGACAACGACTGCGTCAACCATATTGAAATACGCCCCGGCGGTATCGGTGTCACATGGGCTGACTGCCCGGATAAGCTCTGCGTGAACCAGGGTTTTATCCACAGTCCTGCTATTCCCATTGCCTGCCTGCCCAATAGACTGGTTATCATACTGCGTACCGTCAAAGACAGTGACTCGGACACCCCGGATATCATCACATACTGACGCTTACTGCCAGCCGCTTTAAGTCCGTTACACTTTAAGTCCACTGTCAACCGACTTAAAGACCGCTACATAAGGAGTTTTCCATGCAGACAAAGAAACTAACTTCCCTGGCATTATATGCCACACTCTCACTGGCTATCTACGCTGTCGAAAGCGTTCTGCCGCCACTTGCTCCCATTCCCGGTTTCAAGCTGGGGCTGGCAAATATTATCACACTGATCCTGCTGCTGCGTTATACTCCCAGGGACGCAGCTATGGTGCTCGCTGTGCGCATCCTGCTTTCCGCCCTGTTATTTGGGCAGGCTTTAAGCCTGCTATACAGCCTGTGCGGCGGCTTGTGCAGCTTGCTCGTGATGTGGCCGGTAAACAAATTTCTGGCAAAGAAGAGGGTGCCTCTTACCGGTGCTATGGGAGGTCTTGCACACAATACAGGGCAAATATTCATAGCTTGTGCAGTCACAGCCACACCCGGCGTGTTGGCTTATCTGCCCTTCTTATTGCCCAGCGGCATTCTCACCGGCCTGTTCACCGGTCTATGCGCTCTGCTTGCAGATAGATACCTGCCCAAGCAGCATACTTAGTCCAATCCCTCTATCTTTGTCTTTTTCTTCGGATCCAGCTCCTGATACAGCTGCATGACGGTTTTCCCCAGAAGTGGATGCCGATAATAGGGTGCCAGAGCACTCAAAGGCTCAAGCACAAAATCCCGGTTCTGCATATCGGGGTGCGGGATTACCACATTGTCAGACTCGTATACAAGCTTGTCGTAGAAAATGATATCAATGTCCAAGGTTCTGGGCCCCCATCGCCTCACGCGGGTCCTGCCCGCGGCATCCTCCATATCATGCAGGGCATCCAGAAGCTCTTCCGGCTCTAATAATGTCTCAATTTCCAGCGCGCCATTCAGAAAATTCTCCTGATCGGTCACACCATAGGGCTTTGACATGATCAAATCAGATACCTTCTTCACCTTTATCTGGGGATGAGCCGTCAATGCCCGGATGGCACCACTGATATATTGAACCTTGTCCCCCATATTGGATCCCATCGTCAGAAAGGCAGTGTGCCATCTCCTGTGAATCTTTACGGAAATACAGCCAAAAGGTAAAGGAATCGGTGCCTGAGGCTTACGGATTTCCAGATCTATAGCAACGATCCTGTCATATTTTAACAGAATAGCTTTAGACATTTTTTCCGCCACAGCCTCCAGCAGCTGATATGTGTTTTCCTGCATCCAATTCGTGATAAATTGACATACCTGGCTGTAATCAATAGAATAGAACAGATTGTCTTCCAACCCTGCTCTGTGGACATCCGTGTAAAGCACAGCGTTCACTTGAAAGATCTGGCCTTTTTTCTGCTCCTCTTCCAGCACGCCATGGTGTGCAAAAACCTCCAGCATTTCAATAATGATTTTGTCCTGTGCAAACTCAGAATACATTTACTTTCCCCTCCTTAAGAATAGCTTCCGTCATTCTTATGACTTGGATATTCTCTTTCACATCATGAACTCGTACAAACATACAGCCCTTCATTACTCCCACAACCGTAGTAGCCAGTGTCCCTTCTAAACGTTCCTCCACTGGTTTATTCAAAGTGATGCCTATCACGGACTTGCGACTGCAGCCAAGCAGCAATGGGCATCCCAACACCTTAAGCTCCTCAAGACAATCAATGACCTCCAGGTTCTGCTGATAACTCTTTGCAAATCCCACCCCCGGATCCAAAATGATCCGTTCCCCGTCGATACCGGCTATTTCCGCAAGGTGAAGCGTCTCTGCAAGATCAGATGTTAAATCCTGCATGAAATTTTGATATTCCGTATCCTTGCGATTATGCATCAGACAACAAGGTAGGCCACTTGCGGCAATTACCTCGGCCATCCTGCCATCATACTTCAATCCCCATATATCATTGATCATATCCACTCCTGACTCAATACCTGCCCTTGCCACATCGGGTTTATAAGTATCCAGAGAAAGAGGTACATCAAATCTTGACTTCACCGCTTCAATCACCGGAACCACTCTCCGAATCTCCTCCTGAACCGATATCGCAGTATGACCCGGCCGGGTAGATTCGCCGCCAATGTCAATCACATCGGCTCCTTCCTCTACCATCCTCTCCACTCTCAGTAGAGCCAGGTCTATTTCGTTCCATGTTCCGCCGTCAGAAAAAGAGTCCGGTGTCACATTCAAGATTCCCATCAGATAAGTATGTCCCGATTGGCTGAATTCTCTATGACCAATTTTCATCGTCGACCTATCCTCCAGCGTCACAAAATAGCCGGACAATATAACTAAAAATAACTACAGTGTAACTAAAATATTTCTAATATAATATCTGGTGATTTTTTTTGCTTTCCTTCCAATTACAGTCACCCTCTGCAACACAGGAAAAGCAAGATCTGCTGGCTTTGTCTGCTCGGTACAGCACTCCACGCAGGCTGGCTTCCAGTGCTATAGAATCATCGCGATGTGAATCTATCGCCCCAATAATAACGCTTGTTTCTTTTTCATCAAAACCACAGTCTCTTAGAATATCATTTGCTATCATAACACCTGCTTTCTCGTGAGGTATGCCATCACTGTATTGCCGGTGCTTCCCGATGTCGTGGAGCAATGCTGCCCCGTAAATCAATTCTCTGTCTATATTCAGTTCTTCCTCCAGATTTATGATCATTGCTATCCTGGCCACATCCAGAAAATGAGCCATATCATGCCGGCAAAAGATTCTGTCCGTTTCAGCTTCTTTATTTTTCTCCAGGTTCTCCCTGAAAGCCGCACATCCCAGTATCCTGTCTATCCTGTTCATGGACTCCTCCATAGGTCACATTTGAAGCATCCTGAAAAACTGTTCCTGCATCCGGGAGTCCTCTGCAAAAACACCCCTGGTAGCAATGGTCACCGTCTTACTGCCCGGCTTTTTCACTCCCCGCATGGTCATACACGTATGCTCCGCCTCTGCCACAACCATAACACCGCGTGGGGCAAGAAATTCCATCACTGCATCAGCTATCTGCCCCGTCATTCTTTCCTGAAGCTGGAGCCTTCTGGCGTAAATCTCTACAGTCCTTGCCAGCTTGCTCAATCCTGCCACCCTGCCATCGGGTACATAAGCCACATGAACCTTGCCGAAAAATGGCAGCATATGATGCTCACACATAGAGTAAAAGGTAATGTCTTTCTCCAGCACCATCTCATCAGTATCCACTTGGAATACTCTGGAAAGCTCCTCCCTGCCGTCTACGTCCATGCCGGAGAATATCTCTTCATACATCCTTGCAATCCGTTCCGGTGTTTCCGAAAGCCCCTCCCTGTCGGGATCCTCGCCAATGCCCTCAAGCATCAGCCGGGCTGCCTCCCTGATCTTGTCTTTATCTACCATGTCTTTTTGCCGCCTTTCCAGAAGTAGCGCCTGCTATCTCCATCAGTCTGCCCAGATAGGACAGGGATCCAAAAGCTATGATCACACCCTCACTGCCAGCTAACAGTTGACTCATCTCCACCGCCTCCTCCAGGCTGTCCACAGCCGTCACTTTCGGGTGAACCTTTGCCACCTCCAGAGCAAGCTCGTAAGCCGGCAGCGCTCTGGGGTTTCCGGGGGATGTCACCGTGATGATATGATCTGCATACTCATGGGTCAACGCTATGATCTTGTCGTATTCTTTATCTCTCAATACCCCCATTATATAAATAATTTTGCGGTTTGTAAAATAAAAACTGACAGATTCGGCAAGTCTTTTTGCTGCATCCTCATTGTGAGCACCGTCAACAATAAATATCGGTCGTTTGTTTATTATGGTAAATCGCCCGGTCCATTCTGTTTCTCGGAGGCCACGTCGAAGCTGTTCCTCCTTCACGGGAAATCCCCTCTCCCCCAGCACGTCTAAAACCTCCACAGCCAGCGCCGCATTCTCCACCTGATATCTTCCCGCCAGAGAAATCTCAAGTTTCTTTCTCTTGCCATAGTCAAAGCGCTGACGCTCCAATCCAAAGCGCACATTATCCAGCTTTCCCGGATCCGAGACAGCAAAAGAGCAACTCAATTCAGATGCCCTCCTACTGAGCACTTCCATAGCTTTGACATTCTGAGGTGTGCTGACAACTGCACAGCCAGGTTTGATAACACCCGCTTTTTGAGTTGCAATTTCCTCCAGCGTGTTTCCCAGGAGCTTCATATGATCCATACTGATCGATGTAAACACAGCCGTTATTGTATTTTCTACAATGTTGGTCGCATCCAACAGACCTCCCACCCCAGTCTCCAGTACCACAATATCACAGTTCTTCTCCAGAAAATACAAAAACCCCAGCGCCGTCTCAACCTCAAAGGCAGTGGGATGAGGCAAGCCCTCCGAGACCATCTCATCACAGACTGCCTTGATCCGCTCAATTCCATAACACATAGCATTTTTTGTAATCATGCGGCCATTTACCTGAATCCGTTCCCTATATTCAAATATAACAGGTGATATGTATCTTCCCACGCGATATCCTGCGCATCGCAGCACAGAAGCAATATAGGCGGACACAGATCCTTTACCGTTGGTGCCGGCAATGTGAATGAAATGAAGCCGTTTCTGCGGATTGCCAAGCCGTCTGCACAATTCCCGGATACTGTCCAGTCCCGGAACGATACCAAAACTGCTCACCTGTTCTATATATTCCATGACTTGTCTCTCGGTCATACAGCCTCCTCAATTTTCAGATTCACAACCGTTATCATAAAATTATTTTCACCGGGAAATACTAACCAAATGATGCAAAAAGGAGCGATTTTATTGAAACATACGATTATATCTTTCATAAAAAATTTCTTAAAATGCGGCCTTACCGGCTGGTGTATAGAGATCCTGTTTACCTCGGCAAATTCCCTGCGTCGCAGGGATATGACACTAAAAGGAAATACCTCCCTGTGGATGTTTCCTATCTATGGCTGTGCTGTCGTATTTGCCCCCATAGGCCGTCTTCTTAGGCAAAAATCTATATGGCTCAGAGGCTTAACTTACATGAGCCTGATTTTTTCTGCGGAATTTCTCACCGGCAGGCTCTTGAATCACCGCTCCCTATGTCCTTGGGACTATGGGCGCAGCCGTTGGAACGTGGGTCGTGTCATACGGCTTGATTTTGCGCCATATTGGTTTTGTGCCGGTCTTCTGTTCGAACGGCTCCTGATATCTTCGCCAGCCGCATCTGAAAACAGCTCGTCAGAATTGCTTCCGCACTGAATCTTAACCGCCCATACCGAAAAACGCCCTGCAATAACGGCATCCACCGTTATTGCAGAGCTATCGACGGTTAGCTTTATTCCCGCGAGCAATGAGCCAAGCAGCGGTGCTTGTATTAATCGGGAACATCCAGGTCCTGAATATTGCCAGAACCGATATCCAACATATTTACCGTACGCCGTTTCAGGCGCGCCTTTTCTGACTGCTCCAGGATAAAATCCTTGATTTCCCTGGATTTTTTGATATGTACCATCAACAACTGAGGATGAGTAGTATCACCGGTAAAGCAGGTTACCGTGCCCAATCCGAATATTTTTTCCATCAGTGTTGCACTATGCTGAACATCCTGCACCTTATACATATAGCAATCATTCTCTACAGTCTTAAATAGTCCTGCGTCTATGGTGATCATATCTTCCCTGATCGTATATTTGGTAAATGTGAAGGGAAGCCCCAAAAACAACCAGCGTTTTCTTTCAACAAATCCCATCTTATCCGTCCTTCCTTTCATACGAGCGGTATAATCATTTCTCTATTTGAATCATACCAGATACTTTCAAATATGGCAAACCCTCTTTAAAAGATTAATGAAATTTTTCATGAAACAACCATTGAAAGTCCTCTTTGAACGTGGTATCATTAAAAAAACAGTCAAGGAGGTTTTCAAAATGACTGCAAGCGAATGTATCAAAAACCGCAGAAGTATCCGTAAATTTACCAATCAGTCTATCTCCCATGAACTGCTGGCTCAGGTCGTAGATACTGCATCCTATGCTCCCAGCTGGAAGAACACCCAGATCACACGTTATATCGCAGTGGAAGGTGATAAGAAAGCTGCTCTGGCCAAGTGTACCGACTGGTCCGGTAACACCGCTATCATGGACAGCGCTCCCATGGTGGTTGCCGTCACCCTCATCAAGGGTCGCTGCGGCTATGAGAGAGACGGTTCCTTCTCCACCTCCAAGGGTGACCATTGGCAGATGTATGACGCAGGCATCGCCAGCGAAGCCTTCTGTCTCGCTGCTTACGAGCAGGGTCTTGGCACCGTGATCATGGGACTGTTCAAAGAGGAAGAGGCCGCAAAGCTTCTGGAGCTCCCCGAGGACAGAGAGCTGGCAGCCCTTATTGCCATTGGTTATCCCGATGAATCCCCCGCCGCACCCAAGAGGAAGACGGTGGAAGAATTATTATCTTATCAATCGTGACAAAAAGTCGAAGGTTTTGCCTTCGGCTTTTTTCAGGTCTTTTGTTAACATTTTAGAGAAGGAAGGTTACTGCCATGAGACATTTGATGAGCCCACTGGATTTTACCACAGAGGAACTGGACAGGCTCTTCGACCTGGCCGGCGACATTGAACGGAATCCCCAAAAGTACACACATGCTTGTGATGGGAAGATTCTGGCCACCTGTTTTTACGAACCCAGCACACGCACGCGCTTGAGTTTTGAATCCGCCATGACGAGGCTGGGGGGACGTGTCATCGGTTTCTCCGATGCCGCATCTTCCTCCGCTTCCAAAGGAGAGAGCGTATCTGACACTATTCGCATCATTTCCTGCTACGCGGATATCTGCGCCATGCGTCATCCGAAAGAAGGCGCTCCTATGGTAGCGGCGGAGCGTTCCGGTATCCCCGTGATCAATGCAGGTGATGGCGGCCACCAGCATCCCACCCAGACCCTCACAGACCTCCTGACCATCCGCAGCCTGAAAGGATCCCTAAGCGGCTTTACTATAGGCCTCTGCGGCGATCTGAAATTTGGCCGTACGGTCCACTCGCTGATTCATGCGCTGGTTCGCTATGACAACATCCGCTTTCTCTTTATCTCTCCGGAGGAGCTGAGAGTTCCGGACTATATCACCGAAATGCTGAAGAGTAAAGGCATTTCCTATCAGGAGGTAATCCGGCTGGAGGACGTAATACCGGAACTGGATCTGCTGTATATGACCAGGGTACAGAAAGAACGCTTCTTCAACGAAGAAGACTATGTCAGGTTAAAAGATTTCTATATTCTTGATACCGCAAAGCTTGCCAGAGCCAGGGATGACATGCTGGTGCTGCATCCCCTGCCCAGGGTCAATGAGATCTCCGTGGAGGTGGATGACGATCCCAGAGCCGCATATTTCAAGCAGGCTCAGTATGGTGTATATGTACGCATGGCACTGATATTGACTCTGCTGGAGCTGGCCTAAAACACCGGTCGCGCTCCAACTACGTGACCGACAACAGAAGCCACACCCACATCCATCTGCAACTGCTTACAGACAATGGGCGCTGAATCGCCCGGAAACGAGGTAATAAATCATGTTAAATGTTGGAAAGATCGAGGAAGGCTTTGTGCTGGATCATATCAAGGCCGGAAAGAGCCTGGAACTCTATGAGCATCTCCAGCTGGACAAGCTGGACTGCACTGTGGCAATCATCAAGAACGCCCGCAGCGACAAAATGGGCAAGAAAGATATACTGAAGGTAGAGTGCGACATTGATATGCTGAATCTGGATGTACTGGCCTTCATCGACCACAGCATCACCGTCAATGTCATTAAGAACGGGGATATCGTGGAAAAGAAGGTACTGGTGCTTCCTCAGCAGATCAAAAACGTAATAAAATGCCATAACCCCAGATGTATCACCTCCATCGAGCAGGAACTGCCCCACATCTTCTATCTGGCTGACCCGGAAAGTGAAGTCTACCGCTGCAAATACTGTGAGGAAAAATACTCTGCAACTGCAAAAGTGCGCTGATGAGCACCTTATTGTTCACGCTCTCCACATTCACTTGCACAAAATGACCCGGCTGGAATCGTATTCCGCCGGGTCTGTTTTTCAATGTTTTCTCATTGTTCATCACTCAAACATGTCATTTCTGTTTTTCACTTATGTTTTTCACTTATGTTTTTCACTTATGTTTTTCACTTATGTTTTTTAGTTCTGCCTCATCCAGGCTCTTAAAACTTAAAATCACCTTGAACAGGTCCCCATCCACCACGATCTTCATATCACCTTCCTGTAATTCAATCAGGCTCTTGGCTATGGACAGTCCCAGTCCATTTCCCTCCATATGCCTTGATCGATCTCCCCGCACAAATCGTTCCTCCAGGTCTTCTGCAGACACATTCAGTGCGTATTTTGACATATTTCGGAAAATGATCTGCACTTCTCTTCCCCGCTGCTCTACATTCAGGTAGACTCTGGAATGTTCCTGGGCATACTTACATATATTATTCAGCAGATTGTCAAATACCCTCCACAGATGCCTTCCGTCCGCCATAATCCGCACAGGCTCCTCCGGCTGGTCAATTATTAGTTCTAATTCTTTTTCCTCCAGTCTCTGTTGATACTCGCCCACCGCCTGGGAAAGGATTACCCCCACCTCACTGGGGACCAGATTTACCTCAAGATTGCCCGTAGTAGCCTTGGATGCTTCCACCAAATTCTCCAGCAGGTTTTTCAAACTCCCTGACTGTCGCAACAGCACCTGTGAGTATTCTTTAATTTTCTCATTCTCCGTCTGTTCCTCACATATAAGATTAGAATAATTGATAATGGAAGTCAGTGGTGTCTTCAGGTCATGAGAAACATTCGTGATCAGTTCCGTCTTTAGGCGTTCGCTCTTTATGCGTTCCTCCACTGCCTTGGCAATCCCCAGTCCAATGTTGTTTAGGCTTTCACCATGGGTTTTCAATTTACCGATCATGTTTGAAGTATTAACTTTGTGATCCAACTGCCCTAAGGACAGCGCCTCGCCGGCTGCAATAAGCCGCCTGCAACATATGGCTATATAAATCAAAATGGGTAAAAAAACAACTTTTTCCACACACCACATCAAATCCGCCCTTGCATCCAATAAATAAGCTGTAACTAAAGCCTCCAATACACACAGCATCAAATAAATAATCACAGTAGTCACGACCGAGGGTATCCCCTTAATCACTTCAGCACAGACCTTCCCAAAAAATTTTAGAAAACGCACTATAATACGAGTTACCGAATATATCAGCGTATGAGTCCACCATTTTCCATACTTTATCTGTCGGACTATATTATAGCAGAATAATGTCAGCCATATGATTATCACCGTTCCCAAAACTGCTGCAAATATAAGTTCCAACGCAATGCTACGACTTGAAAATACGGAACAAACCCGACCGGCGCCTTGTAAAATCCCCAGCAAAACCAACAGATAGATTGTTGCCAGCAGATCCAGATAAATACCTCGTATCTCCGGCAATTGAGTCGAATCCCCTTGCTTTCTGTTTCCGGCAGTGCAAATCAGAATCAAAAAACATAAAATTGTTGCAATACTTCCGACTACTGCCGTCCAGATAACCGTATAGCGCTGCTGGTATAAAAACTCCATTATTCTTTGGGTTATGCGCATATTATCTTGATATGGTAATGCCGGGTCTATATATACCCTAAAAATATAGGTGGAATTCTCTATAATATATTCTTGCTGACCATTCTCTGTAACCCATTTTAAGTTCCTGTCAGAGGTAATATAAATATCCCTTGTCCGGGTGGGAGCATAGGAACCATCATAGGTTCCAAATATTAGGTCTCTGTCCCGTTCCTTCCCTGCAGGTGCAGCTGTTTTCTGAAGAATATTCACATCATAATTTTTTGTCTCAAAATACTTTCTTGCACCATCCATATCCATTTGCCGCACATAACTCCACATTGCATTGGCAGCATCATTATACGGATAATAATCCAGATTTTGCATGGCATCCTGCACGGTGCCCGACCAATACAGTTCCTGTGATACTGCAAACCCACACCACAAGATAGACACTGATGCGACAAAACTACTCACAACTAACAACAAGTAAATCACCACTTTTGCAAGCAGGGAATCAATTAACTTTATTTTCTTTTTATTCCTCACCACTTTTATCATTATCTTATGCCTCTCCAGACTTACATTAAAAATTCTTCTCACACTTGTAGCCCTGTCCCCATACCACTTTCAGATATCTGGGCTCAGCCGGGTTGATCTCCAGTTTCTCCCTCAAATGCCTGATATGCACTGCCACCGTGTTCTCGCTGCCATAGGGCACATCGTTCCATATCCGTCGGTAAATTTCCCTGGGAGAAAATACCTGCCCCTGATTCTCCATAAGTAGCTTCAGGATCTCGTATTCCGTCGGTGTAAGGGAAACATCCTCCCCATCCAGCATCACCCGCTTCTCCTTGTCATCCAGTTCGATACCGCCACACCTTATCACTTCCGGCCGTATACTCCCAGATCCCAACTGTAAATATCTCCGCAGCTGAGATTTTACGCGGGCGGAGACCTCCACCGGATTAAAGGGCTTCGTAATGTAGTCATCCGCGCCAACATTAAGTCCAAGTACCTTGTCTGAATCCTCCGATTTGGCAGTCAGCAGAATAATAGGAACGTTACTCTTCTCACGGATTTTTACCATAGCTTCCATGCCGTCCATCTCCGGCATCATGATATCCAGAAGTACCAGATGGATTTCCTCCCGATTTACAATCTCCAGCGCTTCCTTTCCGTTATGAGCTTCATGAAGTAAATAGCTTGAGTCGTTCAGATAAATTTTCAGGGCATTCACAATATCCTGTTCATCATCACAGATTAGTATATGGTACATAGTCTGCCGCCTCCTCATATTTCATTTTAGCAAATTATTCTTTAATACGAAACTATCTAAACCTTTAAGATTTCTTTAAGATGCCCTCAATGACAGCATCCCCAAATTCATAGACAGAAAAACGGACTCCGAAGAGTCCGTCACTGCCCGAGAATCATTTCTTTTTTTTGAATGTCTGCTGCTTCACTTCATCCAGAGATTCCTGATACTTATCTGAAGTCATGGAGGGATTGGAACGAATCATATCTTTCTGGAAAAAATCCCGGATACTGCTTAAATGGCTCCTGATTTCTATATTTACAGTGTATTTCTTTACAAGTTCAGTCAATTCCTCCTTTACACTCTCCATGTATTCACTGGGTTTGGTCAATGCAAGATTCTTAAGACTTTCAAATTTGACCTCAATTCCCATTTTTAACTCATCCATGGAGACTGCAATAGCCTCCTTCTTACTTCCAAGGCTTTCTCCTGCTGATGTAATAATGGCATCAAGACGTTTTTGAATACTTATAAGTTCTCCCTTGGTGCTCTCCATCTTTGCCAGCAGATCCTTAAGGTCAATGGCAGCCTTGAAGGAGAGTGCAAAGTCTGCACCGATCAACACAGTCAGAACCACCGTCACCGGGTTAAGCACCTGCTCCGGTATGGCCAGCACAATTCTCTCCACAGGCACATGGAAAATCTCCGTCATGAAAATGGTAAGAAATCCCCAGGACAAAGAGGTTCCAAGACAGATATGCCCCTGAAAGTTGAACTTGTTCTTCGAGTAATCCCAATACCGAACCTTGAACAATGCCTCCATGGTCACTCCTGTCACATATTCCAACACAGTAGCACCCAAACAGCCCGCTATATAGACCAGAAACACATTATCCCGAAAGGGCATGGATACAATTAGCATCATCATACCGCCGCTGCCGTACAGCGGCAGGAACGGTCCACGGATAAATCCTCTGTTGGTAAGCTTTCTGTCTTTTATCGACACATACGTCGACTCAACGCACCAACCAAAAAAACAATAAAGGTAAAAAAAGAACAGCCATTGATAAATGGAATAGGAATACATAGGCGCCCCCAGTCATCTGTACACGGCCGCCTCCACAGCCAGCTTGCCCTTTTTAGTCTCCCTGGGCTCACCGGACAGCGAAAACTTGCCAAACCCTCTGGCATTTACTGTCTCCCCTGTCTTTAACAGGCGAGAATTGTTCTCACAAAGCCTGCCGTTCACATAAACCTTGCCGGTTCGAAACAGTTCCAGGCTTTTTTCTCTTGACATATTATATACCCTGGACAGCACTGCGTCAACGCGCAGAGAAGGTACCTGAATATTTATCACCTCCGGTTCCTCCTGAGGAATAGCCGCAAAATCCTGCGTCACAGTGCATCTCACATGAGTATGCCTGACCTGGGTCAGATTCTCACAGATAAAATCGGAGATGGAATCCAAACAGAAGAGATATGCCTCTTTGTCACCTACCTTAATATCCCCCAAGGTGCTCCTGTCGATTCCAAGATTCATCAACGCACCAAGAAAATCCCGATGAGACAAATCATCCGCAAATTTCTGCTGTAAGGGACTTATATTGATGCAGACAATGGGAAAGGGTACCGTATAGCCCAGTTCAGCCTCGCTGCCAAACCGGATCACCACCCGGTCTGCCCCCTGACAGCCGCCCTCCAGGGCATATTCTGCGTGGCGCAGTTCCCTCTCCTGATGCCAAAATATCTCCTGCTCACTCAATCCCAGAAAACCGGTAAAAGTAAAAATCCCCTGGGTATAGGATCTCTCCGCCAGATCTCTGAGCCGGTTCTTCAGTTGTTGAATTTCTTTTTCATTTTCCTGTGCCATAGCTTAAGAGAAACTGATAATCTCCTCCTTGGGAGCCTTAGTCTTCTCTACGCTGACTGCATGGAGAATAGGTCCCTCACCTTTATAGTCCTCCCAGTACTCTTTGGAGACTACCGCCGTGACCTTTACCCAGTCCTTCTGCTTTAGAGCACCCGCTCCTGCAAATTCGCAGGCATAACCCAAAAATGCCATATCGTCGGCACAACAGGTCATAGCCATGCGCCCGGGCACAAAATAATTGTCCGGAAAATTTCCGGGTTTCAGCACCATGGCCACAAACCGCATCTTTTTTCCTATATATCGCTCCAAATGATCCATGGAATCCAGATACCAGATGCCATAGCCGGTATTGTCCAGGTCGATAATCTCTTGATTCAGGTCATAAGGCAGATCCTCCTCAAAAATTTCATTGATCTCACCGTTTGCATCTTCAAAAATCACCTCTGCGGCGGGGTTCACTGCCTTAATATTCCGTTTATAGCTACCTAGTTCATCCCTGACATTATCACAGCGGTTAAAAATAATCATATCTGAGTTCCGGATCATCTCCGCCAAAAGTGACCGCATGTTTGTGTAATACATAGGAAATGTGGAGCCGTCAATGGTAGTGATCTGCTGTTCAATCTTCCAATGCCAGGGCAATTTTGCATTTTTGTAATTCCACATGCCGTTATACTCAATAATTATGCGCTCCGGCTTATGCTTCTTCTCCAGTTCCAGAAGATGGGAGGGTGTAAAATCTGCTTCTTCCTCCACCAGTTCCACAACTGTTCCGCTTTTTTTCAGGAGTGTTTCATCATATTCCTTCTCACCCTCCTCGCACAGGATCAGAAGTGTGGTTCCCTTTGTCTGAAAATAGGGTTGATCCAGAGTAAAGCTGATAAATTCAGTCTTGCCACTCTCCAGGAAACCATTGATCACATATACGGGTTTCATACCGTCTTCCGCCTTTCTGATTGCTTATGTCAAGCTGTTTGTAAGCTTTATACCCGGAACAGTTCTTCCAGCTTATCTTCCTTCAGTTCAGCACCAATGACGCAGAGCTTGCCGGTCACTTCCGGCTTTCCGCTCCTGATGTCATGCTCCTCGGGAACATAGTCAAAATAAATCCAGGTGCCGTCTGCGGCAGGCACCATGCCTTTTGCTCTGAGAATTGCGCCATACTCGCCACTGTCCAGGGCTGTCAGGATGCTCTCCAGCTTTTCACCGGTGTATACTGCGGGCGTCTCCTTGCCCCAGCTGGTGAACACTTCGTCGGCATGGTGGTGGCCATGATGGTCGTGGTCGTGATGATGGTGATGATGATGCTCGTGCTCATCGTCATCGTCGTGATGATGGTGATGGTGCTCATGCTCGTCATCATCGTCATGGTCGTGATGGTGGTGCTCATGCTCGTCGTCATCGTCGTGGTCGTGGTTATGATGTTCATGCTCGTGCTCATCGTCATCGTGGTCATGGTGGTGATGATGCTCATGTACTTCGTCATCATCGTCGTGGTCGTGGTGATGATGTTCATGCTCGTGCTCGTCATCATCGTGGTGATGATGGTGATGTTCATGCTCATCCTGCACCTGCTCCAGCATCTCACGCATCATCTCATCCAGAGTGTCAGCTCCCTCGATGGTCTCCAACACATTTCGTCCATCCAGCTGGTCTAAAGGTGTGGTGATAATAGTTGCCCTGGAATTATGCTCCCGAATCAACTGTACACACTCCTCCAGCTTAGCCCCGGTCACCTTGTCCGTTCTGCTTAGAATGATAGTTCCTGCAAATTGAATCTGATTGATAAAGAACTCTCCAAAATTCTTGATATACATCTTTGCCTTTGAGGCATCCACCACAGCCACAGCGCTGTTCACCTGCACATCCAGCTCAGCTGCAACATTCTCCACTGCCTTCAACACATCAGACAATTTACCCACACCTGACGGTTCAATGAGAATACGCTCCGGTGCATAGGTGGAAATCACTTCCTTAAGAGAGGTTCCAAAGTCGCCAACAAGAGAACAACAGATACATCCGGAATTCATTTCCTTAATCTCTATACCGGCCTCTTTCAGGAAACCGCCGTCAATGCCGATCTCACCAAATTCATTCTCAATTAGCACAGTCTTGCTGCCGTCCAACGCCTCCTTCAAAAGCTTCTTTATCAGAGTCGTCTTTCCCGCCCCCAAAAAACCCGAAAATACATCTATCTTTGTCATCTATATCCATCCTTTCTCCTGGGCTGTACCAGTTAACTTTCGCTACCTATCATAATCTACCATATTTTCATGGTTGTCAACAAGTGTATTCTAAAACTTTTCTTAAATAAAAAGGCAAAAAACATCCCCACCGGACATGGTCACCAGACCATATTCGTTGGGGTTTTTAGTGTAAGCAAAACGATAAGCCGGGTTATGTCGTGAATGATCATCTATCTAGCACG
>JAFLRO010000034.1 GCA_022511425.1 Acetatifactor sp.
TCGCCGGTAGCCATGTTGGCGCCGTAACACTTTGCACAGATTCCCACATGGGAGCGACAGGTCAGGATGGTACGGATCTTCACCGCCTCCATGGGATCTCCCTTTTCGTTCCTGCCGGCCAATACTTCAACGAGTTCTCCCTTTTCGTTCTCAGCGATCTCCACAATCTTAGCAGCACGGCTGGGAGTAATCATGTGGTTGTGCTTCACGATCATCTGGCCGTTCTTGTCATAAATATCCTCACAGGTATACCGTCCTGTGATTCTGTCCTTCAGGCTCTCAATCGTCTCCTTACCATCCATGAAGGCTTTGACCACCATACCGGGAATCTCATCTTTACCCTCAGCACAGTCTACCTCCCGGATAATCAGCTCCTGGGATACATCAACCATTCGTCTGGTCAAATACCCGGAGTCTGCGGTACGGAGTGCAGTATCGGACAAACCCTTACGTGCGCCGTGTGCGGACATAAAATACTCCAACACGTCAAGACCTTCACGGAAGTTTGATTTGATGGGCAATTCAATGGTACGTCCCATAGTATCTGCCATCAGTCCACGCATACCTGCCAGCTGCTTGATCTGCTGATTGGAACCACGTGCACCGGAGTCAGACATCATGAAGATGTTGTTATAGGTATCAAGACCGCCCAGCAGTACTTCGGTCAGCTCTTTATCCGTCTGGTTCCAGGTCTCGATTACCGCGCGATATCTCTCCTCCTCGGTAATCAGACCGCGGCGGAAGTTTGCTGAAATCTTGTCAACGGTGGCCTGTGCAGCCTGCAACATTTCAGGTTTCTTCTCAGGCACGGTCATATCGGAGATAGAAACTGTCATTGCAGCTCTGGTAGAATACTTGTAGCCGATGGACTTCACATCGTCCAGCACCTCTGCGGTCTTGGAAGCACCGTGGGTATTAATGACCTTCTCCAAAATCTGCTTTAACTGCTTCTTGCCCACATGGAAATCCACCTCTGGCTTTAAGAAGTTCTCCGGATTGCTTCTGTCCACAAATCCTAAGTCCTGAGGAAGGATCTCATTGAAAATAAACCGTCCCAGAGTGGACTCCACAACTCCGCTGACCTCTTCTCCCTCAGCGTTCGTCTTAGTAACCCGCACCTTAATTCTGGAGTGCAGGGTACAAGCCTTATTCTCATAGGCTAGAATTGCCTCGTTCACATTCTTGTAGGACTTGCCTTCACCAAGCGAACCGGGTCTCTCCTGAGTCAGGTAATAGATACCCAGCACCATATCCTGAGAAGGAACAGCTACAGGACCGCCATCGGAGGGCTTCAGCAAATTGTTAGGAGAGAGCAGCAGGAAACGGCACTCCGCCTGAGCTTCAACAGACAGGGGAAGATGCACTGCCATCTGGTCTCCATCGAAGTCTGCATTGAATGCAGTACATACCAGGGGATGCAGCTTAATTGCCTTACCCTCTACCAGAATGGGCTCAAAAGCCTGGATACCCAGTCTATGCAGAGTAGGTGCACGGTTCAGCATCACAGGATGTTCCTTGATAACCTCCTCCAACACATCCCAGACCTGGTTATCCATCTTGTCAACCAGTTTCTTGGCATTCTTAATATTCTGGCTGATGCCCTTTGCCACCAGCTCTTTCATAACAAAAGGTTTGAACAGCTCGATGGCCATCTCTTTGGGCAGTCCGCACTGATAAATCTTAAGTTCAGGTCCTACCACGATAACGGAACGTCCGGAATAGTCCACACGCTTACCTAAAAGATTCTGGCGGAAACGGCCGGACTTACCCTTAAGCATATCGGACAGGGACTTTAGAGCTCTGTTGCCGGGACCGGTCACAGGACGGCCTCTGCGTCCGTTGTCAATCAGAGCATCCACTGCTTCCTGGAGCATTCTCTTCTCGTTGCGCACGATAATGTCAGGTGCGCCCAACTCCAGCAGTCTCTTCAGACGGTTGTTTCTATTGATGATCCTTCTATACAGGTCGTTTAAGTCGGATGTTGCAAAGCGACCGCCGTCCAACTGCACCATGGGACGGATATCGGGCGGGATTACAGGAATCACGTCCATCACCATCCACTCCGGCTTGTTGCCGGATTCCCGAAAGGCCTCCACCACTTCTAATCTCTTGATAATACGAGCCCGCTTCTGTCCGGAAGACTCTCTCAGACCCGTCTTTAACTCTTCTGCTTCTGTCTCCAGGTCAATGGCCTGCAGCAGCTCCTTGATAGCTTCTGCACCCATACCTACACGGAACTTATTACCATAGTTCTCCCTGGCATCCTGATACTCCTTCTCAGAAAGGATCTGCTTGTACTCCAGGCCGGAATCTGCAGGATCAAGCACGATATAAGATGCAAAATACAGTACTTTTTCCAGCACCCTGGGAGACAGATCCAGTACTAATCCCATGCGGCTGGGGATACCCTTAAAGTACCAGATATGGGACACAGGGGCAGCCAATTCAATGTGACCCATGCGCTCTCTGCGGACACTGGCTTTGGTCACCTCAACACCGCATCTGTCGCAGACTACACCCTTATACCTGATCTTCTTATATTTACCGCAATGACATTCCCAGTCCTTGCTGGGTCCAAAAATCTTCTCGCAGAACAAGCCATCCCTCTCGGGCTTCAATGTCCTGTAATTGATGGTCTCAGGCTTCAACACTTCACCGTGGGACCAGTCCCGAATCTTATCAGGTGAAGCTAATCCAATCTTTATGGCATCAAATGTCATAGGCTGATAGGTTGATTCATTTCTTGTTTCTGGCATGAATGGCACTCCCTTCTATCTATTAAAAGTCACCGTCCTCAAAGTCGTCCGCCTCAGCGTCAAAGTCATCTTCGTCGAAGTCGTCCTCGTCAGCATTCACAAGCTCACCACTGTCGTCATCAAACTCTTGCGCCTGATAACCCATCTGACCAAGCTCACCGTTTCCGTAGTCATCGTACTTACGGTCACCTTCCATCTCATAGCGGTAATCGGTATCGCCATAATCGATGGATTCCATGATCTCTACTTCGGTGTGATCCTCTCTGAGCACACGCACATCCAAGCCCAGAGCCTGCAGCTCCTTGAGCAACACCTTGAAGGACTCGGGAATGCCGGACTCGGGAATATTGTCTCCCTTTATAATTGCCTCATAGGTCTTTACACGTCCCACCACATCGTCGGACTTCACAGTCAGGATCTCCTGAAGTGTATAGGATGCGCCATAAGCCTCCAGAGCCCAAACTTCCATCTCACCGAAACGCTGTCCGCCGAACTGTGCCTTACCACCCAGGGGCTGCTGGGTAACCAGTGAGTACGGTCCGGTGGAACGGGCATGAATTTTATCGTCCACCAGATGATGGAGTTTCAGGTAATGCATGTGGCCGATAGTAACAGGACTGTCAAAGTACTCGCCTGTACGGCCATCGCGCAAATGTACCTTACCGTCGCGGGAGATGGGAACACCCTTCCACAGTTCTCTATGGTCTCTGTTGTCAGAAAGGTACTGCATTACCTCTGGCAGAAGCTCATCCTTATGCTTCTTCTCAAACTCCTCCCACTCCAGATTCACATAATCGTTGGCAAGATCCAGGGTATCCATAATATCATGCTCATTTGCACCGTCGAACACGGGAGTCGCCACATTGAATCCTAATGCCTTTGCCGCCAGGGAAAGGTGGATTTCAAGTACCTGTCCAATGTTCATACGAGAGGGCACGCCCAGAGGATTCAGCACAATGTCAAGAGGACGTCCGTTGGGCAGATATGGCATATCCTCCACGGGAAGCACGCGGGAAACCACACCCTTGTTACCGTGACGGCCTGCCATCTTGTCACCTACGGAAATCTTTCTCTTCTGTGCAATATAGATTCGAACTGCCTGGTTTACACCGGGAGACAGCTCATCGCTGTTCTCTCTGGTAAATACCTTGGCATCCACAACAATACCATACTCGCCGTGAGGTACCTTCAGGGAGGTATCGCGAACCTCTCTTGCCTTCTCGCCAAAGATAGCTCGAAGCAGTCTCTCCTCAGCAGTCAACTCGGTCTCACCCTTAGGCGTGACTTTACCAACCAGAATATCACCGGCACGAACCTCTGCACCGATACGGATGATGCCTCTGTCGTCCAGATCCTTCAGAGCATCGTCACCTACGCCGGGTACATCACGTGTAATCTCTTCAGGCCCCAACTTAGTGTCACGGGCTTCCGCCTCATATTCCTCAATATGCACGGAGGTATAGACATCCTCCTGCACCAGTCTCTCACTCAAAAGGACTGCATCTTCGTAATTGTATCCCTCCCAGGTCATGAAACCAATCAGGGGATTCTTGCCCAGAGCCAACTCACCCATGGAGGTGGAAGGACCGTCTGCAATCACCTGACCTTCTGCCACATGATCGCCTTTGAACACAATGGGCTTTTGGTTATAGCAGTTGGACTGATTGCTGCGGGAGAACTTGGTCAGATGAAACTCTGCCTTCTCTCCGTCATCATAGGTCATTCTGATCAGATTGGAGGAAACATAATCCACTGTACCAGCCTTCTTTGCCACAATGCACACACCGGAGTCAACGGCAGCCTTGGGCTCCATGCCCGTACCTACCACAGGAGCTTCCGTAGTTAAAAGCGGCACTGCCTGTCGCTGCATGTTGGATCCCATCAGCGCACGGTTCGCGTCATCGTTCTGCAGGAAGGGAATCAGAGCTGTAGCCACAGAGAACACCATTCTGGGAGACACATCCATGTAGTCAAACATAGAACGGGGATATTCAGAGGTCTCCTCCTTGTAACGGCCGGATACGGTAGTGCGGACAAAATGCCCCTCTGCATCCAGCGCCTCACTTGCCTGCGCTACATGATAATTATCTTCCTCATCCGCAGTCATATATACCACTTCGTCGGTAACCACGGGATTCTCAGAATTGGTCTTGTCAATTTTTCTGTAAGGAGCCTCCACAAAGCCGTACTCATTGATCCGAGCATAGCTTGCAAGAGAGTTAATCAGACCGATGTTAGGACCTTCGGGGGTCTCGATAGGACACATTCTTCCGTAGTGGGAATAGTGCACGTCACGGACCTCAAATCCGGCACGGTCTCTTGACAAACCGCCGGGGCCCAGGGCAGAGAGACGTCTCTTGTGGGTCAACTCTCCAAGCGGGTTGTTCTGATCCATGAACTGTGACAGCTGTGAGGATCCAAAGAACTCCTTAACTGCCGCAGTCACAGGCTTAATATTGATCAGGGACTGGGGAGAAATCTCCTCAGCATCATGGGTGGTCATGCGCTCACGTACCACCCTCTCCATTCTGGACAGTCCAATACGGTACTGGTTCTGGAGCAGTTCGCCTACAGCGCGGATACGTCTGTTGCCCAGATGGTCGATATCGTCGTCATTGCCCAGACCATACTCCAGATGCATATTATAGTTGATGGAGGCAATGATATCCTCCTTCGTGATGTGCTTGGGAACCAGCTCATGGGCATTCTTCTTCAACGCCTCCGCCAGCTTCTCGGGTTCGTCTCCGAACTCTTCCAGAATCTTCGCCAGAACGGGATAGTAAACGCGTTCGCGGATACCGAAGTCTCTGGGCTCACAGTCTACAAAGCTGGTCAGATTAACCATCATGTTGGAGAGTACCTTCACATTCCTCTCCTCAGTCTGGATGTACACAAAGGGAACTGCTGCATCCTGAATAGTATCAGCCAGCTCAGCAGTCACTTTGTCGCCTGCATTTGCAAGAACCTCGCCAGTAACAGGATCTACCACATCAGCAGCCAGGATCTGATGGCGAATTCTGTTTCTGAATGCCAGCTTCTTATTGAATTTATATCTGCCTACCTTTGCAAGGTCATATCTTCGGGGGTCGAAAAACATAGCGTTGATCAGGCTCTCTGCACTCTCAACGCTCAGGGGCTCACCGGGGCGTATCTTTTTATACAGCTCTAACAGACCCTCCTGATAATTCTCAGCAGTGTCCTTTGTAAAGCTTGCTTCAATCTTAGGTTCGTTCTCACCGAAAATCTCGCGGATCTCCTCGTTGGTGCCTATACCAAGCGCACGGATCAACACGGTGACGGGAACCTTTCTGGTTCTGTCCACGCGAACATAAAACACATCGTTGGAATCAGTCTCATACTCCAGCCATGCACCACGGTTAGGAATCACAGTACAGGAGAACAGTCTCTTACCGATCTTGTCATGACCAATGGCATAGTAGATGCCGGGCGAACGCACCAGCTGGCTTACAATAACGCGCTCTGCACCGTTGATGACAAAGGTCCCTGTCTCTGTCATCAGGGGAAGATCGCCCATAAAAATCTTATGCTCACTGATTTCTTCCTTTTCCTTGTTATAAAGACGAACCGTCACGGTCAAAGGTGCCGCATAGGTGGCATCACGTTCCTTACACTCCTCAATAGAATATTTCACATCGTCTTTACAGAGTTCAAAATCCACAAACTCAAGACTCAAAGAGCCACTGTAATCAGCGATGGGAGAAATATCGTCAAACACCTCTCTCAGGCCCTCGTCCAAAAACCACTGATAGGAGTCCTTTTGAACTTCAATCAGATTGGGCATCTCCAATACTTCTTTCTGACGCGCATAACTCATACGCATGACTTTGGTATTGGCAGTCGGACGTATTCTGTTCTTTTCCATTGAAAATTCACCCCGTTCTTTCTGATTTCGTGCTTTCACAAAGCCCGCAAAACAGTAATTCTTGCGAAAAATGAGCATAGCACAGCACAATAGTGCACTATCCATGATAACACAAATGAAAAAAGGGGTCAAGCAGAAATTTCCTGAATTTTAGAAAAAATTTGAAAATTTGAAAAGTTAGTTTACTACGAGTGACGGCACCAGACGGTGCCTGTTGCCTGCAAAATAAACAAACTTTTATCTTTAAAACAATATAGAAACAAAGAGGCAGTTTTCCGTATAATACGAAACTGCCTCTTTAGCATTTTGAATTTGCCGCGTAGCGAGTTGATTACTTAAGAGTAACCTTAGCGCCAACTTCTTCGAGCTTCTTCTTGATGTCCTCAGCTTCTTCCTTGGATGCGCCTTCCTTTACAACCTTGGGAGCGCCGTCAACAACGTCCTTAGCTTCCTTCAGACCCAGGCCGGTTACTTCACGAACAACCTTGATAACCTTAACCTTCTCTGCGCCAACCTCGGTCAGCTCTACGTCAAACTCGGTCTTCTCCTCCTCAGCAGCACCGCCTGCTGCAGGGCCTGCTGCTGCAACAACTACGCCAGCAGCTGCGGACACGCCAAACTCCTCTTCACATGCCTTTACAAGATCATTTAATTCTAATACAGTCAGCTCTTTGATAGCGTCGATCAATTCCTGAGCGGTCAATTTTGCCATTTTACATATCCTCCATTTCTTTAATTAATCTGGTTAATCTTTCTTCATTCACCTGCTGTATTATTCAGCAGCGGGTGTTTCTGCCTCTGTGGCAGGAGCTTCGGCCTCTGCTGCAGGTGCCTCAGCCTCAACAGGCGCTGCTTCTGCAGGAGCAGTGGCTTCAGCAGGTGCTGCTTCCTCAGCTGCCTCTGCTGCGGGTGCTTCTACTGCACCGGCGCCGCCTTTCTCAGCCAGCTGATTCATAACACGAGCGAAATTGGTGATAGGACTCTGGATGCTTCCAAGCAGCCTGGAAATCAGCACGTCTCTGGAAGGGATGCTTGCGATGGACGCGATTCCCTTGGCATCGTAAACGGTGCCTTCCACCACGCCGGCTTTGATTTCAAGCTTGTCAGCAGTCTTTGCGAACTCAGCAAGTACTCTGGCAGGAGCTGTTGCATCATCAGTGGAGATAGCCACTGCACTGGGGCCTTCCAGATACTGGGTCAGGCCTTCGAACTCGGTGCCTTTGAACGCAAAGTTCATGAAGGTGTTCTTGTATACCTTGTAGGTGATGCCCGCCTCGCGCAGGTTTCTGCGCAACTGGGTATCCTGCTCAACGGTAAGTCCACGGTAATCTACCAGGACTACAGATTGAGCGTCTTTGATGCTGGCAGAAATCTCATCCACAATGGGTTTCTTCAACTCAACCTTTGCCATTTTTTAACCTCCTTATAAAATTTTATGGAAATGAATTCCCCGCCGAAAGGAGTTCATATATAAGAAAAGCCTCCCTGAAGACAGGAAGGCAAAAAGTCTTACGTAAAAACTCTTTCCTCGGTAGGCGCTGTGCTTACCCTACTTCCCTTTCTGCATGCCTGCAAATTACATATGCAATCTGCACGCCATAAGCAGCAAGGTTTTGGGACCTACTGTCTTCGGCACGGTCTTGCGACCTTTAGTACTATAACATAAGGGGCTGACATCCGTCAACCCCTTAATAGTAAATTTTATTGCTAAATAATTATAATGCTAAAAATGTTGGTGCAAAATCAATGCTTTAGAATTTTGCCACGCTCACCTTTACGCCAGGACCCATAGTACTGGTCAGAGTGATGCTTCTTAAATACTGGCCTTTCAATGCGCTGGGACGAGCCTTGACAATAGCATCCATCAATGCATTGAAGTTCTCCTGCAGAGCCTCTTCCGTGAAGGAAGCCTTACCAACAGGCACGTGTACAATATTGGTCTTGTCAAGTCTGTACTCGATCTTACCTGCCTTAATATCTGCAATAGCTTTTGCCACATCCATGGTTACGGTACCTGCCTTGGGATTGGGCATCAGACCCTTGGGGCCCAGCACCTTACCCAGACGGCCAACCACACCCATCATATCGGGTGTCGCCACAACAACATCAAAATCTAGCCAGCCATCGTTCTGAATCTTAGGGATCAGCTCCTCACCGCCTACATAATCAGCTCCGGCTGCCTCTGCTTCGCTCAGCTTGTCACCCTTTGCGAATACAAGAACCCTAACTGTCTTACCGGTTCCGTTAGGCAGTACCACTGCACCACGGATCTGCTGCTCAGCGTGACGGCCGTCGCAGCCCGTCCGGATGTGTACTTCGATAGTCTCATCAAATTTTGCAGTTGCTGTCTTCTTAACAAGGGCTATTGCGTCATTGGGCTCATAGAATGTAGCGCGGTCTACAAGCTTTGCAGCCTCTGTATACTTCTTTCCATGTTTCATTATCTTACCTCCTAGGTTCCAGCGACAACTTATGTTGTCTCCCAAATATTGAATATTAGTCTTCTACAGTGATACCCATACTGCGTGCGGTACCAGCGATCATGCTCATTGCAGCCTCCAGGCTCGCAGCGTTTAAGTCGGGCATCTTTGTCTCAGCAATCTCCTGAAGCTTCGCCTTGGAAATCTTAGCGACCTTGGTCTTGTTAGGCACTGCGGAACCGGACTGTATGTTGCATGCCTTCTTCAACAGTACTGCTGCAGGGGGAGTCTTCGTAATGAAACTGAAAGACCTGTCTGCATACACGGTAATCACCACAGGGATGATGACATCACCCTTGTCGGCAGTCCTCGCGTTGAACTGCTTTGTGAACTCAACAATGTTCACACCATGCTGACCCAGTGCAGGACCAACAGGGGGAGCCGGTGTTGCTTTGCCGGCAGGAATCTGTAACTTGATATAACCTTCTACTTTCTTTGCCATTTTGGCACCTCCTAAAATTGTGGTAAACCGTCATTGCCCGCCTGTTACGGCGAAACTGCTGCTGACGGCATCTCGGCGCAGGATATGCGAATTCGTCCCTGCTCCCACTTTGTTGCCTATATTCACCGGCCGGAAGCCGGAAAATATCACAAAATAAACTTAAAAATCAGAGTTTTCTAACCTCTGCAAAGCTGATTTCCACAGGTGTCTCCCTGCCGAACAGCTCCACATTGATAGTAGCTGTCTGTTTGCCGAAATCCAGCTTCTGTACCACGCCGACAGTGTCCTTCCATACGCCGGCAACAACAGCAATGCTGTCTCCTTCCACAAAGTCGATGGAAACATTTTCCGTCTTGATACCCAAGGGCTTCATCTCAGCTTCCGTCAGGGGAACGGGCTTGCTTCCCGGACCCACGAAGCCTGTGACACCCCGAGTGTTGCGGACAACATACCAAGTATCGTCATTCATCTCCATATTGAGAAGCACATAACCGGGGAACATCTTTTTCTGTACAGTCTTCCTGGCGCCATTCTTCAGTTCCACCACATCCTGCATGGGGACTCTGACCTCCAGGATCTGTTCTGCCAGATGTTTGTTATTCTCGATGGTCTTCTCAATATTGGCTTTGACCTTGTTTTCATATCCTGAATAGGTATGGACCACATACCACTTTGCCTCTGCCATACGATTGTCCCCCGTTTAAATTGATGTCATGAAATTCACGCCGTACTTGATCACATAATCCAGGATCGCAATGATAACGCCCACTACAACCGAGATCACTACAACGGCGATAGACTGCTTCAGGGTGGCCTGTCTGTCCGGCCATGTTATTTTCTTAAACTCGGCTTTCAGCCCCTTGAAGAAACCGGGGCGTGCCTGCTTTTCTGCAGATTCTCCCATGATAAATCCTTTCGCTGTATTACTTGGTTTCCTTGTGCAATGTATGAGTCTTGCAGAATCTGCAATACTTCTTGGTCTCCATACGATCGGGATGGTTTTTCTTTTCCTTGGTCGTATTGTAATTACGCTGCTTGCACTCGGTGCATGCTAAAGTGATTTTTGTACGCATTTTGCCACCTCCACTTGTCTACTATACTCTTTCTCTGACATTTTAAGCATAAAAAAAAGACCTAAAATCTTATCTCGCTTGACTACTATAACACAGAGACGTCTTTACGTCAACTGTTTTTTCATTTTCCACTTTTTGACTTTTTCATTTTCCACCTTTCTTTATTTAGTTTACACTTTTAAATTTTCCACTTTTTCACAATCTGATACTTGTTTCTACCTATATTATGTGTTACAATCAAAGTAACTGTAATGGCAAAAGGAAAAAAGGATTTTTGTCCTCATGATTACAGCCTAAAGCTTTACAAATTGTCACCTGGTTCAGGGAAGAAAGGAGGCGTGACAATGAGTGCTATTCTCAATGCGGTATATAATAACTATCTCTCCGCTTATACACCAAAGCCGATCACCAGATACGACGCTCATAAAAAAAGTGAGCTTCGTAGTGTGTACAATTCCATTGTCAAAATGAATAGAGACGCCCCCTGGTACCTTCCCACTACCAGTAAAATCACACAGAACTATGCTGTAGATTTGAAAGAGAATGCCCGAGAGCTGCATAATACCATTGCTCAGTTGGGCGGTCTGGAGGAAGACGGCTTATTCAGCAAAAAAAGCGCTTACTCCTCGGATGAAGAGATAGCTACCGCATCCTACATCGGTCCCCAAAAAATCGACGGACCAATGCCATCTCTTGAATTGGAAGTCCGTTCTCTGGCATCCTCTCAGGAAAACTTGGGGCTCTTTCTTCCCAATGCAAAGGTGGATCTTTTACCCGATACCTATTCTTTTGATTTAGGTATCAATGATATGAATTACGAGTTTCAGTTTTCCGTCAATGGCGGCGAAACAAACAGGGAAATTCAGGAACGCCTGATGCGGCTGCTGAATAATTCCGGAGTAGGTGTCAGAGCTGATATTGTGGAATCCGAGGATCGTACCGCCCTGCGGATCACTTCGGAAGCATCCGGTCTTTCCCAGGGGAAGAACCATCTGTTTATAGTCAGCGATGAACATACTAGCAAAACTTCCGGCACTGTGGATTACTTCGGGTTGGATTACACCAGCCGTGAGGCTGCCAACGCAGAGGTACTGGTTAACGGCGAGCCGCGTACAGCCACTACCAACCATCTGACCATAGGCAAGACGTTTGATATTTCCCTGAAAGGTGTCAGCCCTGAGGGCAGCCCCATTCAAATCGGTTTGAAAACAGATATCGAATCCCTTACTGATAATGTGACCCATCTGGTGGGAGGATACAATGAGTTTATGAAAGCTGCCTCCTCTTATCTGGATACCCAGGTTAGAAGCAAACAGCTTGTGAAAGAGTTGAAGGGCATTGCTCTGGTGTATGGCAGTCCTTTGGAAGCCATGGGCTTCACCATGACGGAGGACGGCACGCTGGAGCTGGATAAAGACATGCTGAGGCAGACAGCCTCGCAGTCTCAGGACATTTCCCAGACCTTTGGCTACCTGAAAAATTTTTCGGATATGCTGTTGCGCAAAAGCAATCAGGTCTCCCTGAATCCCATGGATTACGTGGAAAAGGTCATGGTGGCCTACAAGAATCCGGGGCACAATTTTATCACTCCTTACTTCACAAGCGCATATAGTGGCATGATGTTCAACGGCTACTGCTGAAAAGCTTCCTCATTTTACCGGATGCTCCGGAAAAGAGGAAGCTTTTTGATTTTCTTGACTATTCTTGACAATAGAAAATCTGGCAAAAGAAAGCCTGCGAGCATATTAATCGAAGCATGCCAATTATTGCTGGCTCTCTGCCAGCTTCAACGCTTCAGCGATGACCTTGTCCATATCATAATACTTATAAGCTCCAAGCCTACCGCCAAAAAGAACGTTCTTTTCTGACTTGGCCAGCTCTGCATACCGCTGATACAACTGACTGTTGCACTCATCGTTGATGGGATAGTAGGGTTCCTCTCCCTTCTGCCAGTCAGCGGGATATTCCCGGGTGATCACAGTATCCGGTTGATTGCCAAACTCAAAATGTTTATGCTCGATAATCCTGGTGTAGGGGATCTGGCGCGCCGTATAATTCACCACAGCATTGCCCTGATAGTTGTCACAGCCCTCCATCAACTCTTCTTCAAATCTCAGAGAACGGTACTGAAGCTCACCCAACCGATAATCGAAGTATTCATCGATCATACCAGTGTAAAGTATACAGTCAAAAGTATCAGGCTCTGCCAATTCACTGTTTCGCTTCAAAAATTCCCTGTAGCTGACTCCCAGCCTCACCGGTGTATCTTTCAAAAGCTTCTCGACGATCTGAGTATATCCTCCTATGGGAATGCCTTGATAACGGTCGGTGAAATAATTATTATCGTAGGTAAAACGAACTGGCAGACGCCGAATGATAAAGGCAGGAAGCTCTGTACAGCTTCTTCCCCATTGCTTTTCCGTATAACCCTTTACAAGCTTCTCATATACATCCCGCCCCACCAGATTCAAAGCCTGTTCTTCCAGGTTCTGTGGGTTCTCCACAGCCGCCTCTCTGCGCTGTCTCTCAATAATCTCACGAGCCTCTCCGGGAGTCCTGATACCCCACATCTTACTAAAGGTATTCATATTGAAGGGAAGATTATACAACTCGTTCCCATACACAGCCACCGGTGAATTGATATAGTTGTTGAACTCAGCAAAGCGATTCACGTAATCCCAAACTTTTCTGTCCGAGGTATGAAAAATATGGGCGCCGTACTTATGGACCCATATTTGTTTTTGCTGTTCTGTATAGATATTTCCACCAATGTGTTCTCTCTTGTCGATGCAAAGGCATTTCTTTCCCGCCTCACGCATCTCATGTGCGAACACTGCTCCAAAGAGCCCTGTACCGACAATCAAATAATCATATTTCATTTGCTCTTCTTTCCCTTTGCCTTGTATTTTTCAATCTGTACAAAATCATCCATAAGTTCCAAAATCTTATCCCTGCCGGTCTGATTCAGCTTTACATAGTATTGCATTACACGGTTTTCCAAAAGCTGGGCGCCCAGTGATGCATCCCTTTCCAGAGATGTAAAATCCACAGGATTCAAGCTCAATTTATCGCACATTTTGATTACCGTGCCATATGCCATGCCTTCAATGCCGCGTTCCAATGCTGTAACCAGTGTGCTGTAAGGAATCCCCATTTCCATAGCAAACTGTCGCACGCTGCGATACTGTCTTAATATCTCTTTTTTTAAAGTTTCTGCTTTTGTCATTTTCCTGTCCTCCATAACTAGTAAAAACTATAAGTCTGTACGAACACTATACGCTATCTCATGTACCTTTTCAAGTACAATTCTGCTTATTGTCTATTTTTTTGTAATAGTTCACCAAGACTGAACTGTTACTATTTTTGTTAATTATTGCAATCCCGTTACCCGCACAAAAATAAGGGTGACCGAAGCCACCCTTAATTCTACTTCTTTTTGTCCATGAACTGTGGCAGTACCACAGAGGACTTGCTCATATTCTTGTAATAGTCGTACGCTGCTTTGGAAGTTTTTCTGTCGTTTCGAATGCCATCCCGGGCTCTTTGAAAGAAATCTTCAATCAATTTCTTGTTTCGTGCCTCTTGAGCCTGAATAGTAACGCTGGTCTCTGTGACCTTGGTCACAAGTTCCTGAAGCCGTTTGATCTGATCCTTGTATTTATCCCGATTATCGGCGAGTTCCTTGGAAACTTTCGAGTAAAGGCGTTCGAAGCCATTGTCCAGACTGCTTAACTTCTCGATCAGGTTTCCCTTCTCTTCCACATACTCATCAAAGCGATCCAGATCCACTTCCTCAGACTGAAAAACCTCCTGCTGCCTTAAATTGTACTGCTGGATCTCATCCATGACCTGAAGCTTATTCTGGAGGCTCTCCTCCAGAAGTGTCAGATAATTTTGTGTCATATCAAATCAAACTCCTTGGCAGACAGCCTTAAGAACCCTGTTCCCTGCAGATCTGCATCACTTCTTTCCAGGTATCACGCACACTGCGCAAATGCTCGCTGATTTCCTCCAGAATTTCCCTATCTTTTTTAATGTTTGCCTCTACCAGTCTTTGACTCAGATAGGAATAAATCCTCTCGAAATCCTGAGCTACCGCGTATTTCATATCCAGCGTCTGGCGTAGGTAATCAATGATTCTTTCCACCTTGGTGATATGGATATGAGCCTTCTCAATGTCTTTTGCTTCCACGGCCACAATCGCAATATTACAAAACTTGATTGCCCCCTCATAGAGCATCAGTGTAAGTTCTCCGGGCGAAGCCGTCAAAACCTTGCTGTTATTATACTGCGCATAAGCATTGGGTAAAGCCATTCTCAGCATCCTGCCTTTCTGTCATCTAAATCCTTTTATCAACCACCCAACAAAGATGTCACCGCACTTGCATTGCTCTGCAATTTTGACAGAGCAGTCTCCATCTTAGCAAATTTGGCATACCATTTGTCCTCGTAATCTGCCAATTTAGCTTCCAATTCCGCAATCTTTGAAGTATAAGCATCATATTCGCTCTTCATCTTCACATCTTCATAGATGGTGTATGCGGAACTGTACTCCGTCTTAGCCATACGGTCAGTGAGATCTTTATACATGCTTCTGGAGAATTCTACGAAGAAGTCAACCACGGTCTGAGGATCGGCGGCAATCATGGCCTTCAGCTTATCTTCATTTCCGGAGGTATTGGGGTCATCCGGGTCGCCGTCAATGTGAAGAGCGTTCTTCTCGTTCTCTGCTGCTGTAAAATAGCTTAATGACCCAATACCAAAGGTTGCCAGAGACATCTGCCTGCCATTCACTGTTATGCCGGTCAGCATCATCTGCTTGAGAGCCGAGGATATCGTGCCCAGAGTGTCATCCCTGCGCAGAATGGAATCCTTGATCTTGGTCTCCCACTCCTCAATCTCCTTTTCAGACATGGACTCTTTCTCTTCACTGGTCAGAGGCTCATAATCTTTGGCTGCTTCAGCATTGTACAGCTTATCCATCTCATTGATCAGTTCGCTGTACTCCTTGATGAAGTTCTTGATCATGTCGTAGATACCGTCGGTATCGTCCTGGGTAGTGAGGGTGATTTTCTCATCCCCCGTTGTAGCGTTCAATGTCAGAGTTAGGCCGTTGATCTCGAAAGTGTTTCTGGAACCTTGATACCTTACACCGTTGAGCTCGATAACCGCATCTTCAGCCTTCTGCTTATTCGCGCCGGTTTCCTTTGACGCATTAATCAGTATGTCGCGCATATTAGTGGCATTTTCAATCTCGGCTTCAACTTCTTTCTTTATAATTGCCGCTAATTTCTCTTTTCCCTCTTCAGTGAGAACCGTTTTGCCCTCGTCATTCACTTCATACTGACTTTCGATATCGGCGATATCACTCCTCACCTTGGCCACTTTTTCTTCCCACTCAGCCAAATCACTATACTTTTCAGCATCTTCCTCCACAAGTTCCTTGATTCTTTGTCGAACAGCTCCCGGCTCCGAAGTATCCACATCGCTGAATTCGTCTTCGTACTTTGCTACAAAATCGCTCATACCTTCATGTAGTTCTCTATTTGTCTTAGACAACTCAGCCAATTGGTCATACAGTTCGTTCACCCTTTTGTCAGTTCTGCCCTGAAGTCTGCTGTTGACGGTTGCTTGCACGTCCTGATTAATAATATTATCATAATAACCGGTAATATTACCATCCGCATAAGCCAATCCCAAAGACGTCAACATAGCAAGACCGTTCAAGTCTCCCGCGGAAATAGTAAAGTCGTTTTTCTCTCCAGTGTCCTTGGAAGAAATATAAAACCTCTGGTTGGTAGTATCAAAAGAAGCGTTCAGACCCGCATCCCTAAAGGCCTGCACAATCTCTCCCATAGTAGTGGCACCGGTCAGGACTATCTCAGTCCGCTTGTCACCCACAGTCACATTGATCTTTCCCTGGTCAGAAAAGTCATAACCGCCCAGCTTAGCTATCCTTGAATCTGCGTCAAGCTTCAGCTCTCCTTTGCCAATCTCACCACCGGTCAGATAAGCGGACTTCGCCAGAGAAGTTACCTTCAGGGTCTGCACGGTGTTCATGGCATTATCGCCAGTGATTACGCTGACCACACTGCTGTTGGAAACCTTGGTGGTCTTCTTCATATAAGAACCTTCAAATCTCAGGTTACTCAATGCGCCATCATAGAGCTTTTTGATCTTTGTATTCAGCGACTTCCACGCATCCGTCTTCCACTGAAGCTTGGTCTGCGCCTTAACTGCGGTGTCAACCTTTGTTCTCCTGGCGGCCACCAGCTGTTGAATAACACTCTCCGTATCCATACCGGACATAAGTCCGCTCAATCTCATAGGCATTGTCAAATCCTCCTAAACTATCTTTCATCTTCACGCTGTTAGCGTCTCTCGTCCACCAGAAGACCTGCCAGCTCCCACACCTTTGCGATCATATCCAGAGTCTTCTCAGGAGGAAGTTCTTTGATGACCTCCTTGGTGTTCTTATCCAGGATCTTGATAGTGACGCGGTTGGTATCCTCGTGAATACCAAACACAGCCTCGGTGTTCTGCATATTGCGGTTCAGCTTCTCCACAGCCTTGCGGATCTGCTCATGAGTAGGCTGCTGATCCTTGTTCTGCTCATTGCTGTCAGCCTGCCCTTTTTCCTGGGCATTCTCGACAATATTGGTGGTCTTATCCACCTGCTCTGCTGCCTGAACACTGCTGTTAGCGTTCTCAGGCTTCTCCGTCTGTACAGGAGCCTGAGGCTTCTGCACTACACTTCCCTGTGCCTGTACGGTCATTACTGTTGAAATTGGTTCGATTGTCATTGTGTCCACCTCCGTGTGAAATCTGATTATTGTTTTTGTGAAATTATGTATTACATGATACGTCTATCTCTTTTATCGGTTTCCTGAGACAAAAAATTAACAGGGAAGTACAAAATTTTTGCGCCTCCCTGCCAAAATGCCATATCATCCCAAAAGATTTCTTAAAGCCTCCATGCCGTCTGCATTGACCGCTTCCTTAGTAGCATCCTGAATCTGGAGGTATACCTCCTTGCGATATATAGGTACCTCCTTGGGAGCAGCAATTCCTATCTTGACCTGCTCGCCCTTCACCTCCAGGATCGTAATCTCAATATTGTTATTGATAACAATGGCTTCGTTCTTTTTCCTCGACAACGCCAGCATGCTACTCACCCGCCTTTCCCGCCTGCAAAATATCGTAGATAGGGAATTTAACGGGATAGTCGCCCCGTTCCACGATGACCTGACATGCCTTGTGTTCTTCCACATTTATTACAAAAGGCCCCTGTAAATTCACACTCATTTGGGTCAAATCGCTGGGCACAGTGACGGTCACCAGTACAAGAATATTTTCTGCCGTGATGTTGCCGGCACTGGTCAAAAGTTGATCGTCTACCTCCGGGTCATAGTCCGGCTTTACAATCAAGGGATCCATCACCGGCATAGCGAACGCGGGTTCATCCAGCGACTGAAGGTAGCGAATCCCCACATCAGTACCTTTCTCTTCATCGTGGAGCAAGGCAAATCTCTTCAAATCAGGAAAACCGATAATTCCATTAGCAAAGGTAATAACCTTGTCATCCGCTATCTCGATCTCTCCAAAGATCTTTGTCTCAATCTTCATATTTCCTCTTTTCTGCTGCTATAGGCAGCTGTCATATCACAGGAAATCCTGTGATCAGCATTCGTCGCTTGCCATGAACAGGCTCCGCCTGCTCCAGCCCGCTAATACTCATTATATCTCATCCGGCTGATCCGGTGCTTTAGATATAGTTCAGTAGGGTGGCCTGCATTACTTTGCCTGCTGCCAGAAGCGCCGCTTCATAAACCAGCTCTGCACTCTTTAACTGAATTGTTACTTCCGCAATATCAATATCCTCGTTTTCACTCTTCAAGGTCTCAAACGTAGTCTTCTGAGTCTTCATTCGGTTCTCTATTAGAGAAAGTTTGCTGCCCCTGTTACCGCAGTTGGTGATACACAGATTAGCATCATCCAGATAACCCTGAAATGCAGTGATTCCGGACTCAAAAAGCTTCTGCTCCTTATCCTTGGCCAGAGTCAGAGCCTTCTCAACCGCATCCATCTGTTGCTGAAGCCGAGCGGTTTTCTCTTCGTCGCCTTCCGCTTCCTTCATCAGCTTTGACAGTCTGGCCTGCACATCTTCCAAATCCTTCACATTCTGCATAGCAGCAATCAGGTCGTCCGCCTCTCTTCCAATACCGTGCTTAAAGCACTCGTCAGCGGTGGAATTAATGCGGATGGTCTGGTTAAAGCCAACATCATACTCAATGAACTGGCGCTCTGCATTCTCGGTCAAATAGGTTGGGTTATACACAATCTCGTTTTCCTCACCGGGATTGGAAGTACAAGCAAAATAGTGCTGAGGCCGCAGATCCCCCTTCTGCCAGTGCTCCTTCTGATAGGTGACGCGAATCTCGCCCTCGTTTCCTACAGTGCTGACATCATCTTTTACTTGCATCAGCTGGTCATACTTGTTCTTGCCCAACAGAATCTCACCGGTCTCCGGCACATAAACGATAGCATCATCATTTTGTGCCACATAAGTATAGGGATCATCGTAGGAGTGCATTGTTTTAATATCACCATTCTCAGCTGACCAGGTTACAGTCTCAAAAGTTCCATCATCTTTTCTTTGCTGAAAGCTGATAGAAGGCTTTGCTGTATCATCGCCGACACAATCATTGTAAGCCAGACGAATACGGTAACAGGTAGAAGCGTAGATATTTTGCTCTGTTATATCCATATCATCACTATCATAGTTGCTGGCATTAATATCCAGCAGTTTGTCCGTGAACACCTTTGTCACATCATCAATTGCGCTGATGTCCAGCTGCTCGGTAATGTCAAATAACGTATTTTCCTCCTCCGTGAAGCTTAAGGAGGTATCGGTGCGATAGCCGGTAAACACATATCTTCCCGCATAGTCCGCATCACCGGTGGCGTAAATCTCTTCCGCCAGTGACTTGATCTGCTCCAGAATGATCTCCCGGTCTGAGGTCTCCAGATAATTGTTGGCGCCTTTGTTGCACTGGGAAATCAGATTGGTCAGAATCTGTGTCAGATTGTTCAGGGCATCCTCTGTGACATTAATCCAGCTCTCAGCATCGGGAATGTTCCTGCTGTAATACTGAGTCACCTCGGACACACTGCTCCGAAGGCGCAGCGCACGAATTGCCACCACGGGATCGTCAGAGGGGCGGTTGATCTTCTTTTCTGTGGACATCTGATTGCTCAGCCGATCCTCGTTGACCTTGTTGGTGTTGATGTTGGATAGATTGTTTCTCTGCATGATCTTGTTGGTTATTCTCATGATTCCTCTCATTCTGCCAAAAATCTGGCGTTCAAAATCTCTCCGCATCCATGCGCTTGTTACATTTCAAGAAGAATGCTGTCCTTGCATTCCTAATCCTTAAACTCCGGTCTGCAGTATCAGTCTGTCATACATCTCGGACAGTGTCTGGATCATCTGGCAGGCCAGATTGTAACCGTGCTGATATTTCACAAGGTTTACAGCCTCCTCGTCCTCATCCACGCCGGAGATGGACATCCGACGAATATCGATAGTACCTGAAATATCAGTGTAATTTTTATAGAAAATCTCTGCTCTCTGAGCATTCAGCGCCACATCCGCCAGAACGCACTGCAGGAACTCGGAAGCCGAACAGCCCCGGAAGCTCATCTTGGTCTTGTCAGTGGCTAAACGTCTTAAATCTTCCAGCAGGTCATTCTGCTCTACACCGTCGCCCTTTATATAACGGTTTGCCAGACGGCTGGGATCCAAGTCCATGGCTGCCAGGATAGCAAAATTCATGGCCGTCATACGGAAGTAGCTGTCGTCGTTTGATTTCACGGTAAAGACGCCACTGGAAAGTTCTGCTTCCGCCGCTGCATCCGCATCTGCATCTATTTGCGCCAATACAGTGTCATCCATCTTTTCTGCAGCCTTGGCTGCAATCGCGTCACATGCAGCTTGATCTGCTGCTTGCTTTGCCTCTGCAGTGAGTTGCTCCTTCGCCTTAGTCTCGGCATCAGTATCTGATAGGCTGGCATCCTGCTTCTTAAGTTGAGCCGCCAAAGCATCTATTGCGGCTTGTTCAGGATCTTTATAATTTGCATTATAATCATTGGTATAGTCAGTATTGTAAATCTGTTCATAAAATGTCAAATACTGATCATTATAATATTGGTCGTAGTACTTCTGCTTCAGAACTTCCTTCACTTCATCCCTGGTCTTGCCATAATACCAGTCATATCTGAGTTCATCCGGGAAATCAAACTGCTCGTTGTCCGTGGCATGATTTGCTGAGAACAAGGGAATACCCTGACTGCCGTCATTGGTAAAGCCGCTGGTCAGAATATCGTTTAGCTTCTGAGAAAAGGTCCTCAGCCACTCGTTCATCTGGCTCATGTAGTAGGGAATGCCCTGATAATCCAAGGCGGTACCCACATTGGCCATCTTGCCCACCCTGTCATTGGTAAGCCTCCTGGGATTCAGCTCATGATCCGATGAGAGGGTAAATGTATAACTATATACCGGATCCCCATTGTCGTCATAGCTGATAGTATACTCCCAGGAATCATAATAGAACTCCTGATTACCCAGATTAATAATGCCCTTGGATGCAAGATTCAGCTTATTTAAATCCTGAAGATAAGCTTTGCCCACCTTGATGGTAACTGTGTCATTTGCTCCGTTGTTGGCGGTTCCAACATCAGTGATCAATCCGTTGAAATTTTCATTATTGTTGCCGTCTCTCAGTTCAATCAGACCTCTCAGGGCTCCGCCCATGGATGCATTATAGAGACTGAACTTCTGTCCGTTCTCCCAATATACATCATAGAGACCATCTACATCCGTCTGGTGTACCTTTTCGTAGGATTCTCTTGCCACACATTTCAGACGGTTGTACTCGTTGCCATCCACCAGCACCTGACCACCGGCAATCTTGATCATAAACCGGTTTGCACCGGTGATGCGGTCAGGATTATTTGTATCTTGAACCGGTATCTCAGATACCTCCACATCCACGATCTGGGAAAGCTGGTCAATCAGCAGAGCTCTTCTATCGCGAAGTTCATTTGCTCTGCCGCCGGCAAGTTCAATGGTGTTGATCTGCTTATTCAGAGTAGCAATCTCTGCCGCCACGGTATTCAGCTCATCTACCTTGAGCTTGATCTCCTGATTGACATCCTTCTGAAGTTTCTCCATGTTGCCGGCCAGGTTGTTGAAATAGGTAGCCAGCGAAGATGCAAGCCCCACAAACTGTGATTTTGTGGTGGCAAGGCTGGGATTCTTCATAAGTTCTTCCAGGCCTCCGATCATCATCTGATCGAAAATAGTCTTAAAGCCGGGAGAAAGCGCAGAATCATCGAAGTAATCCTCAATCATTGTCATGTAGTACTGCTTCTGACTGTACTCTCCTACCTTTGTGTTATTATTCCAATACCGGAAATCATAAAACTCATCCCTGATCTGCTCTATAGCCAGCGTCTCCACACCGGCGCCTGCGCAGCCATAGGTCTGAAATACCCGCAGCGCATTAGCAGCCTGCTGATTTACCCGCTGTCTGCTGTAGCCCAGCGTTTCTGCATTGGCAATGTTATTTGCAGTGGTATTCTGGGCTGCATTGGCTGCCAGAAGGCCTGTATATGCAATATTTAATCCAAAAAATGTTGAGGGCATTGAAATCTCCTTCCCGGCTTGTTATCTGCCAAGTGTGGTGAGAATATGTTCCAGCATCTCGCTGATCACATTGATATAACGGCTGGCTGCGTTGTACGCGTTCTGGAACCGGATCATGTTGGACAGCTCCTCGTCAGAGGATACGCCCACCACCTGCTCCCTGGCATTGAAAACATTCTCCACGGTGTTTATCTGATCCTCGTAGATGCTTCGCTGTACATCGCCAGTAACACTGATCTGACTGATCAGATCATTATAATACTCCATAAGAGTAGTCTTCTTTTTCACGTTGGGATTTAATGTATAGATTTCCTCCTCGAAAATCGCTTTCAACGCTTCTGCAGTCGCCTTGTCCTCCGAGCCTTCTGTCAGTCGGAAACCCAGAATGGCGGGTTCCTGCATCAGTTCCGGATGAATCATCATATTGCCGCAGGTGTAAAGTGTGTTGACCTGAGCGGGATCTTCCTCATTGTATACCCAGTACTCATTGCCATCCTTCCCTGTCACCTTGGTGTAACCGTCCGTAGTTGATTTAGAGAAAAGCTGGATAGGGCTTCCGTCACTCAAGCGCATGTAGCCGTCTGGATCCGCCTTGCAGTACTTTACATTCTTCAGCGTCGATCCGTCCTCCAATTCCAAATCACCCTGTTCCACTCCTGCCGCCTTAGCAAGAACGTCATTGACCTTGGTCACCACATTGTGCACCAGCTGGTCAAACTCCGCCTGTATATTCATGATGATTGACTGGGATATGCTGTCATAATCACCGTTGATATCAGTGTAGTTGGCTCTGTGGTTGCCCCGAGCTAACAGCATGGACTTCAGTCCGCCGATATCCGTATTCATGTCGGAAGAAATCTCTCTCTTTAAGTTAAAGACCTCCGCACCGTCTATGATATACTTCTTCGTACCATCCGCCAAAATCCGATAGTCCGCATTCTGAGGCCAAAAAGGAGTATAAAAACCTGTGGCCGGATCCAGATCCAGACCTATTTCATAGCAGGTACCGCCTTTTACGAAGTCAACACCTTCAATCTGTACCCAGACATTCCCATACATATCCTCATCATATCGAATATCCGTCAGTGCTGCTAATTCATCCAAAATCTGATTTCTGGCATCCCGCAGGTCGTTGGCATGCTCTACGCCACCGGCTTCAATAGCACGAATGGCATCATTCAGGGCAAGAAGCTGTTTGCCGTACAGATTTATATTATCGACCTGCTTTTTGACCTGTATATTCAGATTGTTCTGATAAGCGGAAAGCCCATCGTATACGGAAGCGGCGCGCGAAATAAACTCAGAAGCTCTCTGTACCAGCAGACCATGGTTTACGGAGTTCGCAGGATCCTTCACCAGCTCATCGATAGCATACAAAAAATCCTCTATGGTGGTCTGAAAAGACTCGTCGTCCATCTCACCAAAGCGGCTCTCCACTTCCTCGATTACCTCAGAGGACACCTCATAAAACATACTGCGGCCGGATTCCTTGCGGTATGTCTTGTCCAGGAAGTAATCTCTCACTTGTTTTATGCGGGAAAAATTGACGCCCATGCCGACTTGCTTGTTATTGACCGCTTTCGGGTTAATAGACAGCGTGTGATAAAACTTGGATGACAGCTGTACCTGCTGTCTCGTATAGCCGGTGGTATCCACATTAGAAAGATTATGCGCTGTAGCATTCAGCGCATTCTGACTGTTCTGTAATCCGGATGCTCCTACATAAAAGCTGCCCATCAATGGCATAATTGTCACCTCAACTCAATATTTCACAGGAAATTTCTCCAAAGTCACTGCTTTGCGTCAAAGCCGCTTCTTACAATTCCCATAGCGTCGCCTGAACTGTAAGCATTTTTTGTGTAATTTGCTGTCTCTGGCGCCGCACGCATGGATTGCATCAGGTTCATCTCGAACTCCACCATCTCCAGTGCGTTTGTCAGCAGTTCTCTGTTCTGTTCGTTAATCCGCTGCAAATTGCGGACAGCACTCCCTAATCTATCGTGAACCTCCGCCAGCTTTGCCTGCTCCGCAGGCCGGGCTGCCATCATATCGATCAGATTTGAGAGTGTCAGCTTTTCAACATCCCTGTTTAATACGTTGGCGATATCTGCAGTGACCTCAACCCGCTTTTTTTCCAGGTTGCTAAGCCTGCTCACCACGATTTGCTCATCATCCGTGATTTTCTGCAATTTGTCAAGATCGCCGCTGACGATCAGCGGCGTCTTTTTCTGAGATAGTTCCAAAAGCCCATCGTACTCATCACACTCCTGCTCGAGCACTTCTATCAGATTCTCCATCAAGCTTGCCACGGAACTATTACCTCATTTCCTCATACTTTTGAAGCAGCTTCTCCGCAAAGGTTCCGTTGTCCACCTGATAGGTGCCGCTCTGAACCTTAGCCTTGATAGAAGCCGTCAACTCCTCTCTGACATCCGGACTTCCTGCCACAGCGGTCTTAGCCGTCTGCAAATCCTTTCCGACGCTGCTGATCTGCAACTGCTTGGACTGAGATGCACCGCCGGTCTTCTGAGCCTTGTTCACCTTTTTGGTCTGGTACATCTGCTGCACCTGACTATATGCTTCGATACGCATTAAGGATCCCTCCTTCCTATATCGCCATGGCCTTCATGGCCGTTGTTCCATTCCTTATTATGTTTATCGGCAGTCCTGAAAATTACTTTAGGGTAAAATAAAAATAAGATTGAAAAGCTAATATTGAAAAGACCCCCTCACAAATGAGTCATCAAGTTTATTTTCGTCGTAAATCCTCCGATATATAATATAATGAGCGCAAGAGACCCTGAGGGAGCTTGCTCACTCACGGCGAACGGCAAATGTCGATCACAAGCTTTACTTGTGATTTATCAACCAAATTATTTATGGCAACACAAGGAGCGTGGCGCTATGAGAGTGATGGATCACACAAATTATCAGAATTATCAGAATATATATCGGCAGGACAGCCGGGCGGTCCACGGAAACGACAGCCAGACCGTCTCTACAGAAGCACAGGCTGCAAGAAAGGAAGAAACCCTTGCCGATGCAAAGACTGCAAGAGGGAATGAAAACCTTACCGGTTCAAAGGCTATAAGAGAGGATGAAAACCTTACCGATTCAAATGCTGCAGGTACTGGCGCAGGGAACGCATCTGCTTTACCCGTCAACGCAAATTCAAAGCAGACCGGAGATACAGATAGCCTGCTTGAGCGAATGCGGCAGCGGACTAACGCTGCCCAAAAGGCTTTCTCTGCAAGCGGGAGCACTACCCTGTACAGCAGCACTCCTGATCTGATGGCTATCGCTAACACTGAAAGCCAGGAAATCCTGCGTGGCATATATGTGCGTCTCTCTTTTAAGCTTTGGGCCGTGCGCGCCAAAGGTGCCACCGGAACCGACAGCAAGGCCATAAAAAGCGCCACCCGTTCCATTCAAAAGGTCATGGGTAAAGTGAAGGGCAAGATCAAAGGTCTGCAAAAAGAGGACGAGATGGAGAAAAAGGCAGAGGTCGCAAGAAAGGCAAAGCAGCGCCGACTCCAGCAGGAGATACGCAGGGAGCTTGCCATAAAGAGAAAAATCCGCAAGAATAAAGAACGCAAGGATATTGAGGACAGCTACCTTGAATCTGATGACCAGTATTCGCTAAAAGGCTATTTGGATAGGCTTCCGGATGATGTGTTGATGGAGATGGAGATGCGGGCATCGGGCACATCGGGTACGGCAGCTGTCGATGCAGGTGTCTCCGTGGATGCCGCTATCGCTGCCGCAGGGATGGATGCATCTATGGGGATGGACGCGGCAGCGGCTGTGGCGGAGGTCAGCGGTGCTGTGGTAGACTTGGCACTGTGAATCTATCTTCGTAGCGGCAAAAAATCAAAAATGGCTGCAGGAAATCCGAAGATTTCCTGCAGCCTGTGCTTGGAACCGAACCTCCGCACGCAGTTTTCTGCAGGTTTTCTACAAGGCATCTGTTTAGAAATATTGCACCTGTTAATAAACCGACCATGAACCTCAACTGATAACAGATAACGAATAAAAAATAAGCAATATCCATGAACCTTAACTTCTTATTCATTTTCAATCTCATGAAGCCCTGTACGGATAACGTATTAAATATCTACTTCAAACTGCACAGTCTGGTTGTACATATCAAGCGCCATCTGCATTTCCATGATAATCCCTGAAACACGCTCATACTCCTGCTTGATCAGATCCAAATCGTAATTTATGTACCTGTATTCAGGAACCGCATTTCTGGACATATATGAATGCTGCTCTTCTCTGGCCTTGGGAAGCTGCTTGCGCATCCCATCAAGTATGGCCTTTCTCCTGTTCAGCTGAGCCATCTTGATCAAGATGGTGTCAACACTCATCTCTGTATCGCCGACCTGTACTTTTGCATTGGCATTTGTCACATTCAACGCATGCTTGATAATAGCAATCTTATCATCAAGCTCTGCAATAGTTGCCGCCACCTCTGCATAATCATATTCGGGAACTACAGGCTCCTCGTTGATAGCCGCCACGTAAGTACTGGATGACATTTCCTTGTTTACCCAAAACTCCTTATCCTCTTCCAGACTCCTAAGCATCTTATTTGCATATGCTGATGTCATCTTCCGCATTTTCATTCTCCTTTCTTGACTTTGCATCCAGCTGTCTACTTCTACTTCTTTTGAATCCGCCTTTCTCTTTCTATATCGTACTATATCACAAATTAATCTGGTTGTCAGTATACTTGTAGTGTAACTATAACAACTTGAACTCTTTCCCTTGATAGGTTCTTACAGGATTTCCTCTTACGATACGATTGTGCTCCCTCCATGCACTATCTACCTGTTTTTGGAGTTTATCCTGCTCTTTTTGCCGTAAAACAGCATTTAATTTGGCCAGGGCTTTTTTGCGATTCAGGTATTGACTCCTCTCAACGGTAGAAGTCACACTGATTCCGGTTGCGATATGTGTCAGTCTCACTCCTGTTTCCACCTTGTTGACATTCTGTCCTCCCTTTCCTCCGCGGTGAAAGCGTTCGAAACGAATCTCCATATCATTCACTGTGGGCTCTGTTTCCGGTATTACACTGACATCAACATACCAGTTCTTCCGCTTATGGTTTTCCCTGTAAGGGCTTTTACATATCCACAGGATCGTTCCCTCCAGACCGGACAAGTCACATTCTGTATAAAAAAGAATGGATGAATAACATTCCTCTTTGGAATAACGTGATACATGACTGGAAAGCATCTCAATATCCGGATATTCTTTTTTCAGTGTCTCAAATAATTTACCCACTGCAAGTTCGCATTCCTCCGGTCCCTGACCAGAGCTTAACTGTATTATCATAATCTTGATCTCCTTTAAATTATTCTCCACCTGCTTTGAAGTTATAGACAGGTTTCAAAATCTTATCAATCTTTACCGTTTCTGATATGGCATCTGTAATCTGTTCTAAGCTGCGGTATGCAAAAGGCGCTTCATCCAATGTTCCCTTTCCAATACAGGAACTGTATATCCCTTTCATCTCCTTTTTATACTGGGACACCGTAAAGCTTACCTTCACATCTTGCCGTTTCATTATCCTGCCGGCTCCATGCGGTGCAGAATAATTCCAATCCTCATTGCCTATACCCGTTCCAAGAATCACTCCGTCACGCATATTGATGGGGATAATAACCGATTCCCCTGCTTTAGCTGAAATAGCGCCTTTACGGATTATCGGTTGTCCAATCGCAGCCTGCACATCGGTGTCGATATAGTTATGGGCGCAGGAGTATGTTTCTGACACCTTCCACTGCATCCCTTTTATCAACTCATCCAAAATCGCATCTCTGTTGAGCTGTGCACATTTTTGTACAACTTTCACATCATGGATATAGTCCGCCAGAAGACTTCCTTCCAGATAAACTAATTCATAGGGTACATCTATTCCCTGCTTTTTCAGATACCGCTGCCCTGCTGTCAGATAATATTCCATGACCGCTGTTCCCAGATGACGGCTTCCGGAGTGGATCACAACATATAGATTCCCCTCTTCATCCTGATCCAGTTCGAGAAAATGATTCCCGCCTCCCAGGGTTCCAAGGCTCCTTGCCGTCCTGTCTAAATTTATGTGCTCAGCGCACAAAAGTTCAGCCAGATCAAAATCCGCGCCAAATCGATGTGGTCTTTTCCGAAGTGATGCTCCGGAAGGAACATTTTCGCGAATTACAACGTCCAGCTTTGGAAACTCTGTCCTGGTATTTTTTAATTTTGCCAATGTCATGCCACATCCTATGTCATTGCCGACCACACTTGGCAGTATTCGTTCCGTCACAGTCGCTGTAAACCCGATAGTTCCAACTTTACCCGGATGCACATCCGGCATAATACGGATCCTGCTTCCCTGAAAAGCAGGATGATCAACCAGCAGCTGCAGCTGTGCAAGGGCATATTCTTCAATTGTGTCGGTGAAAATCTTTGCAGATGTATACTTTCCGTTCAATACTTGCATATTAATCCTTTCTCCCGGTACTCAAAAAAAGTACCTCCAACACAGGAGATACAGGATAATCCGATTGAACGTTCATGATAAGAATAGGCAATACGCCTATCAGAACATGCAGACTATAAACCGCACAAAACCACTATCCCCGCCAAACGCCAAGGACAACCTGCTCTCCGTAAATATCTGTTAAATTGTAGTAGGTGATAGTGTTCTGTGTCATGGCTGTCCTCCTTTTCTGCGGGGTAATTCGTTTTTCTCTGCTTTAGTATAAGTATCTTCTGGAGTTTTGTCAAGTGTGCACAGTTCCGCCTTCACCGGATAATTACTCCGCTGCCTTAATCCCATTCCGGCCTTACCAAGTCACAACCTACAAATCATATAATAAAAGACAATA
>JAFLRO010000035.1 GCA_022511425.1 Acetatifactor sp.
GCTGACTCTTGAGGATGTAGTTGAACTTGCAAAAAAAGGCGATGAGCTTGTCTGGAATGACTTCGAGAGATTTAAGTATGTTGATGTAGGGTCCGGTTTAATCATCCTTTTCTTTGAGATAGATGAAGAGTTTTCGCTGCGGGTAGGCGGGTGGGGCCCAACACCTATGTATATCAATCTGGTATGGAATGCTGACCCTGCTGACTTCATTGATATCCGCTCGGAAGATGTCACTGCATTTATCGACAGGCATAGAGAACCTCCGGCTTTTCAAGATACAGTCATCTGGGAAGATGCCGATTTGGACTATGACGGTGAGTCGGAGATCATCCGTGTCCGCGAAACAATAAAAGACGAGCTCTATGAGCTGGAGGTGGTAAAGCAGGACGGGACCGTGCTGTGGAGTACGGAAGCAGGTATCCCCCATGCTGGTTGGAATACGATCCTGCTGTATCAAAGCGACGGCAAAGACAAACTGGTCCAATATCAGCCTGCCATGTACCAGGGTATCGGAAGCTATGCTTACACAACATTTTCGCTGGAGGGAGGCAGTTTGTCTGAAGATAACTTTTTTACGAGGACAGCAGACTTTGTACTGCCGCTCCGGATGAACAGCCCCTTGAGGGCTTTCGCGGAAGTCGCCAATAGCATTTTGAAAGACGGAACAATTCTTTTGAGCACTGAGCAGGGTGAGCTTGTTGTCGGTCCCAAAGCGGCAACTGAAGTACCGTGGATTTATCCTGTTCAATTATATGGGGAAGGCGAAGTGCCCGATGATGAATGGCCCACGGGTGATGAACCTCTTGAGTTTCTGTTTGCCAGCGGTGCGGGCGGCTGGGGTACGACTCTGACTTTGTATCCTGACGGCAGCTTTGAAGGTGAATATGTAGACGGTGAAGCAATCTGGGCAGCTGAGTATCCGAAAGGCACGAGCTACATCTGCGATTTCAGCGGAAGGTTCGGCGATATGACCCCGATCGGCAACCATGCTTATTCCATGCGGCTCGAGGAGCTGACATACGAGACGGAAGTAGATAGAGTGTGGATTGAGGATCAAGTTCGGTTTATCGGGTCAGAGGCCTACGGCATTGCCGGAGGAGAGGAATTTATCCTCTACCTGCCTGATACACCTGCTGAAGGATTGAACGAGGAATTCCTGACCTGGTGGCCTGACTATTATTTATGGGGACAGGGTTCCCTTAAAACTTTAGCAGCATACGGGCTTTACAATGTGAATACAGGAGAAGGCTTTTTTACATCCTGGTAGTAGAAATGTGTCAAACGCAATATAAATGATTCTAAACAGAGCCAACTGTTTCTAAAACAGGAACGAAATCTACAAAAAGAAAGGTTTCGTTCCTGTTTTATTTTTTCTGACTCTTGCAGGAATAGAAAAAAACAGATAAGATGGAAAGTGAAAAGAGAAAGTTTGATTACACCATTTTGTGGAGCGGGATAGGAGTGTAAACGAATGAAATTATTACTAAAACTAAGTAGAGAAGCAGCCCGCTATAAGCTGCTCTATGTAGTGGCGATTCTGTCCACTCTCTGTCTGACCGGAGTGAACCTGACAGCGCCCCGGGTGCTGTCAGCAATGACCGGAGTGGTGGAGCGAGGCACAGGAGAAGAGACGATTCCCGTTGCCATTCGTCTCGCTTTGTTTCTGCTGGCGCTGTACTTAATGCGGGTCGTTTTTCGTTTCTTAAGCAATTATCTGGCTCACAAGGCGGCCTGGTACCTGGTGGGAGATCTGCGGAGCCGGATGTACGACAAACTGCAGAGCATGGACATGAGCTTTTTCCACGATAAGCAGACGGGAGATCTGATGAGCCGTGTAGTGAATGACACCAGGGATTTCGAGTTGCTCTATGCTCATATTTTGCCGGAGATGGTGACGAATCTGGTGACTTTTCTGGGGGTTTTGATTATCCTTCTGACAGTCAACTGGCGTCTGGCTCTGATCACTTGTTTTCCCATTCCTCTGATACTCCTGTCAGGCGTAGTGTTTGCAAAGAAGGTGCAGCCATTCTTTAAAGTTTCCCGCAAATGCGAGGGCGAGCTGAACGCCAAGCTTCAGGACAACCTTTCCGGTATCCATGAGATTCAATCTTTTGGACAGGAGACCTATGAGAGCGGGGAAGTAAAGGAAAAGAGCTTTGCTCAGGTGCGCACCATGCTGCGTGCTCTGCGGGCCAGCGCGGTGTTTCATCCCAGCGTGGAATTCCTTTCTTCTGTGGGTACGGTACTGGTGGTGTTTTTCGGTGGTTTTCTGGCGGCGCAGAACCGCTTGTCCGTGGAGGATATTGTTTCCTTTGTCCTCTATCTGTCCCTGTTCTATGCACCTGTGTCCGGATTCGCTACCCTTCTGGAAAATTTACAGCAGTCCCTGGCAGGTGCAGAGCGTGTGGCTCTGATTCTGGACACGCCTTCGGGGATCACGGACGCTGAGGATGCAAAGTCGCTTCAGTCGGTGAAGGGGCAGATCTCTTTCGAGCATGTGAGCTTTCACTATGCCAATCAGGTGCCGGTAATTCAGGATGTGTCTTTTTCCTGTGAGCCCGGAATGATGATTGCGCTGGTTGGACCCACAGGGGTTGGAAAGACCACCATGACCCAGCTTATTTCCCGTTTTTATGAGCCTTCGGAGGGAAGGATTCTGATAGATGGACAGGATATCAGGACAGTGACTTTGGAAAGTCTGCGCCACAACATTTCCCCTGTTTTTCAGGATACCTTTCTTTTTAACGGTAGCATTGCGGAAAATATCGGCTATGCCAGACCGGATGCAACTCAGCACGAGATTGAGGAGGCAGCCATGGCTGCCAACATCCATGAGGATATCATGGCTATGCCGGAACAGTACGAGACGAAAGTGGGAGAGCGGGGCCTGCGCCTGTCCGGTGGGCAAAAACAGCGTGTTGCCATCGCCAGAGCCATTTTGCGTAAGGCTCCTGTCATTATCCTGGATGAAGCCACAGCGTCGGTTGATGTGGAAACGGAGCGTCAGATTCAGGAAGCCATCGGAAGGATGATGGGGCAACGGACCATCATTGCGGTTGCCCACCGCCTGTCCACCATCCGCAATGCGGATATGATCCTTGTGGTACATGAGGGAAAGATTGTGGAGCAGGGCAATCATGAAGAACTGGTGGCAAGAAAAGGGATTTATTACCGGATGCAGCAGGCTCAAATGGTGTTTGACGGCGCGGCTCAGTAGATGACCGGGAATTATCAATCAGACAGTTTCAACAATAATTATTGAGTGGAAGAAAAGCTCGTTCAGGTTCGCCCACGGGGCGAATAAATTCTCAAACGTTTAGTGACACGGGTCCTCTTTTTGCTGTTATAATAACGGAAAAGGAGGACTTAATTATGGAGAAAGTAAAGCTTCGCATTGCGGAACTGCGCCACAGGAATAATATTACGCAACAGCAGTTGGCGGAAATCGTGGGTGTTTCCTTCCAGACCATCAGCAAATGGGAAAACGGCAGCAACATGCCGGATATTACTTATTTGCCTGTATTGGCACAGTATTTTAAAGTGTCCATAGATCAGCTGATGGGCATTGTTCCTCTGAATGGGGAGGAGTATATTGCAGGGAAAACAGGTACCGGTCAATTTTGGGAAAACAAGATGGAATATCTTCTCAGAACCAGAAAAACCTTCTGGAACCATGATTATGTCAGGTTTATGATAGAGCAGGTCTGGAAGATTAATAAGCCTGTGAAAATGCTGGATTGCGGATGCGGATTTGGATTTTTAGGCATGCTGATGATGCCTTTTTTGCCGAAAGGGAGTACTTACACAGGTATTGATCTGGCGGAGAAGCTTCTGGAAAAAGGGAAAGCTTTATTTGCAGAGACGGATTATAATGCACAGTTTATTCATAAAGATGTGTATGACTATCATGCAAAAGAAAAATATGATTTTGTTATCTGTCAGGGAGTTCTGCGTCATTTGGATAAGCCCGACGATTTTCTGAAAAAGATGATTGAATTTGCGAAAAAAGAATCCTACATAGTCTGTATTGATACTAACCGTGAATTTGAATGTGTCGGCCTGTACATTGACGGGATGGATTATTTTAATCTGTGTAAGCATGATGGTCTGGAAAAACATTGGAGGACGGAATTGGAGCAACAGGGGAGGGATTATGCGGTTGCCATCAGGACTGCCCATATGATGAGAAATGCAGGTCTTAAGGATGTTGCTGTCAGAATGAATGACAGAGTTAATTTTGTGACTCCTCAAATGGAGAACTATGAGCAGGTAAAGAGAGATTTTATAGAATATAACGATTGGAATGCAAAATTAAGCCCGGAGGATAGAGAAAAGACCATTCAGTTCTTTATGACGCACGGAATGTCTCGGAAAGAGGCAGCAGAATACTGCGACCAAAATAATGCAATCGAGGATTTCTTTCAAACGCACCCAGATGCGGGATATACATTTGCGAGAGGAACCATGATATCGTATGGTAAAAAATAAGAGTGGAGACGCTGCTATGGAGCTATGCCATCCGAAATACTGCTGTGACACTAAAATGCTCGCCTTTTATTTCCGCAAAAATATCCCCTCCCATTTTGAGCATGAGCTGGCGGCAGATGTAGAGGCCAAGACCGCTTCCGCTTTTGCTGCCGCTGTTGGAGCCGCGCCAGAAACTGTCAAATATGTGGATGAGTTCCTCTTCGGGGAGAGTGGAGCCACTGTTTGTTACTGTAATAAGCCGCCCGTCTTCTTCGCTGGAAAAACGAATGCGGATTTCTCTGCCGTCACCGTACTTTATGGCATTTTCCATGATATTCTGAAGGACTTCAATACTTCTGTCAGCATCTCCTACAAGGATACAATCTGAAAAAGAATCGACAACAAAATTGGTCTGATTCAGGGCAAGTTTGTCTGAATAATATGCCGAGATATTATTGATGATTTCCGAGAGATAGAATTCCTTTATATTAACTTCAAGCGGCAGAAAATCCTCGCTTGCCGTTTGGGAAAGCTGGGATACGAAACGTTCTATCTCATCCGCTTTTTCATTGATCTTCACAGCAATGCCCAGCCGTTTTTCTTCGTCCTGATATAACCCCTTTGACAAGGCGCTTGCGTAGAGCTTGATGACGGAAAGAGGCGTTTTGATATCATGAGAAATGGACAAAAGAAGTGTTTGTTTTTCTTTTTGCAGCGAAAGCTCCCGTTGTTTTTGATCCTCCATGGCCTCCCGAAGCATGTTGATTCCCCAGACAAAACGTCCGAAATAGCGGCTGCGATTTTCCTCCAAGGGAACGCTGAGATTCCCTTTTGAGAGATCATAGGGAACGTTTATAAGTCGGTGAAAAGGCGTTAACAGCTGCCTCCTGAGATATACCAAGATTCCGAGGAACAGAATGCTGATGACTAGGAGAAAAACATTGACCAGAATCCGGATGGTTTGAAATTTCGCCCCCGCTGCCTGGTAGTCGAATCGGTAAAATGTACCGTTGATTTCGCGGATTATATAACTATCTTTGCTGCAAAAAAAGTCTTCGTTGCCGGTATATTCCTCAATGACTTTCACATAGCTGCAGGCAGAAAGGTCGGGTTCCGTTCCCTCTTCCAACTGCCGGCAAAGGCGGCTTATTTCTACCTGCCATGGCTTGTTGACGTTGTCTCTTTCTGTCATGGAAAGCGCGGTATTTACCCCTGCAAATAACAGTATAATAAAACAAACCAGAGCGACAAGCATCCTGTCATAGCTTTTCATATAAATTTATACCCCGTGCCCCATACAGTCTGAATTTTTTCAGGCTTTTTAGGATTATCTTCTATTTTTTCCCGCAGTCTGTTCACATGAACCGTCAGCGTCTGGAGTTCGGATTCGCTGTCACTGCCCCAGATACGGTTGAAAATATATTCCTTTGATAACGTCTTTCCCCGGTTTTCAGCCAGTAAAAGCAGAAGCTCAAATTCCTTGGCTGTTAAGTCAAGTTTGATTCCGTTTCTGTATACAGCATTCTCCACTCTGTTTAAGGTTAATTCTCCGCAGACAATCTCATCCAGGGAGAATTTTCGCTTAAATATTCCTGCGATTTTTGCCAACAGAATATCGATGTCAAAGGGTTTTTCTATATAGTCATCAGCCCCAAGGACCAGCCCGTTAAGCTTATCATTTTTCTCTGTCTTTGCACTTAGGATAATAATGGGCGTATCACTTAATTTTCTGATTTTCTCACATACCGCAAAGCCATCGATTCCGGGCAGCATAATGTCCAGCAGAACAAGTCTGGCACCGTACTTTTCAAATAAGGCAAAAGCTTTTTCCCCGGTGTCGGCAGTACTCACGATGTAATTTTCCGCACGCAGAAAATCTGTCAGCAGGTTTGAAATTTCTTTATTATCTTCGACAATCAGAATATCTATCATGTAATCATCGCTTTCTTTCTCAAATCTATCGGCTTAAATCTACCAACCCATCTCCATAAGCCAGTTGTTGATAGAGCGCTCCCTGTCACGCATCTGCGCAGGCGAGGTGTATTTATCCAAATGATACTCGCCCTTGATGTTGCCGTCAACAATAAAAAGCACCCGTGAGCATTTGGCCGCCACTCTTGCATCGTGGGTCACCAGCATGATAGTAGTACCGTCTCGGTTCAGTTTGGTAAGTTCCTCCATCACCTCTTCGGAGGAGGTGCGATTGAGGGCTCCGGTGGGCTCATCCGCAAAAATCATTTTTGGTTTATTGATCATGCTGCGGCAAATACAGGCTCTCTGTAACTGGCCACCGGAGACCTCGTTGATGTCGTTGTCAGCAATTTCAATAATTCCCAGACGGCGCATCAGATCCTGTCCAGTCCTGACTTTTTCTTTGCGGCTGAAATGATTGTTTTTCGAATGAATGGCGGGCAGCAGGATGTTGTCCAACACCGAAAGATTCTTCAGCATATACATCTGCTGGAAGATAAACCCCATTTCATCCAGACGCAATCCCGCCAGCTCTTTTGCGGACAGCCTGGCAATATTTTTACCGTCAAACAGTACCTCTCCCGAGGTTGCATAATCCATTCCTGAAACCGTGTAGAGCAATGTGGATTTTCCGGAGCCGGAGGGACCCATGACAGCCACCATTTCGCCCTGCTCCACCGTAAAGTTAACATTCTTCAGCACGTTGTTTTGGCGTTTGTTTGTGATATAAGTCTTACAGAGATCCTTTACTTCCAAAGTCTTTTCCATGTCTGATTTTCCTTTCATGATTTAGTGTACAGTCTGGTTGGGCTGATTATGAGTCAGACAGTGCACTGGTTGTTTATTCAATGTTTGCGGTCTGTGAAGCTGTAATTGTTCCTGCATATAGTGAGGTGAGAAAGGCACTCATTGCGGTTATGCCAAGCATGGCAAGGGGATAGACCACAAATAACTCTAAGGGATTTATTTTGTAGGCAATGCTGTATGAAGATCCCATCATATGGAAAATAGGGTCGATACAAAGCTTTGTGAGCGGAATGCACAGAGCGGCAGCTATCAAGGCAGAGAAAATCACCACGATACAAAAACGAAGCGTATGCTGCGCGGATATTTTACTGTTCTGGAACCCCATTGCTTTCATAAGAGCAATTTCGCCCTTTTCCCTTGTAAGGAAGGAGCGTTCCATGAGGACAGTCACCAAAGCCGTGATGATCAAGGCAATCATGAGGACAAGATAATCAACAGCGCGAACGATATCTGAAACTCCCGTACAGTTATTTACAAAGCCCGCTGCATCAAAAACAGTGTCAATTCCCCAAATCTCTTTTATACATGCAATTCTTCGGTCTATCTCCGATTGGTCAGGATGGTCCTTGAAATTAATCTGTATACCCGTGACACCACTTGCATCATATATATTGGTTTTTACGTCTTCATGTAGTCTTCCGCATTCACCCAGTTGATTTAGGCTGGAAAAATAGGCGGTAATCATATATTCCTCTTCCTCGCCGTTTACATTGATGGATACGGTATCGCCGATATGGACTCCAAGCAATTCTGCCGCCTGTGGTGTAAGCGCAATCTCATTTTCATTGGCAGGAGCGCTTCCCTCGTTATAAACATATTCGTCAGCGTGGGCTCCCTTGCCTTGCTGGAAGGTAAGCTTGATGGAGTGGCTATCGAAGCTTATGGCATATTTGTAATATAGTTCGACCAGGCAATCTGCAGGCATACCATTCTCTGATAGTTTGTCTTCTATTTCATGAAGAATTTCGTAGACAATGGCATCTCCCTCACTGTTATCCATCATCCGCATGATGCTGTCTGCATCTTCTAAGTATACGTCACTGTAAGTGACGCCAAAGAGAGGTATCAGTTTATCACTGCGCAGAGTGTTTGCTGTATTGGCTAATATCATCACCAGAAGAAGGCAGATGGAAAATACTGCTGTGATAATGCCAAATTGCTTAGGGCTGCTGAAAAGGTCATTGAGCGCAAGGAAGACTGTGGTACCGAGTCTGCTCCTGCCAAGGTGTAAGAGACTCTTTTTGCCGAAGCGTTCACCTGTCTGACCGTTTCTGACTGCGTCTATGGGAGAAAGCCGATTGACTTTTCTCGTACAGGAGTAGCAGAAAAGCAGGATGACGGCAACAACCGCCGCTGAACACAGCAGTCCTACCAACAGACTATTCTCATTGTCAAGTACCATATTTTTCGAAACGCTCTCAAGAAGCATATTGCCAAAAGGGATGGAGGCGGCAAAACCAAACATCGCGCCCACCAACGTTATGCACAGATACTTTGTGATATACAGACAGCGTATGGTGCCGTTAGTGATACCCATGGCTTTCATAACGCCGATTTCCCTGAATTCCTCAGTAATGGTAAAGCCGATGGTAAATCTCAGGACCGTAAAGGATACCAGGATCAGTCCGACGCTGACCACCAATAGAATGCCTGCAACAATCATGTTCATAACATAAGTCATTCTTATTATGGAGATATCGCCGTCAAAAAGGATACCGCTTTCGGTGGAAATAGCTTCTTTCAGCGCGGGGATATTATCGGTGTAAATATAGTAAAGATTAGCTAAGTAGTACTGCTGTATGATTTCATTCTCCATGAGCTTTGCGTAATCGCTCGGATGGACAATAAAACGGGGATTTCCCATAAAAGCAGAGCCATAGACAACATCCTTTCCTGAACCGGCCACGGTAAGGGTCAGTGTTGTACCGCTATGCTCAAAAAATATTGCATCCCCGGGCTCCACACCGCTGTTTTCCATCAGCAGTCCGGTGATATATACCTCTCCTTCGTTTACTTCCGTGATTACATTATTATCTCCCGTGAAATAGTTTAACTGGGCATTCTCCAGGGAAAGAATAAATCCGGTGTTGGTGAAATCGAGGGCCTTTTCTTCTTCGGTGGCGAAGTTACTGTTGGATACCATAATCAGGGGTTCTGTGTAATAATTTGTTACAGATGGTTCGGCGGTCAGTACATCATCCAGTGTCGCCGTTCCATCTCCCAATCGAAACAGGATAAAATAATCATGATCCAGTCCGGCTTTATCAAAATAATAGTCCAGTCCATTCACCACTGTAAGGATATTGTTCACACTGCTTGCCACAAACATGGTGGCCAGGATCACGAACAACAGAATGATAATGTTCATAGTCCTCTTTCGTCTTAGATCTCTTTTTAATATTCTGAAAAACATAGTCAGCTCCTTTGTTTCACTGCCATAGACAGTATATTTATAATGTACAGCAGATGTTTCGTCAATAACATATTTACTGCTTGTAAATTAACTATAAAGTGTAAATTATTAAATAATCCTTAAATCCGATTTATAGAAATGATGGATAAACTGTTTATCCCTTACACCATCTTACGTCTGCGTCCACGGATAAGAATAGGCTTGAAATACCCCCTTACCCTAAATGAGTTGACAGAGTTTGTTAAGGAAGTTATATTGGTATTGAAAGAAGAGTTATCCGATGGGTATTTAACGGAGAGGGAGTACCGAAATTATGTGAGATTGTTTCCGTTTGCCGCCGACAGGGTGCTGGCAAGGCATTCACAAATGCGGGACATTCTTGAAAAGGAAGTTGTCATTCCAATTATAATTGATGAATGGAAAGAGAATATAGAATACCGTATGACAATTCGAGATGCAGTTGATGATTTGAACTTCAAGCAGCGATGGAAGATAATGCTAGAGTAATTTTGCCTGGTTTGAATTGTAGCAGCAATGAGAGCCCCAGAGCATCTTAGCTTGATAAAGCAAAGGCGCTCAGGGACTTGTCAGCCATCATTGTATTATTTGCACTGCTGGCAGTTCTCGGGATATGGCTGCTCCGGCGCAGTAGAAGGTATCGGCCGGAGAGCATTGATCTGATGGAAGGCCACGATTTTGAATACTACTGCGCCGAACTGTTAAGAAGGCACGGCTTTCAAGAAGTGGAAGTCACCAAGGCAGCGGCGACTATGGCATTGACATCCTTGCGGAAAAAGAAGGTGTCACCTATGCCATCCAGTGTAAATGCTATACCGCTCCCGTAGGAGTCAAGGCGGTGCAAGAAGCCTATGCCGGCCGCGACTACTACGACAGGATGGTGGGAGCCGTCCTGACAAATCAGTATTTCACTCAGCCCATGGTAGAAGCTGCCAGAAAACTGAAGATCCTGCTCTGGGACAGAGGGTATTTGGAGAGCATGATGGAGGAGTGAGATTTCCTCACTCGGCGACCACCGTCCCAACAGGTCGCTTAAGGAGATAAAGTCCGCCGGCCCTGCTTCCAGCAGAAAGCAATGGAATTGATAGTCGGAGTACTCCGCACCCCAGAGTTCAACGGCGATATCCTGTAAGGATAAAAGCTCCAGATAACCAAGGTAATATTTCAGATAATTGCAGGGCTCCAGGGCAATATATGTGTAAATCGTCTGTGCGGATGCTGTGTCTGTGATGCCGAAATGTTCTAGGATTTCTGCAATATGGCTGAACGAGGCTCCTTCATAATGTATCATAATGTCAAGCATAGAGTAGAGGCAGAGCTGAAGGCTGCGGTTGTACTTTTCCACCTGAGCTCGGAGGGCATCCTGCTCCAATCCCTGCTCCCGCAATAGATCGGAAGCATAGTCGAAAGAGAGGAACTCCACGTACAGCGCCCAACCCTCTAGATAACCTCCGTACCAGAGCAGCTCCCGTACCGGCCGCTCACCCGCTTCCGCAGAAGATCGATCATCATAGACTGTCTGGTACAAGTGGCCAGGATATCCTTCGTGAGCAAGAGTGGTGTACAGGTCCAACCCGCTTGGTGTCTTTTGTTCGTTGATGTAGATTACGTTTCGACTGCTGTCATCCATGGGAGCCGTTAGGTAAAAAGCCGGGGCGCAGTAATTCTCAAGGCTCTTCGACACAGTTTTCACCTTCACAGAAACATTCTCGCCGGGAATAGCGGGAAAATCATTGGCCATGCGCTGCTGCAGATCCGACAGCATCTGGGAGGGTTCTGTATAAGGAAAGGAAATTTTCTGACCGGAGGTATAGCTCTGTACGATTTCAGGGTGCTCCTTTACTAACTGCTGAAGGGAGTTATAGACGCTGGAAAACTGACGGGTCAGCATTTCCTGGATTTGTTCCACAGAGCGGTAGGATCCGGTTTGTGTGGTGAGCATTGCCTGGTAGTATTCTTTCCCTTGGGGCAGAGCGGACAGCCCTGAGAGCTGGATGCTGTTATCTTCCAGCAAAATCAGACCGTCTCCCAGATTTGTGTAAGCCGGCAGCAGCACTGTTTTTAACAGTCGGTTATTTTGCATCAGGTATCTTTCGGCTTCCTCAAGAGTAATGATTCCCTGATTATAAAGATCTTCCAGCCGTTCCTTAAAAGTCACCTGTAAGAAGTGAGTACCGCTTTCCAATTCTTCTTTTGTGACAATAGTGTCACATTGCTCCCGTACCTCCTTAAGGGCAAAGGCGGGCATGCAAAGGCCGGCAGCAGCTTTTTCCTGCTCATAGGTCAGAAGAGATGCAAAGTAATCGTCGGTCTGATCCAGCAACTGCAGATAATCCTCCACATCCCGCTTGCTGCGGAAAGCATACTCTGCCAGCAACACAGGAAGCTGAGTCTGCATGCCGGAGGAGGGTGAGAGAGGTTCTTGGTAGTAGGTATAGCTGCTCATCTCCAGGGAGTTTTCAAGACTTCGGACCAGCAGCTGATACAGATAGGCATCCGAGGAGGAAAGATTTTCCATATGTATGGCTTTCAGCGCAGCCAGGGTATTTTCTGCTGCGATTTGGGAGTTTTTGTTTCCCTCTGCACTGTAGCCTGGCAGCACGGCCTCATAATCATAGATGCCGTAATCTTCCGGAAAGGCCAGAGAATAGTGCATATTCAGCGTGTTGGCAGTCATTTCCTCCACAAAGAGCCGGGAGGTAATATTAACAAAGCGTTTTTCGTCCTGACGGAAGGAGAATAGGAAGAGTGTCATGGCACTGAAGGCCAGTAGGAGGACGGCCACGACCAACATCTGCCTGATGGAAAGAGGGGTATGTTTTTTCAAAAGAAGTTCACCTGATCAAGTTGTGCGTTGCTACAATATATGTCATAATAAGTTTAATTATGAAAATCGGTTCCCAGGGTGTACATCAGGGGGATTTTTATGTTAAGATGTATGTAAAGAAAAAAACGCTGCAACTGCAGCAGAAAAGAGGAGAAATGAGCGAAGCGATCAAACAAGCAATTCAGGACGGCAGAACGGTGCTGGGTATTGAGTTTGGCTCCACCCGCATCAAGGCGGTATTGGTGGATGAGAGTCATCAGCCCATCGCCATGGGTACCTTCGACTGGGAGAACCGGCTGGAGAATAACATTTGGACATATAGCCTGGACGACATCTGGGGCGGCTTGCAGGGCTGTTATGCGAGTCTGGTCAAGGATGTGCAGGAAAAGTATGGTACACAGCTGACAAAGCTGGGCGCTCTGGGCTTTTCCGGTATGATGCACGGGTATATGCCTTTTAACGCAGCAGGGGAGCTGCTGGTACCCTTCCGGACTTGGCGTAACACCATGACAGAAGAGGCCTGCAAGAAGTTGATTCCCGTGTTCCAGTTCAACATTCCCCAGAGATGGAGTATTGCCCATCTCTATCAGGCAATTTTAAGCGGTGAAGAGCATGTGAAAAACATTTCTTTCCTGACCACTTTGGCAGGTTACATACATTGGAAACTTTCCGGTGAGAAGGTGATGGGCATCGGTGAGGCATCGGGCATGTTCCCCATCGACTCTGCCATCAAGGATTATGACCAGAAGATGCTTGATCAGTTTGACCAGCTTGTTGCTGACAAGGGATTTTCCTGGAAACTGAGGAATATTTTGCCCAAGGTACTCTGCGCCGGCGAGAATGCAGGTGCGCTGACCGCTGAGGGCGCAAAGCTTTTGGATACAAGCGGCACCCTGCAGCCCGGCGCGGCAATGTGTCCTCCCGAGGGAGACGCAGGTACCGGCATGACCGCTACTGACAGCGTGGCCGTGCGTACAGGAAATATTTCCGCCGGAACTTCCATTTTCTCCATGGTGGTGACGGAGGCACCTCTCTCCAAGGTGCACGAGGAGATTGACATGGTGACTACCCCCGACGGAAATCCTGTTGCCATGGTACACTGCAACAACTGTACCTCCGACCTGAATGCCTGGGTCAATCTCTTTGACCAATTCGCAGAGAAATTTGGCATGAAGATTGACAAAAACGACCTCTATGGACAGCTGTACCGGGAGGCTCTGACGGCGGATCCCGACTGCGGTAACCTGATGGCTTACAACTATTTTTCGGGTGAACCTATCATGGGGCTTGACGAGGGCAGACCTATGTTCCTCCGAACACCTGATGCAAACTTTACCTTGGCCAACTTCATGCGCAGCCATCTCTACAGCGCCATGGCCACTCTGAAGATCGGCAACGATATCCTTCTGAAGGAAGAGCATGTAAAAGTGGATTCTCTTATGGGGCATGGCGGTCTGTTCAAGACTCCGGTGGTAGGTCAGCAGCTGATGGCAGCAGCCATGAATGCACCTGTGACCGTGATGGACACCGCCAGTGAAGGAGGTCCCTGGGGCATTGCCATTTTGGCTTGTTACATGCAAGAGAAAGAGGCAGGTGAGAGTCTGGCTGACTACCTTCACAACAGGATTTTTGCCGGTCAAACAGGCACCACCATCGCTCCCAAGCCGGAGGATGTTAAAGGTTTTGATGCATTCATTGAAAAGTATAAGGCAACGCTGCCTGCCGAGAAAGCAGCTATCACGGGGCTTAAGTAAAGCCTAACAAAGTGCTGGACGCACGACAGGAACTATGCTACTATTTTATTATAAAATCATGCCGTGATCGGCAGAATGGAGGAGACCATGAACAATTTAGAACTGCAAAAGCACGCCAACGACGTGCGCAAAGGCATTGTAACGGCAGTTCACAGTGCGAAGGCTGGCCATCCCGGCGGATCCCTTTCCGCAGCAGATGTGTACACCTTTCTGTATTTCGAGGAGATGAATATCGACCCGAAGAACCCTGATAAAGAGGATAGAGACCGCTTTGTGCTGTCTAAAGGCCACACTGCTCCCGGACTGTATTCTACTCTGGCAAACAGAGGCTATTTCCCCGTGGAGGATTTGACTACTCTCCGCAAGCTGGGCTCCTATCTCCAGGGTCATCCCTGCATCCATATTCCCGGTGTTGACATGTCCTCCGGCTCTTTGGGTCAGGGTGTTTCTGCTGCAGTGGGTATGGCATTAGGCGCAAAGATGAACAACAAGGATTTTCGTGTATATACCCTGCTGGGTGACGGCGAGATTGAGGAAGGTCAGGTGTGGGAGGCTGCTATGTTTGCAGGCCATCGCAAGCTGGATAACCTCTGCGTAATCGTGGATAACAACAATCTGCAGATCGACGGCCCAATTGATCAGGTCTGCTCCCCTTACCCCATCGACAAGAAGTTTGAAGCTTTCAACTTCCATGTGATCAACGTGGACGCTCACGATTTCGATGCTCTCCGGGCAGCGTTCAAGGAGGCTAAGGAGACAAAGGGAATGCCCACCTGTCTGGTGGTACATAGCTTGAAGGGTAAAGGTGTTTCCTTTATGGAGAACAGTGTGGACTGGCACGGCAAGGCACCCAACGACGAGGAGTATGCTGTGGCAATGGCTGATCTGGATAAGATCGCTGCAGAATTAGAGAAAGCAGGTGAAGCGTAATGGCAGATGTTAAGAAAATAGCTACCCGTGAAAGCTACGGAAATGCACTCAAGGAGCTTGGTGAAGAGTTTCCCGAGTTGGTGGTGCTGGACGCTGACCTTGCAGCGGCTACTAAGACAAGCACTTTCAAGAAAGCATACCCTGATCGTCATATTGACTGTGGTATCGCAGAGTGTAACATGATGGGTATTGCAGCAGGACTATCTCTTGTAGGTAAGATTCCCTTTGTGAGTTCTTTCGCCATGTTTGCGGCAGGGCGTGCTTTTGAGCAAGTGCGTAACTCCATTGGATATCCCCATCTGAATGTTAAGATTGGCGCAACTCATGCCGGTATCACCGTGGGTGAGGACGGTGCATCTCACCAGTGCAACGAGGATATTGCCCTGATGCGCACCATCCCCGGCATGGTTGTAATGTGTCCCGCAGACGATGTGGAGGCAAAGGCTGCAGTCCGTGCAGCTTTGGAGCATGAGGGACCTGTGTACATCCGTTTCGGACGTGCAGCTGTGCCTGTGATCAATGACAGACCTGATTATAAGTTTGAAATCGGCAAAGGTTCCATTGTTCGCGAAGGTACCGATGTGACTATTGTGGCAACCGGTATCTGTGTGGATTCCGCGCTGGGTGCGGCAGAGAAGCTGGCTGCAGACGGCATAAACGCTGAGGTTGTCAGCATCTGTACCATAAAGCCTCTGGACGAGGACATTATCATAAACAGCGCGAAGAAGACCGGCAAGGTGGTGACTGTGGAGGAACACTCCGTCATCGGCGGCCTGGGCAGCGCAGTGTGCGACTGCCTGTGCGCAAAGCTTCCCACTCCCGTGAAGAAGCTGGGTATGCAGGATGTGTTCGGCGAGTCCGGCTCCGCAGCTGCCCTGGTGCAGAAGTACGGCCTGGATGCCGAGGGCGTTTATAAGTCTGTGAAGGAATTTGTGTAAAAAAGGGTAAATGTTCATAAACTTTTCAAACGGCGTATTCCATGTGGGATATGCCGTTTTTGTGGTGCGCCCGGCGGGTGCACATTCTTTATATGGATGATTGGCAGGTCATCGAGTTTGCCCGGAGCGTGGAGTTTATTGAGGACACTTTTAATATTAAGGGATTTTAATAATTATTAATGAATTTATAAACATCTATGATGCATTTTCCTGTAAAATAGTACCTGAACCAGGCGGCACTTACGTCTGCAAATACATTCCGGACAAGTCGGGAGAAGGTACAAGAGGTGGGGAAATGACACAAAGGACAACTATTCAGAATGATCAAAGGCAACCGGAGCTTATCAATGCGAAGCGGAATCCGTATTTGGTAGACTACGAAGAACAATTGAGGATTCGCCGGGTAGAGAACCGGGACAGGCGACCTAAAAGCCAAAATAAGTCTGCTTACGTGGCAGCTCAGAGAGTCCGCCGAAAAAAGATCGTACGTCGGCAAAGGCTAGCTGTAGCGCTCTGGGCTCTGTGTATTTTAATTCTGGTCATGAACCTTTTCATAAAAAATACCAAGGCATCCGCAGCGGCACAGGAGAACGGGCCTGTATCGGCTGAATCAGCAGAAGAAACAATAAAACAGCCTGAAGTGGTTAAGATACAAGGGCTTCCTTATAAAGTGTACGCAGAGCATCCTAAGTGGAAAGAGGACTTTCTGACTCTAAACGAATACTCGCGTCCGGGAGATGTTCTTGAACAGGTTACCAATATTTTTGTGCACTATACCGCTAACCAAGGAACCAGCGCAGCTCAGAATCGAAGTTATTTTGAGCAGCAAAAGGATTTACACGAGCGTAGTGTGAGCTCACACTTTATTATTGGTTATGAGGGAGAAATCATACAGTGTGTTCCTTTGGATGAAATTGCCTATGCAGTTATGACCAGAAATTCAGACTCCATTTCCATTGAATGCTGTTATCTGGCGGAGGACGGCTCCTTCACTCAGGAAACCTATGATTCTCTGATTGGTTTGCTTGCGTGGCTCGTGGATGCATATGACTTGGATACGGAAGACATTCTTCGTCATTACGACTGCGGCGGAAAGAAGTGCCCGCTGTATTATACGGAAAACCCTGAGAAATGGGAACAATTGAAGCAGGATGTCAACTCACAGATAAACAAATGAAACGGCTTGCACCCGCCATATTTATTTGCTAAAATGGACATGGAAGCAGGAAGGGTTGGAGCGAAGAAGTTCCTGCTTTCAGAAAGGTGTGGTACTGGGATGAATATTTTGTCGCCGTCCATTTTGGCTGCTGATTTTTACATTCTGGGGCAGCAGATAAAAGAGGTGGAAGAGGCAGGAGCAGGTTATCTTCACGTGGACGTGATGGATGGAATGTTCGTACCTTCGATTTCCTTTGGAATGCCGGTGCTGGCTTCCATACGCAAGAGCACTAAGCTGTTTCTGGATGTACATCTGATGATTGAAAAGCCTGAGCGCTACATAGACGAATTTGCCCGCTGCGGTGCAGATCTGATAAATTTCCATATAGAAGCTACGGAGGATGTGGAAGGTGTTATCCACAAGATCAGGAGTCTGGGCAAAAAAGTGGGAATCACCATTAAGCCTGCAACCCCAGCCGAGGCTGTAGAGCCGTATTTGAAGCTGGTGGACATGGTGCTTGTGATGACGGTGGAACCAGGGTTTGGCGGACAGAAGCTGATTCCGCACTGTCTGGACAAGGTCAGGGCGATCCGCGAGATGGCAAATTCCCAGGGGCTGGACACTGACATTGAAGTGGACGGTGGTATAGACAGAGAGGACGTCCATATGGCACTGGAGGCAGGGGCAAATGTGATTGTGGCAGGTTCCGCTGTATTCCACGGTGATGTTACTGACAATGTGAAGACATTGCTGAAAAAACTGAGTTGACAATTAATATATGTATCATATAATGCGGCGGCCTGATTTTGCCGATAACCAATATGACAGAATGGTTTTCGGCGGAAGGAGGTGGCTGTATGCAATTGGGCGGAATTGGGGATAATCATAGTGCAGACATGCACCAGGTGACATCATGTCTCCATGATCATGGCAAGCAGATGGAAGGCAAACTGGGGATGAAAGCCGAGCTGCGTTCTGCTTACCGACAGACTATTCAGGAAAACCAAGAGCAGCAGGCGCAGCTTTCCCTAACCGATATACTGCAGAAGCTGCTTCGAAGCAGCAGACAGCGACTGCTTGGCTTTTGGAATGGAAGTGGGGCGGATGTCACTGGAGATAAGGCCGGTAAGTCTGACAAATCTCAGGTGATGGCGCCAATAAGTGACATTAATGTCGCAAAAGAAACAGATACTGCAGCCAAGGAAGCAGTTCTTCAGAGCAATCCTTATTTTGCAGCCGTAGCCGAACCTCCAAAGCCAACAGGAGTTCCCTTATTAAAGAAGGTCAAACTGAAATGCAAAGATGTAGCAGGACAGCTGGCACAGCATCTTCCCGGGCGTTTCTTTAATTTTCAGAAGAAAGGATCCTTCCAGGCGAAAAAGGAGGGCTCCCGCGAGGATCTGCGCAAACGCAGCAAATACCGGCAGGATAAGGTGGAGATCGACTGTGTTCTCACGGACGAGAGTTATCTGCTGGATTCCTATGACAGAAAGGGCGAGTATAGCCAGCTGACCACGAAGAAGTAGATGATACTGGCTGTTAGCAGTAAACTGATGCAGTATGCTAAGTAGCGCTGGAAAACAGGGGATTGACAGAAAGCAGATATTTGTGCTAACCTAACTACCAGACATATTATTGCAATGCGAAACGCAGTGACGAGGAGAGTACACATATAGACGCTTTACAGAGAACATTCTGGACATTTACGGAATCCGCGGACATCATCCGTCTGGTCGGCAAGTGAGTGTCATTGCTGAGAGGAATGGGGCAGAGGATGTGGAACATGGCCTCCGAGCAGCGCACCGAACTGTAAGTACGAATGTACAGCAAGGCTGCGACAGGTTCCGCCTGTTATAGCGGATAGGGTTATTGACCCGAAGAGGTTCATCCCGTGAGGGATGAATAAAGAGAAGTGGTACCACGGGCTTTCAGGCTCGTCTTCTCGCACACGCCTTAGCGCAAGTGCGGGAAGGCGAGCTTTTATTTTCGAAAGGAGCAGAAAAACTATGCAAAACAAAGGACCTTACTATTTGACAACAGCCATTGCTTATACCTCGGGAAAACCCCATGTTGGAAACAATTACGAGATTGTGATGGCGGACAGTATTGCGCGTTTTAAGCGAAAGGAAGGCTACGATGTATTTTTCCAGACCGGCACCGACGAGCATGGACAGAAGATCGAATTGAAGGCTCAGGAAGCAGGTATTACACCTAAGGAGTATGTGGACAAGGTGGCAGGCGTGATTCAGGGGCTCTGTGATCTGCTGAACATTTCATATAACAAATTTATCCGCACCACGGATGACTATCATGAGCACCAGGTACAGAAGATTTTTAAGCGCCTCTACAATCAGGGCGATATCTATAAGGGGGCATATGAGGGAATGTATTGTACCCCCTGTGAGTCTTTTTGGACCGAATCCCAGCTTGTGGACGGTAAGTGCCCTGACTGTGGTAGGGAAGTAAAGCAAGCTAAGGAGGAAGCTTATTTCTTTCGCATGAGCAAATATGCAGACAGGCTGATTGACCACATTAACAAACATCCAGAGTTCATTCAGCCCGTCTCCCGCAAGAATGAGATGATGAATAATTTTCTGCTGCCGGGTCTTCAGGATCTGTGTGTGTCCAGAACCTCTTTTAAATGGGGAATTCCTGTGGACTTTGACGAAAGACATGTAGTGTATGTGTGGTTGGACGCTCTGACTAACTATATTACCGGAATTGGATACGATGCGGACGGAAACAGCACAGAGCAATATAAGAAACTCTGGCCTGCAGACCTACACCTGATCGGAAAGGATATCATTCGTTTTCACACCATCTACTGGCCTATTTTTCTGATGGCTCTGGGAGAACCCCTGCCTAAGCAGGTATTCGGTCATCCCTGGCTGATGATGAACGGTGGAAAGATGAGTAAATCCAAAGGTAATGTGATCTATGTGGACGATCTGGTGAATTTCTTTGGCGTGGACGCTGTGCGCTACTATGTACTTCATGAGATGCCCTATGATAATGACGGTAATGTGACATGGGAGTTGATTGCCGAGCGCACCAATTCGGATTTGGCAAACACACTGGGAAATCTGGTGAACCGAACCATTTCCATGAGCAATAAATATTTTGGCGGCATAGTGGAAAACAGGAATGCCCAGCTGTCTGAACACGATAAGGAGATTGATGCAGACCTGAAAAAGACTGTGATAGATGCCTACACTCAATGCTCTGCAAGAATGGAGGATCTGCGGGTTGCGGATGCACTGACGGATATATTTGCAGTGTTTAAGCGCTGCAACAAATATATTGACGAGACAGAACCCTGGGTATTGGGCAAGGAGAAGGACAATGATCCGGCAAAGGCGGATCGCTTGGCTACCGTGCTCTACAATCTGGTTGAGGGAATCATCATCGGTGCTTCCCTGCTGGAGCCCTTTTTGCCCGAGACTGCAGAAAAAATTGCAGCTCAGTTGGGTACGGAGCTGAGGGGGTTTGAAACGCTTGGCAATTTCGGTCTGTATAAAAACGGAAATAAGGTCACAGATCAACCTGAGATTCTTTTTGCAAGGCTGGACATGAAGGAAGTGGAAAAACGGGAAGAAGAAATCGCTGCTGCTCAGAAAGCGGAAGCAGCTGAGGAAGCAGGCGAACATGAGGAAAGCCCGGAAGCTGGGGAGGGTATCGACATTGAGGCGAAGCCTGAAATCACCTACGATGATTTTGCAAAGCTTCAGTTCCAGGTGGGAGAGATCATCGCCTGTGAGGCAGTTCCGAAGTCCAAGAAGCTGTTGTGCAGTCAGGTAAAGATCGGCAGTCAGGTGCGCCAGATCGTATCCGGCATCAAGGCTCATTATTCTCCCGAGGAGATGGTGGGCAAGAAGGTGATGGTACTGGTGAACTTAAGGCCCGCCACACTGGCAGGAATTCTCTCTGAAGGTATGTTGTTATGCGCCGAGGATGCTGAGGGAAATCTGGCGCTGATGACACCGGAAAAAACGATGCCTGCCGGCGCTGAAATTTGCTAGTGTACAGGGCTGGGCGTCACTTGCATGGCTAGAGCGTGAAAAGTAACAATTAAGTAAACTCTTTATAAATTTAAAAAGAGGACTTAAAATTTAACAGGAAATGAGTTATACTTATTTTACAGCATATATTGTCTCCGATTTTGCCTCGGAGCCTTTCAAAAGGGTTTAACAGGTCGAACAGGACAGAACACATGAGGTAAAGCATGGTTAAAGAAGATTTTTACTATGATTCAAGGGACGGGGTCAGTAAACTGCATGCGGTACGCTATTCTCCCGAGGGAGAAGATGAGGTCCGTTGTGTGGTACAGATTGTGCATGGCATGGCTGAGTATGTGGAGCGTTATGAGGAGTTTGCCCAATTTTTGACGTCCAAAGGTATTGTAGTCACCGGTGAGGATCACATGGGTCACGGCAAGTCCGTGGGCAAGGATGGGAAATTTGGTTTTTTTTGTGAACAGGATCCCGCGACGGTGCTGGTGCGGGATGTGCACAGACTGAAAAAAGCTACCCAAATTATATACCCCAATGTGCCCTACATTATGCTGGGGCACAGCATGGGTTCTTTCATTACGCGCAATTATTTATTCCGCTATGGAACAGGTATCACGGCGGCTGTTATCATGGGAACCGGTATGCCGGGCAAAAAGACAATATCGCTTTCAAAGGCAGTTGCCGGCCTACAAAGGATATTCCTTGGCCCCAGACATGTCAGTGAGATGATAAACAGCCTAGCGTTTGGAAAATATAATGCCGAGGTGGAAAATCCCAGAACGAAGTTTGACTGGCTTTCCAGGGATAATGCGCGAGTGGATCAGTACATTGCAGATCCCTTGTGTGGTTTCACTTTTACCGTGAATGGATTTTCAACACTTTTTGAATTGATTGCAAGGCTGCATCAGGTGGATAATCTGGAGAGAATCCCCAAGCAGATTCCGCTGCTGTTGATATCCGGTGCGGCAGATCCTGTGGGTGATTACGGAAGAGGTGTCCGCAGAGCTTACGATTCGCTGTGTGCGGTCGGCCTGGACAATATACAGTTGAAACTGTACGAGGAAGCCAGGCACGAACTACTGAACGAGACAAACCGCAGTGATGTCGCTCAGGACATATATAACTGGATTGAGGAGACTGTGCTTCAGAATAAGCTGCAGGAATAATGATGGACGGAGCTGTGAACATGTCTTATGAGATCAGATGGGCCAGAGAGAGTGAGTGGGCTCCTGCCATGAATATGATCTGGCGTACCTTTCTGGAATATGACGGAAAGGACTACTCTCAGGAGGGCATTAAAAATTTTTTTGATTTTATTACCGATAGTGATTTGTATTCAGCATTCCTACGAGGGGAATACCAGATGATGGTAGCACTGACACAGGGCAGAATCATAGGTGTCGGATCACTCAGGAATAAAAACCACTTGTCGCTTTTATTTGTAGATGGGGCTTATCACCACATGGGTGTGGGAAGCGCTATTTTGATACGGCTTTGTGATTATCTGGAACGTGAAATGGGAGAGCGGTATATGTCGCTGAAGGCCGCTCCTTATGCAGTGGATTTTTACAGAAAATTAGGCTTTCGTATAGTACGGCCTGAGGAGGAGCATTCCGGAATACGGGTGACTTCCATGATAAAAGTGTTGTGAACCGCACATGCGGTAGAATGAGAGGAACTATGAAATTCTTGGATATTGACAGCCCGTTGATGCAGGCCATGAGCAAGATGGCTGACTTAATGATACTGAATCTGCTGACCTTGGTCTGCTGTCTTCCGATTATTACTATCGGAGCATCTTTGACTGCTATGCATTATATGACATTAAAAATTGTTCGGAACGAGGAATGCTATATTGCCAGAGGTTTCTTTAAGTCATTTAAAGAAAACTTTAAGCAGGGTACGCTGATATGGCTGATACTTCTGGTACTGCTCATTATACTTACAGTTGATTTTTTCATAATTAATTCTTCCGGCACAGAGTTCAATGCTATTCTGATGGGATTAATCACTGTGATAGCAATTTTGGTGATATTTACCACTCTGTATGCTTTTCCGGTGCTGGCCAGATTCCGTAATACGATCAGGGGAACATTAAAGAACGCATTGTTGATGAGCATAATGCAGTTTCCTAAGACCGTCATTATGATTGTTGTAAACCTGCTTCCTGTGATACTGTTCCTCTTTATTTATCCGGCGATACCCATTGTGCTGCTCTTTGGGCTTTCTGTTCCTGCCTGGGTTTCAGCAAAGCTGAATAATAAGCTCTTTAAGACATTGGAAGATAAGTTCCTGGAATCACAGACTGCATCGGAAACGGAAATAGAGAAGGATGGGGATGATGAGAGGATTTTCAAGGACGAACTTGATAATTCTTTACAGGATAAATCATTCCAGTAGGGTTTGTAGATTATGCCTAATAAACAGTTTGGATTTTGTACAAAGTGACAATGCTTGGAAAAATTTCTTAAGTTTATAAGCAATTCTTACAATCAGTCTCGAAATCTTTGTGAAATAGTGGTATGGCGCAAAATTGATATTCTAGCTATACTGGATGTAGTGTTAAACGGCAGAAGTCTGTTCAATAAAGACGAGAAAGACGTGCACATGAAAGGAGATACTTAATTATGGCAAGCTTAACTTTAAAAAATGTCACCAAGGTATATCCCAACGGCTTTGAGGCAGTTAAGGATTTCAACCTGGACATTAAGGATCAGGAGTTCATCATCTTTGTAGGACCTTCCGGATGTGGTAAATCTACCACACTTCGTATGATCGCAGGCCTGGAAGATATTTCCTCCGGTGAGCTCAAGATCGGTGACAGAGTTGTTAACGATGTAGAGCCTAAAGACAGAGACATTGCAATGGTATTCCAGAACTATGCTCTGTATCCCCATATGTCTGTGTATGACAACATGGCATTTGGTCTGAAGCTGAGAAAGGTTCCTAAGGATCAGATCGACAAGATGGTTAAGGAAGCAGCAAAGATCCTTGACCTGACCCCTCTCCTGGATCGTAAGCCCAAGGCTCTGTCCGGTGGTCAGAGACAGCGTGTGGCAATGGGTCGTGCTATTGTGCGTAACCCGAAGGTATTCCTGATGGATGAGCCTCTGTCCAACTTGGACGCTAAGCTGCGTGTACAGATGAGAATTGAGATTGCTAAGCTGCACCAGAGACTGGGCACCACCATCATCTACGTTACACATGACCAGACCGAGGCTATGACTCTGGGAACCAGAATCGTTGTTATGAAGGATGGTGTTATCCAGCAGGTAGATACACCTCAGAACCTGTATGAGAAGCCCACCAACCTGTTCGTGGCAGGATTCATGGGATCTCCTCAGATGAATTTCCTGGATGCAACTGTAAAGGTAGTAGGTGATGTTGCTAACCTGGATATTGCTGGCCACAGTATCCCTCTTCCTCCCGCTAAGTCCAAGAAGCTGATTGATGGCGGTTATGACGGAAAGCTTGTAACCTTTGGTATCCGTCCTGAGGATGTATATGATTCTCCCGATGCTATTGAGAGCACTCCTCAGAGCGTATTTGATTCTACTGTTAAGGTATATGAGTTGCTTGGTGCAGAGGTTTATCTGTATTTTGATCTGGAAGAGTTCCCGATCACTGCAAGAGTTGACTCTCGTACTACTGCAAGACCTGGCGATCAGATCAAGTTTGCGTTTGATGTCGAGAAGATTCATGTATTTGACAAGGATACCGAGCAGGTTATCACAAACTAGTAAAAGTGATACGAAGGGGTGCTGGTGACAGCACCCCTTTTTGTAAATTATTATTCAGCCAGACATGATAGACAGAAAAATTATGCCTACATGAATTTTCACAGTATATAACGTTTGAGGGAAAGGCCGGAATGTAAAATGATTTCAAGTCAGACAATTCAGACAAGCATTGATGAGCTGAAAGCAATTACGAAAGTTGATTTGTGTGTGTATGATCTGACCGGAGGATTGGTAGCTGCTACAACAGATCAGACAGAAATTTCGGGAAATTTGATCAGTGGTTTTGCTTCTTCACCAGCGGACAGTCAGGTGATAGGTGCATATCATCTTCTCAAAATCATGGATGAGGGAGAGATGATGTATGTGTTGGTGGCAAAGGGCAATGGCGAAGATGTATATATGATAGGAAAGATTGCTGTCTGCCAGCTTCAGAACCTTGCTATAGCCTACAGAGAAAGGTTTGACCGAAATAATTTCTTTCAGAACCTGCTTTTGGATAATCTTCTTCTGGTAGATATCTACAACAGGGCTAAAAAGCTCCACATAGAAGTGTCCGCCCCCAGAGCAGTTTTTCTTGTAGAGATGAAACTGGAGAAAGACGGAATCGTGACGGAACTGTTGAAAGGTATGTTTTCTACCCAGGCTGGAGACTATATTACAGCTGTAGATGAGAGCAGCGTGATTTTGATCAAGACTCTGGATGTTGGCTGCAGTCAGGAAAGTATGATGGAGATCGCGGAGATGATTGTGTCACTGATGAACAGCGAAGCTATGCTAAATGTGCGTGTTGCCTTTGGCACGGTGGTACAGGAACTGAAGGATGTTTCCAAATCATACAAGGAAGCCAAGATGGCGTTGGACGTAGGTAAGATTTTTTATGCAGAGAAAAGCGTTGCATCATACAGTGCGCTAGGAATCGGCCGATTGATTTATCAGTTGCCCGTGAATCTCTGTAAAATATTTATTAAAGAAATTTTTGGAGATAATGTACCCAGTGATTTGGACGAGGAGACCCTGAACACCATCAACAAGTTCTTTGACAACAATCTGAATGTATCCGAGACATCCAGACAACTGTTTGTACATAGAAACACATTGGTCTACAGAATTGAGAAAATCCAAAAGAGCACAGGTCTTGACCTGCGTAACTTTGACGATGCTCTTACCTTTAAGATTGCTCTCATGGTAGTAAACTATATGAAATACCTGGACAATCTTGACTAAAAAGTAATTTATAGACAACCCCTGGAATATACTGAATTAATAGTTCAGCCAGACCACTTAATCCAGTCTATCCAGGGGGTATTTTTATGCAGTATGACAGAAAAATAAAGTATTTCGACTATTACGAGCACGGTGAAAGAATAAAAGGCGCAGGTTTTATAAAGCTGGAAGTACGTGAAAATATTTTACGGCTGGAACTGAATATCAGGGGTCTCCATCCCACAGATTCCTTTGTCAGAGATGTGATACTGGTCGGTCCGGAGACGGAAGAAGTTTTAGGTCAGATTACCATCAAAGAGGGAACCGGCTGTTTCAAACATACTTGCCGTATGGAAAAAAATATCGGCTCAACCAATATCCCGTACGAAGAATTACGAGAAATTCGAATACCGATCGTAGGAAGCAGAGAGCTTTGTTGCTCTTGGGAGAAAAGGGATAAAAGACCTGAAAAAGCACCGGTAGAAAACGTAAACCAAAGCAAACTGGTAGACTGGGCGGAAGAATATATAGTACCTGAAGTTTCTGAGCTACAAATTCCCATATCTGTAGAACCACCGACTGACAATCCAGAGCTTGCTGCTCAGGTAATAGAAAACAGAGAAAAGAATCAGGAGGATGCCGATAAGTCTTTGATGAAAACTCCAAATCCCGTAAAACAGGAAGATGAACAGCAAGAAAGCGTGGGACAGCAGGAGAACTCAGGACAGCAGGAGAACTCAGGACAGCAGGAGAACTCAGGACAGCAGGAGAACTTAGGACGGCAGGAGAGCGCAGAACTACAGGAGAGCGCGGGGGTGCAGAAGAGTGTGGGGATACAGGAAAGTGCGGAACTACAGGCTATGTGGTCACAGACGAAACCGGACACAGACCGGGAAGACAGAAATCCCGTGGTGAGGCTGCTGGAGGACAAGTGGCAACAACTCTCCGCTATTTATCCCCACATCAAACCTTTCAAGGATGACCGTGAATACATCTCTCTGAGTCCTTCGGATTTTGTAATGTTCCCGGCAAAATATTATCGGGCTGCAAACAATAGTTTTTTACTTCATGGGTATTATAATTATAAACATCTGATTCTTGTTCGGATGGAACGGCGAGGTGAGGCGCAATATTATCTTGGAGTACCCGGAAATTACTTTGATAGGGAAAAGCAGGTGGCGGTCATGTTTGGTTTTGAAAGCTTTGAATGCGCTCAGGAACCCGCCAGGACAGGAGATTTTGGCTATTACATGATGCGGATAGAGCTGTGAGAAGGATTAGATACCTTCACAGTCAAACGGCGGAATGAAGCTTTCTTCAGCCGTTTCGCCTTCCTGACAGAAACCTTGTTCAATTCCAATCCTCTCCCCAAAGGAGAGGATTTTTTCGTATTCTTCTGTAGTTATACAACGTTTTAGTTCCTGTGGAAGTTCTATACCTACCAGTGGAGTGTATTGATTCATAATACTGACATATATGTCATTTCCATAAGTATTATGAAGATATCGTAGTATTTGTTTGGAATCTTTAGATTGTCCGGGAAGGAGCAAATGACGGACAATGAGGCCACGCTTCATCAACCCTGTTTCAGGATCCATGATAGGAGCGCCAGTCTGGCGGTACATTTCTTTGATGGCGGCGGCAGCCTTTTCAAAATAGTCCGGCGCATTGGAATACTTCGCAGACAGTTCTGAAGAGCGATATTTCAGATCCGGCAGATAAATATCCACCAGTCCCTCTAGAAGTTTTAATGAGGAAACCTCCTCGTAGCTGCTTGTGTTATATACAATGGGAAGAGTCAGACCCCGGTTCTTTGCCAGCTCCAGACTGTATGCTACTTGAGGTAGAAAATGATCGGCAGTAACCAGATTAATATTAGCTGCATTTTTATCCTGGAGCTCAAGAAAAATATCCGCAAGTCGCTCCGGTGTAATTGTCCGACCGGTTTTCCCAAGAGCAATGGCACGGTTCTGGCAAAATACACATCGCAAACTGCAACCGGAAAAGAACACCGTTCCGGAACCGGTGCTGCCGGAGATGCAAGGCTCCTCCCAAAAGTGCAGAGCTGCCCTGGCGGCGCGAAGCAGGGCGGTTTGACCGCAGAAACCGATGGCACCTGCGAGGCGGTTTGCATGGCATTGTCTGGGACAGAGAGTGCAGTCACTCATTAAGTTGTCAATTAACTCACGTGTGATTTTCATGAATGGACTCCGTATAGCAGTGCTCAGGTCGTATATATCGTAAGTGAAAATGGGTGATATACAAAGACCGCACATCCCTGGGGAATATGACTCCATCCGGCTGCCTTGCGGCACATGAAAAGTTCTGCTTAGTGCTGCTTTGTTCCCAACCTGACACGGTTCGCAGATTCTCATTGCGCAAGACCGAATTTCATCATCATATTACACCCAAAAATGTACGGCTTATTAAGTGTATCGGTTTCTTTTTATTTTGTCAAGTTTTAATATCTTTTACAGGACAAATATGTTATACTTTATTTTGTTCAAAATAGAAATCATACCGGCCGTAGCTGTCGGCGGTCAAGCTTGAGTAATTCATGTTTGACGGGAAAGGAGATTTATGAATAAGAATGCGTTTCGCCAATTATCTTACGGAGTATATGTAGTGAGTACCTGGGATAAGGGCAGAGCTACTGGTTGTACAGCAAATAGTGCCATGCAGATTACCTCTGATCCTGCTACCATCG
>JAFLRO010000036.1 GCA_022511425.1 Acetatifactor sp.
AGAGAAGCAGCCATCAATCTGCTTAACATTTTTCTTTTCATATTTTTCCTCCTTTTTTATATAAGTCCCCGCATGCCCGCAGAACCTGTATTCTTTTCCGGGTGGATCCGCAGAACGGGGAATTATACCGTAATAAATCGGTTACATCTTAATACCCGTGCTGCTCAGACTCTCCACAAACCCCTTCTGCGCAAAGAGATAGAGTACGATCAGCGGCATAATCATCATTAGCGTGCCGGTGGAGAGCATGCAGTTCGAGTAAGCCACAGAAATCGTGACATTTGTTCCCAAGAGTCTCATAAGGTAAGCTCCCAGCGTATCCACCAGTCTGGCAAGCCCCGTACTCAAAAGGGAGGTGTTACCAAGGAACAGCTTGGAATAAAAACCGTCCGTCCACTGCCACACAAAAGAGAACAGGAAACAGGATGTAAGGATCGGCTTCGCGTCGGGCAGCATAATCCTTATAAACGTCTTCAGGGTACCGCAGCCGTCCACATAGGCGGCCTCCTCCAACTCCTTGGGAATATTGCGGAAGAACTGGCGTATCATGTATATATAGAGCCCGTTCTTCAAACCCATGCAGCCCGCGCTCATCAAGTAGTACGGAATCACGGAGCCGCGGAGGTTGAGAGCTTCGCCCCTGATCAGCTTAAATATCCCCAGAATGTCAAAGAACCTGAAATGCAGATGCAGTGAGGTGGAGATGGTCTGGGGCGGAACAATGATCACCAACATGACACATGCGAACCAGAACTTCTTCAGCGGAAATTCAAACCTTGCAAAACCGTATCCCACCAGGGTGGTCACCGTAATCTGCAGTATGGCTATGGTAAGAGATATAATCAGCGAATTCTTTAGACTCTGTCCATAGGACATCAGCTGTGCCGACAGCAGGTAATTCTCCGTAGTAAAATGCAGGGGTATGGAGATGACTACCGGGTCGTACAGGTCTGACTCCGTCATGAAACTCACGGATATCTTGTTGAAGATCGGCTGCAGGATCAGGAAGCACATACCGAACAGAAGTATGAAACGGCAGATGCTGACGCCGTATTTCATCACTGTCCGCCGAAGCAGATAGCCGTTGGATCTCCTGTTCCTCTCCCAAAAGCTGATCCGCTGATCCGCTTTGTTCTTAGCCTTTGCCCTAGTCATAATAGTATACCCCCTTCGAGATAATGAATGAAGTGACGCCGATGCCGGCCATGATGATCAGGAAGTAGACCCAGGTCATGGCTGAGGCGAGACCGTAATCCATATTGGCGGTCATGACTTCCGTAATTCTATCGACAACATTGTTATCCGATCTCATACAGAAATCGATGATGGTGTATACCCAGTTGACGAGAAACAGGGAGCTGATCATGGGGAAGGTAATCTTCCAAAGGCTCTCCCACTTTGTACAGCCTTCAATATCAGCTGCCTCGTACATGCTGGCGGATATGGTCTGAAGTCCGGACAGGAAGATAATAATCTGAATACCGGATGCGATGGCCACATCATAAATATTATCAATAATCTCAAAGACTTGATTATAGGCTCTTACTCCCACTCCGGCCGTCCTCAGGATATCGCGGAGCGCATCGGTGATACTTACCCCGGAGGCTGAATCCTGAATAGCGGATGACAGGTTCGCCATAAGAGCATTGTCCGTCTCCAGACCCAGCATAACGCCGGAGGAAAGGATCACAGGCAGGAAGAAAATGGCTCTCACCAACGCTCTTCCCTTGAATTTCTGGTTTAGGATCAGCGCCACAAAAAAGCTGAAGACCATGATGGCCAAGGTGTTGACCACCATTCGGCTGAGTTCCTCCGTCAGATAACGGACATAATTGGGATCCACCCTGAACGCCGTGTAAAAGTTCTTGATTCCGTTCCATTGTAGGTCAAAGATTCCCGCTCCGAGTTTCACTTCACAAAAGCTCATGTACAGGGACTGGAGGAGAGGTTGAACCATGAATACCAGAAACCCAATAAGGAACGGAGAAATAAAAATATATCCTGATATAGCCTTGCGTTTCTGGAGACCTGCTATCTTATTCTTCTGTCTCTTCATAATCACTACCCTTTCTACAATCTTTCCTGTTACCGAACTACTTTATAATCCCTCGAAGGCACAACGATCGCACCCTTGGAGGTTTCCACTGTCGCATCCGAAAAATTGTAATTTACATAGACCTTTGTGCCGTCCTCATATGTGGTGCAAAATACGCCAGCCGTCACCAGCTCATGATCGGTCATCTCCTGATTGAAGATATGCCCCATCTCCGCGTTATATCTGTTGTAAATCTCCATCATCCGGTCATGCCATGCGGCATAATCAGAACCGTAATACTCCGTATAAAGAGTCTTCTGAAGAATGAAGGCGCTCTCCTGCATCATTGAGAAGGAAAGACCCGCGCCGTACTCGGCGGAGCGAAGCAGTTCTTCCTCTGTATTTCCGCAAATGTTCAGCGCTTTTCCCGTGTAATTCACATAGCCGTGGAGAGCCATCTGATAAAAGGGAACATATCCGTCCAGAATGGTATACTCGCTTCCCTGAAGATCCATGTTCGTCACCATGTCGCTGTATACGGCGGCGTAGACGTTACCCATGTTGATCATCACCTTCGTTCCGGATTCCGACAACTCCTTCAGGTACTCCTCCTGCTCGTACTGTACGCTCTGTCTGCTCCTGATATCCTTCTTATAAAAATCTGAGGAAAGATACATTCCCGTATCCCTAAAGGAAACGCCGGCGCCGTACTTATCAGCCGCTTCGACCAGGTTGTCGGCCATCTGCCGTGCCACGCTGGTATGCAGCAGATAGTAACTGTCCGCATACTCTCTTGCACTGTAAGTCACAGTGCTGTAGGGGAAGAGCTCCGCCCTCTCCTTAGTCAGGAATCTTGCAGCATCCGAATAGGAGAAAAAGCCGTTCAGGATGTTGCTGTCATATGCGTAATGAGTGACGCCGTCCAGATACACGGTTACGCCCATATCCTTCGCAGAATCTACCAGGGACTGAAGATCCTTCTTGCTTCCCAGATCCGAAATGGTCTTGACCTTCTTCAGTACCTTCTGGTTCACGCCGCCGTTACACCAGCCGCTGAGCTTGACATACATGTTATCCATGCCCTCGGCGTGGAGCGTCTCGATCATCTCCTCCGCTTCACTGTAGGTGGTCAGCGCCAGCGGTCTTGACACGGGGATTCCCACGATCTGCTTTACCTTGTCTACTGCGCCGATGATCTCAAATGCCACCGGCACGCTGGTATCCTCGTTCTTCACTTCAAGGCTTCCGCCGTATCTCTTGTTCAGATACTCCCTGTAATCCTTCGCCATTTCCGAGTAATCGGAGGTATCCATGAAATGGTATCTCTGGGTCAGGGTCTCATCCGGCAGATCCTCAAGATACACATATACGGAACTGTTTGCAATATTGCCCACATCATACTGCTCGCGGGAACAAATCCTGTATGCTGCATTGGCATAGTTATATGTGTTGTAACGTCCGCTGATATCCGCACGTATTGTGACATAGGGCGCGCCTTCTTCCAGAATGCACAGGAAGGAATCGCTGCCGTTTGCAATGGCAAATGTATTGAAATAAGTACGGGTCTCCCCTACCACCTCTTTACGTGATACGCCCATATCCCAGCCGTAAACATTAGCCACATAACCATCCTGAGATCTCTTTCCGTTGTTGAAATTGATGATGGCGCCTCCGCCCTCCGGAACCAGAATGTACCCTTCATCCTCCATTCCGCCAGCTCCGAAATAAGGCAGGGGTCTCAGCTCATAGATGGGATACTCCTCCCTGTATTCAAATTCACTCATGGGAATCTCCACTACAAGGTCATCACCGTCCAGACGGTATATCATGTTCACATTGAACACGGGCTTGTCGGAAGTGCTCGTAGAGAAATCCAGCTCTTTGTCGGCCTCGTAGTCCTCCAGTGTATAACCCGCAGCTTCAAAAGCATTCTCCATATTCTTTTTTACCGTGTCGCCCACAGTGCTGTAGAGTATGTACAGGATTTCTGTCTCCAGAGCCGGATAATTGGTCAGCAGCTCTTCCTTGTTGTCACGTTTGCTCAGATTGTTGATATCGTATCTCTTGTAACTCTCCTCAACCATTGTGACGGTGGTCTTATCCATATTGGCGATCCACTTTTTAAAATCCGCTTCCCGACATACCGGGGGAATGACAAACTGTTTCTCAGTGTCGCCGATGGAATAGTTGACGCGTATATAATCGTCGCCCATCTCTATTTCATAGAGTCCGCCCTTGATACTGTACTCATAGTTGTTGAACTGGATTTCAAGACCGTTCACTGTACTGTAAGTCATTGCTACGGTGGACTGAAGATTGTTCTTCATTGCGGTCTGCGCCAGCGCGTCCTGCTCCGCACCGAGAGGATTGGAATACCATACCTTGCCGGTGGACTTTACTTCCACGGTGAACTGGGTCGTGCTGGGATCCATCGTGAACTTCAGTCTGTCGTTCTCAAGCACCATAGGATCTTTCGAGCCTTCATAAGCGTTGACCCTGACGATCTCCTCCTGTTCAACAGCGTTCTGGTAGTTAATGACAAGCAGCACGCCTGCTAAAATAATGACAAAGACGATCAGTGGAAATATTAAGCTCTTCAACTGTTTGATAACAGCAGCCTTCAATTCTGCTTTTCTTACTGATTTTTCTTTCTTCATGGAAACTCCCATCCTTCCGTTTCAGCCGGATCTATACTTATATGCACTGTCTCCTATAATCGGAACATCAACTCTTTGCCAAGAGAGATAAAGTACGCAATACCCTGTGTGATCATACTGAAGAACAGCATCAGTATAAATACGATCACCAACATTGCAAACAGGCTGAACACCACAAACAAGAGGTTCTTCCCCATGGAGAACTCATGGATCTGCCCCATGGCCGCTATCATCAGCAGACCTGCCCAGACAAGAGCAATGGTACCGAGCGCTGTATAGAGTTCCGCTTCATCCACCGTGACAAAATTGCTGACGATCATCAGCGGGAGCTGTATCAGCGGATATGGGGTCATCGCATAGCAGCTGGCCATATAAATCTGCCCCATCCGACCCTTTCCGTCAAACAGCGTGGTAAGCGACCAGTTGCCCACCACCCACATGGCAAGCGGGAATACAATGCTGGCCAGATACAGGAAAATATTGATATCTTCCCAGTAGACATTCATGAACAGAAAGCTGGTATAGCGCAGCGCTGCGATTCGGACGACAAGCGTCAAAATCAGTATGGTGTTGGCTGCCGCATAGGTTCCCCGCTTCTCATGGGTCAGGTCCCAGAAACCGTCAAGGGGATGCGTAATGCAGTACAGCGCAAATTTCAGCGAATCAAAATACTTATGATATGTCTCTTTCTTTTTCAGTGAAGCAATCATACCGGCCTCCCTTTATCTAGGTTCTAAAAATATCTGCAATGTCTATCTCGTGCTTGATTCTTTTGATCCTCCCGATGGAAAGAGGTACCAGGAAAATCACCAGTATTACAATGATAATGATCAGGATATGCTCCTCCACCCACTGTTTTCTGTACTGCTTGTAGGCTTTGGAATAATTGTCAGCATCATATTTCAGTTCAAAATAATCCATGGCCTCACGGTATTGCTTCTGCCGCAGGAGCGAACGTCCGATGCCGATATAGGCCAGATCATAGTTACCGTTGATATTCATGACCTGCTGCCAGGATTCGCCGGACGCCTCGTAATCACCGTCATTGAACTGATTGATCGCCTGATAGATAAGCGAGCCGAATTCCGTGGGAGTAAACACCGTCAGACTGCAGTCCTGGCTATCCAGCACGAGCAGATCGTAATCCATATGTTCGATTGCTAACGGCTGCTTGAAATATCCGTTCATGTTGCCGGTACTGCCGAAAGCATATACCAGTCTGCCCTGATCGTCATAGCCGAAGAGACGGCCGCGGTTACTGTCAATACAGATATAAATATCATTGTCAAGCACTGTCACATCCTTGAAAAGGGAAGGACCGCTGACACTGAGACCTCCGTCGTAAAGGTCTCCGTAGACAGGATAATTGCCGTTTCTGACCAGGATATCGCTCCCCAGCAGATTCAACTTGCGGACAGGATCCACATCCTCATCCCTCGAAGCTCCGCCCCATCCGTCAGCCTTGAGCACACTGTCCGTAACGGCGTATATAAAGCCTTCTTTATCAATATAGATATTGTCGTACTCTGTGGGAACAAAAGCCTCCATACGAGCTCTCTGCTCCTGGCTGGCCAATTTCTTCCATATGTAATCCATAAAATCAAATGTTACCGGAGTAGCCCCCACAAAGCCGGAAAAGGTGCCGTCGGCTTCATACTTTACAAGACCCTTATTGATACCGATGGCAACACAGTAAACGCGTCCTGCAGTATCGATCACGATCTTGCTGGGCTGGAAAGCCAAGTCGGGGTTCAAAGAGGAATCCACCGGTACATTGAACTGCATGATATATCTCAGATCGCTGTCCAGCTTCAGGATCCTGCCATTTCCCCTGTCGGCTATGAAAAAATCACCTTCATCGGAAATTGCTAAATCCGAAGGACTCAAAAAGGTATTGACCTCAACATTTCCCTTAAAGCTGTCAATGATCCTCCGAACCTCCAGTTTATCCTTATTCAGTCGCTCTATTTCGATGATCCGATTGTTTCCGGTGTCACAGATATAGATCATGTTGCCCTTCACATACAGACCCTCAGGACGTAAAAAATTGGTTTCAAGTCCAAGATCCACTGCGGTAAATACTCCGCATACCGTATATGCATCCGGAGAGTCCTGAACATCTTCCCACCAGTCATAATTGTAGGTGTACGGTCTGTCCTCGGTTGCGTCTACAGTCATTACAGGCATTGCAAGAACAGACATTCCCAGTACCAGGGCTCCTATCGTTTTGATAATTCTTTTCATACGCCACCTCATTCCCTATTAATCCTTCAGGCCTGAACTTGCCATCGTCTCTAAGATCTGGCTCTCGGAGAAGATGAATATTGCGATGGGTACTGATATCAGAACCACAATTACGGCCGCCGCCTGTCCGGTCCTTGCAATACCGCCGCTTTGAATCTGCTGCATAGCGTACGCCAGCATCTTTTTCTCCTCGGAGTAGATATAGGTAGCAGCCTTATTATTCCAGAGACCCTGCACGGAAAAGATGATAAGGGTCATCCATGCCGGCTTAACATTGGGCATCACGATACCGCTGAACACTCTCCACTCGTTTGCACCATCAATTTTTGCCGCCTCGATCAGGGAGGTCGGCAGACCTTCCATGAACTGCTTCATCAGGAAGAGACCCATGGGGGATGCAAATGCGGGAATGATGATGGACCAGTAGGTGTCGATCCATCCCAGTTTATTCAGAATCAGATAGTTGGGTATCTGTGTCACATAACCTGTGAACATCATAGCCACCGTCACCAGTTTAAAGAAGGTAGCGTTTCCGGGGAATTCGTACTTGGCAAGCACGAACGCTCCCATGGAAGCAATAATCAGATGCCCGAAAGTACCCACAAAGGTGATGAGCACTGTATTGAACAGATATCTGGAAAAGGTCACCCAGGACTGCCCCATGGTCACGAACAGATCGGAGAAATTGTCCAAGGTTGGGTTCTGTGCCAGTATCTTCGGCGGGAACTTAAAGAGTTCATCCAAAGGCTTCAGCGCATTGCTGACCGCAAATACGACAGGGAAGAACATCACTGCCGCCACCAGGAACAGGAACAGATACAGGAAAAAATCTCCTGCGATAGAGCGATTGGGTTTTCTCCTCTTGATCAGCTTCTTGTGGTATACTGCTTCTACAACTTCTTGTTCTCTTTTCTTGTTCTTTTTGCTCATATCAGGTTCCTACTCTCCTCAACAGACTTTGGATTGCTTTGTTACAAAGGATCATCATCAGGAACAGGATTGTTGCGATAGAACACGCATATCCCATCTCAAACCTTGTAAAACCATAGTCGAACAGGTGGGTCACGATGGTACGGGCCGCATAGTCCGTACTGGGGTAGCCGCACAGTGCCATGGTCACATCGCAGACGCCGAATGCCTGGGTTATTGACATAACCGCACCGAACATCAGCATGGGCCGCATGTTGGGAAGGGTGATATACCAAAGCTCCTGCCAGCGGTTCTTGATGCCATCCATATAACCGGCCTCAAACTGGGAGCGGTCCACGCCCTGGAGACCTGCCACAAAGGATAGGAATCCGGTTCCAAGGCTCATCCACAGGATGACCAGCATACAGACAGGCAACATATATTGTGGATTAATGAACCATAGGATCGGCGTATCTATAACGCCGATATTCATCAGAAAAGCATTTACATATCCGTAAGCGTCTCCTCTGAAGAACACAGAGAAGATAACGTACAGGTTCCCGGCGATAGAAGGTGCATAGAAGACCACCACAGCTACGCTTCGCACCCATCTGGGCAGCTCGTTGATCAGCCAGGCAAACAGGAACGACATGATGTATCCCAGCGGTCCGGTCACAATGGCTATCAACAGCGTGTTTTTGATGCCGATAAGGAATATATCATCGTCCAATATTAAGCCGATATAATTCCGCAGTCCGATGAACCTGGGGCTCTCCAGTATGTTGTAGTACGTAAATCCATAAAATATGGATATCACCACCGGCATTACAAAGAACAGGGTAAAGAGAAGCGCGTAGGGAAAAAGGAATGCGTAACACATCTTGCTTCTCTTTGCTTTTTTCCAGGCTACCTGCATATTGTGCTTACGCAGTGTGAAATATTTGCTTACATATTCTTTCATGCTACACTCCTCTATTCTTCTACCGGAAGCCCAAATTCGATCCGCTTCTTGGTAAGCTCATCATTTATCGTTACAGCATAGTCGATAATGGTCTCTCTAGAGTCAGTCTTCTCATTGATTACCTTTCGGATGGCATTTGTGATATGACGTCCAGTGAAGTAACCGCCTGGTACTTCGCGGATTCCTACTGTCTGCTCCCACTGTTCATCCAGAACAGCAATATCGTCGGAGCTCCAGGACAGCTGTACGAATGCGTCCTTATTTGCAGTAGCATATCGAGCCGAAGATCCCAGCAGAGCCTCGATCTCGCGGCCGAAACGCACCTGAGTGTCGGGCTGTGCCCACCACTTCATGAACTCCCAGGAGGCTTGCTTTAAGCTATCAGATTCCGTAGCGATCATCATAGTCGCGCTGCCCGTGATGAAGTCAGATCTGTCGACATATGTGTTGCCATTCTCGTCGACCTTCTCCGTTCCGGGGATCAGAGTGAAATCCCAAAGTCCCCTGATCTCGGGCGCTGACACCATCAGCGTGTTGTAGGTAGAGTATGCAGCGATACCAATGGGCATCTCTCCTGAACGGAAACGGCTGACAAAGTCATATATGGTCGGAATGCCATAGTCATTAAAGTATCTCACATAATCTTTGAATGCTTTTACGCCGGCCTCGCTGTCCACCGTAGTCTTAGTTCCCTCTTCGTTGTACATATCACCGCCGTACTGATAGAGAAGAGTAAAATACAGCGAAAGGTCAGGTGCGTTGGAGGCTATCGATGTACTGGCGCTTGCAGATCCGCTGCTTCCGGCTGCCGTAGGAATTCCTATGGAGAGATTGTTACCCTGAATAGTGGGCAGCATCTCGATCAACTCCTGCCATGTATTGGGAGTCTCCAACTCAAGTTCCTCCAGCACATCCTTTCTATAGAACATCACATTGAAGGTCTGGGTCTCGGGAACTCCATAGATGCCACCGTTGAGTTTATATTGCTCATAGGAGCTTTCTGTATAGTGAGAAAGCACTTCCTCCCATCCCTCAAACTGGGTGATATCTACGGATGCATTACGAAGCGCATAGTTCACAGGCTGATCATTTCCCACAGAGAGCACCACATTGGGTCCTCTGCCTGCCATCACCGCGTTCATCAAGGCTCCGGGATCCACCACTTCCACGTTGATCTTTACTCCGGTCTCCGGTGTAAAGGTATCGTCCACCATGGATTTTAAAATTGTGCCCTGATCACGTCCGGTAAGGATCCATACCTTAACGACATCATCGTTGCCGTCTTCATCATACACATCGCCCACCGCGTTATAATCTACCACGAAGGACGCCGCAAAAGACTTAATCTCATGCCACAGCTTCGAAAAGAAACCCGCTTTTTCCTTTTCAGGCTTTGCGTCCATGCCGCTGACCACCAGATAATCGATATCCAGCTTGGTCTCGCTCAATGTCAGAGTGGACGTTCCGATAGCAGTAATATTATCCTTGAAGGTCGTGAACTCCAGCGTGATCTTCTGAGGCTTCTCGCAGAAGCGCTCCAGCTGCTGAGCCACTGTCTGGGCTGTCGCAATGTTGTCAGCTTTCTGTCCGCTGTATGCAACCATGTCGTCCACGATCTTGAACAGCCTCTTGGACTCCAGCTCCATTGCTTCCATGACTTCAGGATAGTTTTTTTCAATATAATAATCTCTGTACTGGTCAGGTGTTGCGCCTGTGTACACAAGAATCTTTCTGTAAATCTGGTTCAGTCTGTAAGTAGAATCCTCCAGCTGCTCCAGAATGGGGCCCACGCCGCCCAAGGTGGCTTCCAGTCTGATGGTATGGGTTCCTGCCGTCAGATAGAAATTATAAGGATTGCCGTCAGCATCGGACAGCTGCATGCAGTTCCAGTCGTTACTGTAATCAAAGGCAATCTCCTGCATCTCTTTAAAAGGAATCTCGCCGTCGATGTAAACACTTCTGCTGGACACCACACCGCGGGAGTAGTTCTGACGCCCTTTGACCATAATGTTATAATAGCCGTCTTCAGGAACATCAAAATCCCATTCGATCCATTGTCCGGAACTGCGCCATGCATCTCCGCCAACATAGTTCAGCACGGTAGTGGTAACACTGTTGGGCTGGGTGGTAGGAGAAGATCTGTCAAATTTTGCATACAGGGAAGACTCGGAACGGTAAGTGGAATCCTCGCCCTGAATCACCTGCATATAATTCTTTGCAGTATCAGATGCATTGACGGAAGGCCGCTTTGCTATGTACTCCTCATAGGTGTCAAGATGCTGTACTTCTGTTATCGTCAGTTTTCTCAAAACCATGGGCTCATTCTCAGCTTCCAGGCCGATCTCATTCTCACCCGCTTCAAAGTAGAACAGGTAAGGATCCTGGCTGTATCCCATATCATCTTTAAAATAAGAGGACTGCCAGTCGAATACTTCTATCTGAGTAGGCCTGATCTCATTGCCCTGGTTGTCGACCTTGATCGGACCACCGTCCGTCCAGATTCTGGTGAAGGTAATATTTCTTGCTCCTTCGTAAGGAATCTCACCGTTTACATAGACCACTCTCTCTGCCGCCACGCCTCTGGACTCAGGAATCAGATACTCCATATACATATTGTAGAAACCCGCCTGGGGCACATTCACCTTCCATGTAACAAGAGAGTTGGTATCAGTGAACAGCGCTTTTGTCTCGCCCTCATAGTTACTGTACACCTCAACAGAACCGGTGGATTCATAGTTGTAAAGATCCACATCAATATTCTGCGCAGGACGTGCCGCATCGGCATGGTCATTCAAGTACCCCGTATATGTACCCGTTCTCTCCATACCTGCCACGTCAGTGTTCAGATCCGCGCCAGCGTACTTGTCGTGGAAGTCCTCCACTTCGCGCAGAGACATCAGGAAAAAGACCAGCGCTATCGCTGCCACTACGGCCACTGTTACAATAATCTTCTTTACAGAGCTCTTCATACTTTCCTCCACAAATCAAGTAGTCGTTGCAAAATTTCAACAAAATTTACATAGCCTTATATATATAATGCCATATTACATCAAAAATGTCCAGCACTTCTATTCATTTGTTGCTATTTTCCAGTCAATCATTGCGATTCCTTTGTGCAAGTTGTATATTACGCTGTTTTCCGCCCTCAATCCTTGTGGTATATCCGCATGTCTTGACCGTCAAATAGCAATACGGTATACTGGGTGTGAAAATTGTACTGTATAAATGCAGTACTGCACTGTATATTAATTGTACTGCATAAAAGCATTGCTGTATATTATATAGTATAATAAAGAGAAAAACTTTATGACATAGCGCACAAAGGAGAGCATATATGTACCATATTATAATAAATCCGGCCTCCCGTTCCGGCAAAGGACTGCGAATTTGGCAGAAGGAAGTGGAACCCGTCCTAAAGAGTGAAAAAGTGCCCTACGAAGTTCACTTTTCAGAGGAGAAGGGCGGCATCGAAAAAACTGTTGCAAGTCTTGCTGCCAGTTCCGCAAAAGATTCACAGCTTACACTAATCATACTCGGCGGTGACGGCACCATGAATGAAGCCATACAGGGTATTCCTACCGGAGCGGATGTGACCTTGGGATATATACCCACGGGTTCCAGCAACGATTTGGCCAGAGATCTGGGCATCCCCAAAAAACCGGGGGCAGCTCTGGATCTGATTCTCCACACCGGCAAGCCGCGGCCCATGGATTTGGGCAGGCTTACCTATCCTGACGGAGAGAGCCGGTGTTTCAGTGTCAGCTGTGGTCTGGGCTACGATGCCGCTGTCTGTGAGGAAGTCCAGCGCTCCCGGTTCAAGACGGTGCTGAACAAAATAGGGCTGGGCAAACTGAGCTATCTGGTGATCGCCTTAAAACAACTATTTGCCACAAAGGCTGTATCCGGCAGGCTTTCCCTGGACAACGGCGAGCCAATCGATATAGGTTCAATACTGTTTGTCGCCGGTATGAACCACCGCTTTGAGGGCGGAGGATTTATGTTCTGTCCCGAAGCAGACGATTCCGACGGGATACTTGATCTGTGTACGGCGGGCAATCTGCCTAAACTGTTGGTGCTCCTTGCGCTGCCCACGGCTTTCAAAGGAAAGCATTATCGGTTCAAAGGAATCATTCCATATCGGGCAGAGCAGTTTATCCTTGAATCCGACACTCCTCTCTGGGTTCACACGGACGGGGAGGTGAGCCGCAGGGCCGACCGGATCGTCGTTACCTGTGAGCGCCATGCGGTGCAGATCATCACGCCGGACACAGAACCTTAAGGTTTTCTGAAGATTATTAAAGAAGTGAAAAAAATAGTTGCTTTTTAATTTTTTCGGACTATACTATAGACTTGAACAAGAAATCGAATAAAGAATAGCATGTAGATTTCTGCACTGCCGGAACGGAAGAAGAAAGAAGTTTTGCTGAAAGAAGAAAGGTCTTGTTGAGAATGAAAAGATTGGGCTGCATATACACAAAATACAAGCATATTATTCCGATGCTTGTATTCATGGTCATTTATCTGGCATGGTTTTCGTGGCTGGAACAGGATGTGACAAAATACAGGGTAATACACATGGCGCTGGACGACTATATTCCCTTCTGCGAGGTGTTCATTGTTCCCTATCTTCTCTGGTTCTTCTATGTAGCCGCTGTTGTGGCTTTCCTGATGTTTAAGAACAAACAGGATTACTACAAGACTTGCGTATTTTTGATGACGGGTATGACTGTCTTCCTTATTATATCCACACTGTGGCCCAACGGTCATCACCTGCGGCCTGCCGTACTGCCAAGGGAAAATGTTTTTTCGAGCCTGGTAGCAATGCTCTGGAAAACAGACACACCTACTAATCTTTGGCCCAGCATTCATGTCTATAACTCTCTGGGCGCGCATTTTGCAGTGATGCACAGCAGGGAACTGGCAGCCAAAAAGGGAATCAGGATCGCTTCTCTGGTCTTAGCAACGTCCATTATCCTTTCTACCATGCTGTTAAAGCAGCATTCCGTATTCGATGTGATGACCGGCCTTTTCATGGGAGCCGTGATGTATGTGGCGGTATATCATAAAGACTGGATTCTGGCGCCCCGTACTCAGCGGGCTGCGCAGCACAACTGAAAGCGACGCGATATCACTCGTTATTTGCGCAAATTGCGCCATCCCTTCGAATGGGGATGGCGCTTTGTTATTCTGTCCGGTATATTGACACGTTCAATATTAAATGATATAGAACCAGCTGTCGTCCGGTTTCATCTCTGTCACCGCTATTTCCCCGCGCGTACCGCCTTTGATATTCAGCTCCTGGTTCCTGATACTTACTCTGGCCTCCGCCGCAATGGATGTTGTGATGAAAGCGTTACTGCCGATAACAGCATTTTTTCCGATGACAGTTTCACCGCCCAGAATGGATGCCCCGGAGTAGATGGTCACATTATCTTCAATGGTGGGGTGGCGCTTTACATTACTCAGCCGATGGCCGCCTCTGGTGGACAGTGCGCCTATGGTAACACCCTGATATATTTTCACATGAGAGCCGATGATCGCTGTTTCACCGATGACTATTCCTGTTCCGTGATCAATAAAAAAGTATTTTCCAATCGTTGTGCCAGGGTGGATATCTATGCCCGTGAGTCCGTGGGCATATTCCGTCATGATTCTCGGAATCAATGGCACGCCCAACAGATAAAGCTCATGGGCAATACGGCTGACAGTGATGGCATACAAGCCCGGATAGCAAAGAACGATCTCATTTCTGTTATATGCCGCCGGATCGCCGTCATAGGTAGCTTCCACATCGGTCTCCACATATTCCCTGACTTTGGGAATACGGCGCAGAAACTCCAGAATTATCTCGTGGGCGGCGGACTCCACATCTTTATCTTCTTTTCCATCGTACGAGGGGCTCTGCTTCAGTGAGATGACAATCTGTTTTTCCAGATTGTAGACAACATCCTCGATCAGTACGTTCAATTGGCTGTTCAAATTATAAAAACGGTAGTACTTTTCCCGAAAGTACCCGGGAAATACGATTTTGATCAGCTTTTGCAAAATGTCCCTTATACTCTCAGTATCCGGCTGATCGAACAGATTCATCCTATTGATGTACCGCTCTTCATTTGTATAATCACAGAGAATATCGTTTACAATTTCCTGCATCTCCCGGTCAGCTGTCATATACCCCATATTGGCGCCCTCCTGTTTTCCACGTTTCCTGTTTTCCCGCGTTACTTTTTCCTAAGTATTATATGCTCTCCACTTTATATGCTCTCCGCTGCAATATGGCATTTGTAAGATCATGATCGCAAAATCCCGGTTACAGCATTTCACCTGCAATGTCTTGATAATATCTTATTTCAGTTAAATTTAAATATTCTCTGGCAGATCTTGTATGCGCGCACAGATATCTGACGGCCCCCACGTCCGGGCAGATTCATGGTGCCCCCCATGATGCCGCCCCTCATCCAGGCGTACAGTCTTCTGTCCTTCTCCTTCAGATATTTCCACAGTTCTTTTTTCTTCTCCAGGTTGTCATCTGTACCCGAACGAATCAGCAGCACGGAGGAGATTGTGGTGATAATCTCCAGGTAATTGCGCATGTACTGATACCTGCGCTTATTTTTCACAAGCTCTGCCTTCCGCTCCGTCAGATAGTCAATCATAATCTTATTTACCTTCAGCTGTTGATCAATCCGGGAAATCATTATTTCTTCGTTGACGGACTGATCCGCACGACCAATATAATAGCGGTAGAAATTCACATCCAGGTAGTACATGTTCTGCACATAAGGCAGGGGTTCGTACACATAGAGATTATCAACATAAAAGGTGTGCTCCGGCAGCCTGATGCCGCACTCTCTCAGGAGTTTGGTCCTGAAAATCACAGAATGCATCAGGATATAGTGGCCCTTTAGAAAATGATGGCAGTCATCCCAGGTAAATATTTCATTCTGAGGCAGAGTGTGGCGGTATTGTATAACTTTCTTACGCTTCTCTCCCTCTTTTTCGTAGACATAGTTGCAGATCAACATATCAAGCACCTTATCGCCGCCGACCATCTGTCTTAAAACATCAAGTACCTTCTCGTATGCCTCCTCCTTAACCCAATCGTCACTGTCGACTACTTTAAAGTAAAGTCCGGTAGCCGCGTCAATCCCTGCATTCACCGCGGAGCCGTGCCCACCGTTTTCTTTGTGCACGACCTTCACAATGGACGGGTAAAGCGCCTGATACTCGTCAGCTATCTCAGCAGTACGGTCCTTTGTGGAGCCGTCATCCACAATGATGATCTCCACATCGTCCCCACCCACCAGCAGCGAGTCAATGCACTTTCTCATATAATTTTCCGAATTATAACAAGGTATTGCAATTGATAGAAGTTTCACTTTCTCCCGTCCTCCTCATGTCTTTCTTTTCCCAATCTAATGCTCAGATATTTTGCGTAGGTGCCAAAAGCCGACGGAATGGGATATCTGTTCCGGGTCTCCTCCGGTTCGATGTAAAGCCAGTCTTTGACTTCCTCCCCGGGCTGACCGGGATCCAGCTCATCCACCCGAACCATATAGCCCTTCAGGTGCCACTCTTTATGGGTAAAGATGTGTTTTGCATCCTCAAGGGGCTGAATCCGAAGGACATTGATGCCGCCTGCCGCCAGATAAGAAGTTACTTCCTCAGCAGTACGAAAACCTGAAAGGGAAGGCAGTTCATACATGCCTGCCAACAGCCCCTTTCCTGATCTTTTGCGGATGGCGACCCTGTTCTCATCCCTTACTATCAGAACAGTTCTGTTCTCGATCTGTCTGGATTTCTTCACCGCTTTCCGGGGATATTCTATCTCCCGTCCTGCCCGATGAGCGGCACAGAGCAAAGCCAGCGGACAGTTCTCGCATAAGGGGGTACCATTGGGAATACAGATACAGGCACCTAATTCCATCATGGCCTGATTGAAATCGCCGGGCCGGTCTGCCGGAATGATCTCCTTTATCTCCCGCTCCACCGCCGCCTTCACTTTGGCCTCGGTAATCAGCCGTTCATCCTGCCTAAGTCGCGCTACCACCCGCAGCACATTGCCATCCACGGCTGGCACCGTTTTGCCGTAGGCTATTGAAGCAATGGCTCCCGCAGTATAGCTGCCTATCCCTTTCAGTTTTAAGATTTCCTCATAGGTATCTGGCATTCTCCCGCCATAATCCTTCTGTATCTGCCTGGCTGCCTGTCCAAGATTGCGCACTCTGTTATAGTAGCCCAGACCTTCCCAAAGCTTCAGGAGCTCCTCCTCCGAGGCCGAAGCAAGAGATGCAATATCCGGCAAAGCGCTCATAAACCGTTCAAAGTAGGGCTTCACGGCTTCCACACGGGTCTGTTGCAGCATTATTTCCGACACCCACACCCTGTATGGCGTTGGCTCCTCCCTCCAGGGGAGAACGCGCCTGTTCTTATCATACCATAATAAAAGCGGCTTGGGAATGTTTAAAAGAACATTAAAACTAAAGGTTTCCTTAACGCCGGCTAAAGATTCATCCAAAACAACCGGAACCGGCTTGTTTATAATCATGAAATCAGCAGTCACCTTACAATCGTAAGCCAGAATCTCCACCCCCGCCTCTGAAGCCCGGCACAGGGCCTGCGCAAACTCAGGATGCGTCCCACGGTTGGGTGTAAAGTACCGCACCAATTCCATCTGAATTACAAACAACACAAAAACGCGGTAGCCGTTTTGTTTTGCCTCCACAAGCTCTCCCACGTGCTTTACCGCTCTGTCCGATGGTGCATCCGGGAAACGTACCACGCCTTCGTCCTCCAGCGTGACGCCCTTCACCTCTATAAATATCTTCTCCCGCTCTGTCTCCACATAAAAGTCAAACCGGGAGCTGCCATATTTTGTCTCCGGCCTCACAAGTTTTACATCCGAAAAAAGCCCGCCGGCACGCAGCCATTCTTCCACGGCTTTATTGGGTGCCTGGGAGTCCATGTTGATCATGCGCTGCCCCTTCTCCACCGCGACCAGATCGTAGGCTGTGGAGCGGCCTAAATTCTCGCTTTTTTCCAGATAGACCCGTGCGCCGCTCACTAGAAGTTCCCTGCAGCGGCCGGTATTCTTCACGTGCACTGTCTCCGCACGCCCATTTATCTCCACTCTGGCGATAAAGCGGTTGGGGCGCTCCAGAAAACGCCCCGCCACGATATTCTTGTAGTGCATCTGCTTGTATCTCTCCTCTGTGATACTGTGGGAGAGGACTTTGCTCCTGCACTCTCTCACAGTTTACATCTCCGCAGCCTGTTTATACCGGCGCATACCGCCGTTGCTGCTGTAGGGAACCCGTGCTGCCGGCACTGCCTGAGCCGCGCTCAGAGTGTGTACAGACTGGTCGTCGAAAAATATCTGGGCACCAAAGGCTTTCAACACATCCTTCTTCTCCAAACCACCCAGGAAAAACGCTTCATCGACCCTCACATTCCAGGCCCGCATAGTGCGAATGACACGCTCATGGGCAGGTGCGCTGCGAGAAGTGACAAGAGCCGTCCTGATGGGACAGTTTTCAGTTCCCAGCTCCCGTTGAAGATCGGAAAGCTTCTTTAAAAACTGGGCGAAGGGTCCCTCTGCCAAAGGCTCCCTGGCATGAACCCTCTCGTTCTCCTCAAAGGCATCCAATCCCCGTTCCTTAAAGATCAGCTCCGAGTCGTCAGCAAAAAGCACCGCGTCCCCGTCGAAAGCCAGACGGATCTGGGATGTGGGCATGGGAATCACCTGAGCCGTCCTCTCCGTACAGATAATTCCTGCAGCAATACCGCTGTCGATAGCGCTCTGCACGTCGTCTTCATAGGCTGATAGAAACAGGTCTGTGTGGAAAGCCGCAAGATAGGGTGCCAGGGAAGCGCCGCTTACCAGAACTGACCGGGTAATAGCCAGACCGTAGTGGGCAATGGCATTGAATACCCGCAGCGATGTGTCCGGACTGTTCCGGGACATGACAATAACCTCCACCAGATCATTGTCCTGACTGTACTCGTTCAGTTTAAGCAGTGACTTGATCAGCTGAAATCCCGGGCCCGGCCGTAGAATATCCTGCTCATGCTCTATCTGATAGCTGCAGTACGCCTGTACTCCTTGGGTTTCAAATATTTCGTTCTCTACCGTCAGATCGAACAGGGCTCTGGAAGAAACCCCTATCACCATCTTTTTGTCCAGCTTATATGCCATATGCGCTCCCTTCTGCCCGGCTCCGCCGAGGACGGATCCGTGGTCCATGTCCATAGATGTGTACATTTTAAAGGGGGCGGCAACGGCTGTGAGTCGGATTGCTTTCACCTACCTCAGACGGTTGCACTCGTAGCGTTCCAGTGTCATCAGGCAGGTCTTCAGCGCCTCATAACGCTCCTCCACGTCACCGTCATTGATCTCCAGATCACAGGCAATAGCCATGGTGGTAATCATGTCGTTGGTGATGCGATGGTGAAGACCGGCCAGGATGTTTAGGCGCTTACTGTACTCGTCCGCGTCAAGAAACTCCAGGACTAAAGGATCCAGGTTCACCTCTTCAGCATCTGTCTCCGCCTTTTGACGTTCGGCCTCCGGACCCTGGAGCTCGAAGCGAAACTCCTGCTGTACCTCCGGATATTTCTCACGATCCACCCTGCCGGTAAACATATCCAGGGGCCTTGCATAAGTCTTGAAATCCCCGTAGAGCGCCTGATAGACCACCAGCTGCTCCCCGGTCTCGGTATGCTCGGCCACGGCCGTTATCTGGTACAAATTCCCTTTAAAATGTTTATATATCTCCTGTGGTTTTGGAATAAATGACATTGTGGGGGCTCCTTTCTGTTCATTAAGGAAAGTATACCCCTATTTTCACAAATTGTCATGCAAATCCTGTCACTCATCCAGAAGAAATTGATAAAAAAAACTGCATCGATCATCCGTAAAGCTAATCGCCTTCAGCTCTTCCAGCAATTTTTCCCTCTCCTCTTCACACATGTCGTCTATTCTGCTGTGGTGCACGGTGACAGTATATAGGCGGCTGCCGTCCGTCTCCACCACCCTTGTCACCATCACACCGCTGTTCTCAAATCCTTTCGCCTCAAGCGTTTCTCTGATTTCCCGGGTCAGCTCCTGTTCTTTTGCCAGATAGTATTCCTCCAGTTCCCGAGCATCCAGATCTGTCCTGCTCATCACTGTCCCGACACAGAAAAAGGCTGCAATCAACACCAACAGTATCGTCACAGCCACTAATCCCGCCATGCCTGCTTTTCTTTCCATAACTTCCTCCTGTCTTCCGATGCAGAACACACGTTCTGGTTATTGTAGAATAAAACATTTGTTCTGATTTGTCAATGGTTTTTTGCTACAGGCATATGATATAAAATTTGAAGTCCTTTAAAACTCTCTTATAACAATTTTTTATATAAAAACTCCCTCAAAGGCCCTGTAAGTCCTGGCAAGTCCCTCTGTTTCCGCAGTATATGTAAGACCCAGTTCCTTTTTTCCCTTCTCATTGGAATAGTTTTCCGACTCACTGGCATATACGGGAAAGGGAAGCGGAATCCCGCGTTCCGCAGCAGTCGCCGCAGTCATGGGCAATGAGGCTATTTCTTCTTTAGCTGCCTGTTTTAGCCCTGCAAACAAGTTCTTATAATCTGTGCTTCCATCCTGGCAAATATTGTAAGCTTGTCCGTAGGTCACGGGATTTCCCAGGCATCTCATAATGGCTTCCGCCCCATCCTTTACATAAGCCAGCTGAAAATGCCCATCCGCGTCCGTAATCTCCGGCAGCGCATGGTCCTGTACTGCCATTCGGATATAGAGGGACTCTCTGGGAGCGTAGTTGTACGGTCCATAGAGAATTGCCGGCCGCAGCACGGTCCATGCAATCTCCCGCTTTACGCACTGTTGCCTTACTTCTCCCTCAAGCGCCACTTTTCCTGCAATATATGCTCCTGTCTCACCGGGAAACATTCGGTCCTCCAGAGGGGCTGTCTCATCCAATACAAGTCCCGTGCCCCGACGATATACATCCACCGTACTGATTAGGATATACTGCGAGACGCTTCCTGCCATATTTTCAAGCACATATTCCACATCACCGGCATTGTAGGCACAAAAGTCCACAATAGCGTCGTAATGGTCCTGGCACTGCTGCCACACTGCCGGGTCATGCCTCTCGCCCCTCACCTGCCAAACACCGAATTCTTCCATGGAATAAGTTCCCCGATTCACCACTGTCAAGCTGTGTTCCTTTGCCGCCAACATGACAAACACTCTGCCGTAAAAATAGCTTCCACCGATTACCAAAATGTTCATAAAGATGCACTCCTTTTGCTATTAAATAGCCAGTCACTTAGCCTGCTATATAGTCTGCCATTTAGCTCATCATTTAGTCCATTATTAAGTCTATCATTGACATTACATATCATCAATCCCTTTTTATCCCACAAGATCACACCGCATGATCACGCCAGATAATCGCAGGTATTTCATTTCCGGATAACCGTAAGCATAAAACACGTAAAACAGATGCAAAAAAAGAAACAGGCCCTGTCACGGATCTGCTTCTTTCGCTATTGATTCACTCTGTTCGCCCAACTCTTACAAACTTTATTCTTCACTCAATTCAACCGACTCTTGCAAACTTTTGTTTTTCTCTCAATTCAACCGGCCCTTGCAAACTTTTTATTCTCCACTGTCTTCTCCCGCGCCTGTCTATACGGCCTGAAAAGAAGCCATGCAAAACAGATCAAGAACAGGAACGAAACGATTGTTCCGATGCTGAATGTGCCTGTAGCGATCAGTGTACCGATCTGATAGATGCACATGGAGACAATGTATGCCAGTACGGTCTGATAACCCACGGCAGTCCAGAACCACCTGGCACTGTTCATCTCGCGCTTAATTGCTCCCATTGCGGCGAAGCATGGCGCGCACAGCAGGTTGAATACCAGGAAGCCATAGGATGCGACCGGAGTCATAATCAATGCCAGATTTGCCCAGATTTCCTCGCCGTCCTCCGCCACTTCGGCAAAGCCGAACAGCATGCCAAAAGTCGCTACAACATTCTCCTTTGCAATCAAGCCCGTGACGGCTGCCACAGCCATCTTCCATCCCTCGCCGGCCTCAGTCCAGCCCAGGGGAACGAAAATCCATGCGATGCCATTTCCTATCTTAGCTAAGATGCTGCTGTCAAGCTGTTCCGCCTCCAGCATGCCAAAGCTCCCATCAACCCAGCCGAAACTCATCAAGAACCAAAGCACGATGGTGGACAACAGGATGATGGTGCCCGCCTTCTTAATGAAAGACCAGCCACGCTCCCACATACTGCGCAGCACTGCGCCCACTGTAGGCATATGATATGCCGGCAGCTCCATGACGAAAGGTGCGGGGTCTCCTGCAAACATTCTGGTTTTCTTTAAGACAATACCGGAGCAAATAACAGCTGTTATTCCAACAAAATATGCACTCCACGCCACCCACCAGGCATTGCCAAAAAACGCGCCCGCTATCAGGGCGATGATAGGCAGCTTTGCACCGCAGGGGATGAAGGTAGTTGTCATAATCGTCATCTTCCGATCCCTGTCATTTTCGATGGTGCGAGATGCCATGATACCGGGCACGCCGCATCCGCTGCTGATCAGCATGGGGATAAAGGATTTGCCTGACAGTCCAAACTTCCGGAAAATTCTATCCATAATGAATGCCACTCTCGCCATATATCCGCACGCCTCCAGAAATGCCAGAAAGATAAACAGCACCAACATCTGAGGAACGAATCCAAGCACTGCGCCCACGCCGGCCACAATTCCATCCAGAATCAGGCTTTTAAGCCAGTCAGATACACCGATGGCGTTCAATCCGCTCTCCGCTACAGGCGGGATAATATCTCCGAAGAGTACATCATTGGTCCAGTCGGTGAGAAATCCACCCACAGTAGTCACGGAAACATAATATACCAGCACCATGACCAGCGCAAAAATAGGCAGCGCCAGTATCCTGTTAGTAAGGATGCGGTCAATCTTGTCTGAAACAGAGAGCTTCTGCATGTCTTTTTTTAAATAACATTCATTAATAACAGATGATATGTAAACATATCGTTCATTGGTGATAATGCTCTCGACATCGTCGTCGAAGGCCTCCTCCAGCGCCTTTATCTGGTCTTCAACATCGGGTACCTTATCCATAAGTACTGTTATTTTTTCATCCCTCTCCAGCAGTTTGACTGCAAAGAAACGCTTCTGTTCCCTGGACACAGCCGAGTCAAGCCTGTCTTCCACAGTCCTTATCACACTTTCCACACTCTGCGCAAAGTGATGGACCGGCTTTACTATTTCTTTTTTCTTTGCCAGTTCCACAGCCTTGTCTGCGGCCTCCTGGATACCTGTTCCCTTCAGGGCGGAGATCTCGACCACTTGACAGCCCAATTTCTGAGCCAGCTTCTTTGTGTCTATCTTATCACCGGATTTCTCCACAACATCCATCATATTCACTGCCAGTACTACAGGAATGCCAAGCTCCAAAATCTGTGTGGACAGATACAGATTTCTCTCAATATTGGTTCCGTCCACAATATTAATGATGGCATCGGGCCGTTCATTGATCAGGTAGGTCCTTGCCACTACCTCCTCCAGAGTATAGGGAGAAAGGGAGTAGATGCCGGGCAGATCCATGATGGTCACATCCTTATTGCCCTTGAGCTTACCTTCCTTCTTCTCCACAGTCACGCCTGGCCAGTTGCCAACAAACTGGTTCGCACCGGTCAGCGCGTTAAATAAAGTTGTCTTACCACAGTTTGGATTACCTGCCAATGCAATTTTAATCGCCATATCTTTATCACTCCACTTCTATCATCTCTGCATCTGCTTTCCGAAGGGATAACTCGTATCCTCTTACGGTAACCTCCACCGGATCGCCCAGCGGTGCCTTTTTTCTCACATAAATCTCTACTCCCTTTGTTATTCCCATATCCATGAGCCGTCTCTTTACCGGACCTTCCCCTGAAAGTCTTCTTACTCTCACAGTCTGCCCAATAGCAGTTTCTTTCAGCGTCATCATTCTCTCCTCTCATTCTGCGCTCTTCAGCAATGGTTGCCTGCGTACCTGTCTTTTCAAACCTGAATTTTGTTGGCCATATCCCTCCCTATGGCAACACGGGATTCTTTTACATTGACAATCAGATTGCCGCCAATCTCCGTCACGACAGTCACGGCACTCCCTACCACAAAACCAAGATTCTCCAGAAATCTGCGCGTCTCGTCCCTGCCGTTTATTCTTTTAATTACGTTACTCTCACCCGTGCGGGCCATTGACAGTGGCATATCCCCGTCCTCCTTCTACTACCGCTCCTGCTCCTTTTATTTTAATATGAAGTATGTGCAGCGTATTATTATTGATAATGATTTTCATTATCCTAATGGTTAGAATACACTAACATAAGTTATTTGTCAATAACTTTTTTTATTTTATCCTAAGCCACTCAACATAAGTGTCCCTAAGCCGGTATGATATCATCTACAGTTACTTTTCACATACAAGCCAATTTCAGGCATCATGTGAAAAACTGATGGAGAGCAGCAGCAAACCTACTGAAAAAATGGGGAAACTGAAAAAATCTGCTACATTGACAAGCAAGATTGCATTTGATACACTTTTTACATACTTTTGAACAAAATAAGGAAGCAGTTTTGTTTCCTATAATATAAGGAGGTATTTTATGAGTTTTTCAACGGATGACGGAGCTTTGATAATTCACCATCAGGGTGAAATGGTCAGGATTGAGGCATGGGGAAAGGATTCCTTTCGCGTGCGCTCCACGATGCTGGGAAAGTTTACCGACAACAGGTGGGCTCTGACGGAGAAAGTCACAGGACCGAAAGCACAGATTTCCATTGACAAAGAGGACTTTTGGGTCGGAGATGGTAACACAATCAAAATGGATATTGCCACAATCATAAACGGGCGGATTAAGGCAGTCGTAAATTTTGCAGGAGTTATTTCTTTTTACAGAGATGACAAATTGATCCTACGCGAGTATTATCGCTCTTACGGCGGAACCTTATCAAAGGAAAGCAGATGTCTCAAGGTGATCAACAGGGAGTGGAAGGGAATTATCGGCGGAAGCGAATATTCTCTGAATTTAAAATTCGAAAGCAATGACGGGGAGAAACTTTTTGGCATGGGTCAGTACCAGCAGCCCTATCTGGATTTAAAGGGTTGTTCGCTGGAATTGGCACAGCGTAATTCCCAGATTTCCGTGCCTTTTGCAGTATCCTCTCTGGGATATGGATTCCTCTGGAATAATCCTGCAGTAGGTCATGTAACCTTCGGAAAGAACTACACGGAATGGATCGCAAGATCCACTAAGGAGATGGATTACTGGATTACCGCAGCTGACGGCCCGAAGCAAATTCTGGAAAATTATACGGAAGTCACAGGCCATGCCGATATGTTCCCCGAAGATCTCATGGGCTTATGGCAGTGTAAACTCCGTTACAGGACTCAGGACGAGGTGCTCAGTGTTGCCCGCCAGTACCAGAAGGAAGGCATTAAGATCGATCAGATTGTTATCGATTTCTTCCATTGGACAGTACAGGGAGACTGGAAGTTCGACACCAAGTATTGGCCGGATCCCAAGGCCATGGTAGATGAACTGCACTCCATGGGAATCAAGGTCATTGTGTCCGTATGGCCTTCCGTGGACAGAAAGAGCGAGAACTTTGGCCCCATGATGGAAAAGGGCCTTTTAATCAGGACGGAGCGCGGCGCCGCCCAGACCTACGATTATCAGGGCGACTGCGTAGAGATCGATCCCTTCAATCCCGAGACCAGAAAATATGTCTGGGAAGTATGTAAAAAGAATTATTATGACTTCGGTATAGATGCTTTCTGGCTGGATAATTCCGAGCCCGACTACGGTGTATATGATTTTGAGAATTACCGCTACTGCGACGGTCCCGCCCTTGCAATCAGCAATATGTACCCCCAGATGTACAGTCGCGTGTTCTATGATGAGATGAGCAAGCTTGGAAAGGGACCAGTGGTGAACTTGCTGCGCTGTGCATGGGCTGGCTCCCAGAAATATGGCAATGTGGTATGGTCCGGCGATGTGCCCAGCACTTTTGAGGCCTTTGCAGATCAGCTGCAGTGCGGCTTGAACATGGGGCTTGCCGGAATCCCCTGGTGGACCACCGATATCGGCGGCTTCATGACGGACGATGTGAACGATCCCGATTTCAGACAGCTGTTGATCCGCTGGTATCAGTTTGCAGTGTATTCTGCAGTACTCCGCATGCATGGAGACAGAGGTCCTTACAACATTCCCCCTCTTGACGACAGGGATTGGGGCGGCGGATATCTGCACACCGGTCAGCCCAATGAGCTGTGGAGCTATGGGGAAGACAATTACGCAATCATGAAGAAATACTATGATGTCCGTATTTCCATGCATGACTACATTAAGAAACTCTATGAGGAAGCACATACCAATGGTTCTCCGCTTATCCGTACCATGTTCTATGAATTCCCGGAGGATGCAAAGTGTTGGGAACTTCAGGATCAGTACATGTTTGGAGATAAGTATCTGGTAGCGCCTATTCTACATCTGAACCAGTTTGAGCGCGAGGTGTATCTGCCTGCCGGCGAGTGGATCCTGACCTCGACCGGTGAGAAGATGCAGGGTGGAGCCACTGTCAAGGTGGCAGCGCCTATAGAGTATATGCCGGTGTTTGAAAGGGTTCTTTAACTCCCGTTAGAACGTAGGTGAAGGAATATGTCAGTAAATGAATCTGCTGAAAATTATCTTGAGACTATACTGATCCTGAGCAGACAGCTTCCAGTTGTCCGCTCTGTGGACATTGCCAACGAGCTGGGCTTTAAGAAATCCAGCGTCAGCGTGGCCATGAAGAATCTGCGTGAAAAGGCGCACATTTCCGTAGACCACTCCGGTTTTATTACCCTGACTCCCTCCGGGCGGGAGATTGCGGAGATGATCTACGAACGCCATCAGCTGCTTTCCGGCTGGCTGGCCCGGCTGGGTGTTCCCGCTGATATTGCCGCGGAGGATGCCTGCAAGATGGAGCATGTGATCAGCAAAGAAAGTTTCGAAGCAATCAAGCGGCATGTAGCGGCGGATTAAGCCGCAATATGTCCAAATAACACCTGAAAATCTCACATTTTTTCTAGAACTTTGGCTGATCGTGACAAAAGCAATTGAAAGTGCTCTCTGCAAGCTTTCTATTGTCAAGAATAATGGCTGGGAGCTTATATGACTCCCAGCCATTTCAATGCATTCCACACGCCGTCCTCCTCCAAGGAAGTAGTCACGTAGTCAGCTTCCGCTTTTACATCGTCTGTGGCATTTCCCATGGCAATTCCAATATGGGCACAACGCAACATGGGAATGTCATTGCTGCTGTCCCCCATAGCCACTGTCTCCTCCATGGGTATACCCAACTCACCTGCCATAAACTCCATAGCACTGGCCTTGGAGCAGCCCTTTGGCATAATTTCATAAAAGCCCTGCTTCCTGTCCACAAAATCCAGCCTGCCCATAAACTCTTTTTCAAAGGCCTTCATTCTGGATATATCATCCACATAGGCATAAAACTTATCAAAATTTCCCACCGCATCCCGAAAGCTTCCGTAGCCCTCCCCGGCGAATCGTCTCACAAAGTCGCGAAACGTCTTTGTCCGTATTTCATCAAGACTGTCGTTGTAGTTGTTCTCACTGCCTTCCAGCACTGCGTCAATGCCGTGACGGTGCAGAGCCTCGATGATTTCCTCCGATTCGGACAGACTGAATGTCCTGTGAGTCAGCACCTTACCGTGCAGAGAGATCATGGTTCCACATCCCATGAGAAAGGCGTCAAAACCGGTTAGTTTCTCCATGTCAGGCTCCACCAGCTTCTTCGTCCTGCCGGTGTTCACTGCGCAAATATGACCGTTCTTTCGGGCGTCAGCCACAGCCCTGACTGCACTCTCAGGCATGATGTGGCTTAAGTCACCGATCAAGGTTCCGTCTATGTCAAAAAATATCAGCATTTGTATTCTCCCACTGCCATGCTATTCATAGATTGCCGAAAGTGCCTCGTCATACAATTTATAGATCTATGAAAGTATATCGCCATGACATTCATAGCTTGGCGGTAGAGATTCGCCAATCTATTTCATGCCAGGCATTCGCACTATAGAAAAAAGGATACAAGCTGCGCTTAGGGAGCAAGCTCCCACGCGCCGCGTGCATCCTCTTTTCTGCATGGCTCAAAACTACGCCACCTTGCTCTTGGCCAGTTCTGCCAGGGTCTTAAATCCCTCTGCATCGTTAACTGCCAGCTCCGCCAGCATCTTTCTGTTCATATCCACACCGGCAAGCTTCAGACCGTACATGAACTTGCTGTAGGAAAGGCCATTCAGTCTTGCTGCAGCGTTGATACGTGCGATCCAGAGCTGTCTGAACTGGCGCTTTCTCTCTTTTCTTCCTGCGTAAGAGCTTGCCAGAGCCCTCATAACGGACTGCTTAGCCACTCTGTACTGCTTACTTCTGGCTCCTCTGTAACCCTTTGCCAGCTTTAATACTCTATTATGCTTTTTCTTGGCGTTCAAGCCACCTTTTATTCTTGCCATGTCTCGTCTTCCTCCTCACCTGATTATAAATA
>JAFLRO010000037.1 GCA_022511425.1 Acetatifactor sp.
AGAGCGCCGCCCTGTCACGGCGGAGGTCGTCGGTTCGAGTCCGATCTGGGTCGTTCACGCAAACTGCCGTATTTATACGGCAGTTTGTGCGTTGGCCGTTCAGCTGGAAGAGCTGGCGTTTTTTTTATAACAAAATGATTATACAAATGATAACAGGAGGGTGAATATGAGGATCTGGGAATTTTGGAAACGTAAAAAAGTACAGAAACAGTTTTCTGAAAACAATTCGAAAGAGTCACCCGATGAGTCTGCCCGGAATGACGAGGGCTTTTGCTTTGACAGAGAACATCATAGGCCTGTGATACGTTCCAGCATCTGTACGGGAGAACAGGTGGCCGGCTTCAGAGATCTGCGGAGCGGACGGTTTACAGAGATCATGCTGGTCAGAGATAATGAAGATATAGAGGAATTTACAAAGAAATACGGTATTTCACGGGAAGAAATCCGTCGGGAATGGTAAGGAGAAGGGCATACATGAAATGAACGAGGATAATAAAGAACAGGAAAGTAAAATGCAGGGAGGTAAAGCAGAGCGGAATGGCAGGATGGACAAGAATAATCTGACAGAAGGAGTTATCTGGCAAAAGATTCTATTTTTTGCACTGCCTATTTTGCTGGGACAGATATTCCAGCAACTGTATAATACCTTTGACTCTTTGATTGTGGGAAAATTTCTGGGAGATCAGGCATTGGCTGCGGTGAGTTCCTCCGGCAGCTTGATTTTTATGCTGGTTGGGTTTTTTCAGGGAGTAGCCATGGGGGCTGCCGTAATCATTGCAAAGGAGTATGGTGCAAAAAACTATAAGTCCATGCGCTTGGCTATCCACACAGATGTGGCTTTTGGACTGGCTGCCGGTGTTTTGCTTACAGTGTTGGGAGTGGTGTTCACTCCCACAATTCTGCGGTGGATGAATACACCTGCGGATGTACTGCCTCAGTCAGTGGAATATTTCCGTTTTTATTTCTGTGGGGTAATTTTTACTGTTATGTACAATATTTTTGTGGGCATACTTCAGGCGGTTGGGGATAGCAGGCATCCTCTGTATTATCTCATTTTGTCCTCTTTGGTGAACGTAGTATTGGATTTGATTCTGGTGGGCGGCTTTCGTTTTGGCGTAGGTGCAGCGGCATTAGCAACTACGATATCCCAAGGGCTAAGCGCCCTATTATGCCTGATTCAGCTGTTGCGCAGCAATGGGGAGTACAGACTGCAGCTGCGGGAGATAGGTTTTCATTGGAACAGCTTGAAAAATATCATCCGTTATGGTTTGCCTTCCGGTATCCAGAATTCAGTGATTGCACTGGCGAATCTGGTGGTACAGACCAACATCAACGGTTTTGGACAGTCGGCGATGGCGGGTTGTGGTTCGTACTTTAAGATAGAGGGCTTTGCTTTTCTGCCGATTACCTGTTTCGCACAGGCTCTGACTACTTTTGTCGGTCAGAATTTGGGTGCAAAGCGGTACGACAGGGTAAAGAAGGGGGTACGGTTTGGCTTGGTCTGCTCCATGAGCCTGGCGGAGGCTATTGGCATTACATTTTGGCTTCTTGCACCGGTTTTGATTGGAATATTCAGTGATTCTCCGGAAGTGGTAGCTTTTGGTGTTAGACAGGCACGGGTAGAGGCATTGTTTTATTGTATGCTGGCCATGGCTCATTGTATTGCGGGTATTATGCGCGGTGCTGGGAAAGCAACGGTTCCCATGTTTACTATGTTGGGTTTTTGGTGTGTTCTGCGTGTGGTGTATATCACGGCGGCGTTGCGCTTTTATCCCGATATCCGGGTAGTATTCAGTGCATATCCATTGACTTGGTGCAGCAGCTGTGTGGTATTTTTGCTGTACTTTTTGAAAGCGGACTGGATGCATAATTTCGAACGCCAGGAGAAGAAACAAACTCCAATTCAGAGTGGTTAAATAGGAATTGAAATTCTAACCAATATGAGGTAAGATATGTAAGAACGGCAGAGAGATGAAACTCACTCGTGTCGGAAAAAGATAAGAGATGCCGCTTGTGCGGCGGAAATGAGGAGACATGAAAGAGATTACACAGCAATTTATGACGGGGGAGAGGGCACTGTTTCAGACCAGTGACAGTCATATCAGCTATTGTACTTTTGCCGACGGTGAATCACCTTTGAAGGAGAGCAGAGATCTGGAGATAGACAATACTCTGTTCCGTTGGAAATATCCTTTGTGGTACTGCAAAAATGTGGTCATGCGGGAGTGCACACTGTATGACATGGCGAGGGCGGGTATCTGGTATACAGATAATATTTCTATCACAGATACCATCATCGAGGCTCCAAAGACCTTTCGGAGGGTCAAAGGACTTAAGCTGCGGAATGTGGATATGCCCAATGCTGCTGAAACTCTGTGGACCTGTCAGGATATAGAAATGGAGAATGTTTCAGCCAAGGGTGATTACTTTGGCATGAACAGCAAGAATATAAAAGCTGAGAATTTCCGGTTGGTGGGTAACTACAGTTTTGACGGCTGTGAGAATATCGAGATACACAATTCAAGGCTGCTGTCCAAGGATGCTTTCTGGAACTGTGACAATGTGACGGTATACGATTCTTTCATATCGGGAGAATATCTGGGGTGGAACTCCAAGAATATTACACTTGTAAACTGTACTATCGAGAGTCTGCAGGGCATGTGTTATATTGACAATCTGGTGATGAAGAATTGCAGACTTCAGGATACTACGTTAGCTTTTGAGTATTCTCAGGCGGATGTGGAGATTATCGGCAAGGTGGACAGCGTATTTAATCCCAAGGGTGGAATTATCCGTGCGGACAGGATCGGCGAACTGATTATGGACGGACGGAAAGTGAAGATCGATCAGACAAAGATCGAGGCGAAGGAGATTGACAAGCGCTCTGACAGAGCGCCTTGGGAAAAGGGCGAAAAGTAGTTCTATGGCGGCAGAGTACGCCGCCTAAGAAGTTAACAGAAGGCTTAGATATGGAACGTTGAGTCAGGAGAGTGTAATATGGGGTATGATTTCGACAAGATGACCGACAGGCGGAGCTGGGGGTCGTTGAAGTGGGATGTGCCGGAGAGAGAGCTGCCCATGTGGGTGGCAGATATGGACTTTGAGACAGCTCCGGAAGTGGCAGAATATATTGCCGGCCGGGCAGCGCACGGGATCTTTGGCTATTCTGTGGTGACGGAAGATTGGTACCACGCATACAAAGGTTGGTGGAGCCGCAGGCACGGTCTTCAGATGGAAGAGGACTGGCTGATTTTTTGTACGGGTGTGGTGCCCGCCATCTCTAGTACGGTACGGAAACTGACCACTGTGGGAGAGAAAGTGCTGGTACAGACTCCTGTATACAATATTTTCTTCAACTCAATTCGTAACAATGGCAGGGTAATCCTGGAAAGCCCTTTGGTCTACGACGGAAGAGAGTATTCCATCGACTGGAGTGATTTGGAGGAGAAATTGGCAGATCCCCAGACCGCGTTGATGCTGCTATGTAATCCTCATAATCCCGTGGGCAAAATCTGGGACAAAGAGACTCTTGCCCGGATCGGGGAGTTGTGTGAAAAGCATCATGTGCTGGTGCTCTCCGATGAGATCCATTGTGACCTGACTGACCCTGGCTGTGAGTACGTGCCCTTTGCATCGGTGTCGGAGATATGCCAGAACAACAGTATCACCTGTATGGCGCCGACGAAGACCTTTAATCTGGCAGGGCTGCAAACGGCGGCTGTGATGGTTCCCGACCCTGTGATACGGCACAAGGTGAATAGGGGACTGAACACAGATGAGGTGGCGGAGCCCAATGTGTTTGCTGTTGGAGCGGCTGTGACAGCTTTCGAAATGGGGGAAGCGTGGCTGGAGGAATTGCGTCAGTATCTGTATGAAAACAAGCAGATGGTGAGAGCATTTGTGGAGCAGGAGATTTCCGGTATAAAAGTGGTGCCCTCTCAGGCAACCTATCTGCTTTGGCTGGATTGCAGCAGGATTACGGAGGATGCCACAGAGTTGGCGGAGTTTATCCGAAAAGACAGTGGCCTCTACCTGACGGAGGGGGAGGAGTACGGTGCCTGCGGACGTAAATTCATGCGTCTCAACACTGCTTGCCCGAAGGCGCGCCTTCAGGAGGGGCTGGAGCGGCTGAAAAAGAGTGTCATGGCATATGAGAAGCGGGTAGAGAGCTTATGATAAAAAGAAGAGAAGGTAAAGTCCTACAGGTTGCCGCACTGTCTATGGTGATATCATGGTCAATGTAAAAGAACCCGCATGGAAAAAACTGTATTAACTTTTAAAGCCGCCCGGATTGGAGTTACCATCCAGGCGGCTTGATTTTATCTCACAGAAATGAGTAATTCCCCGGGGATGTGTTATCCCACGGGAATACGCAGCACCTGCCCGATCTGAAGGAAGCTGCTGGTCAGTCCGTTTGCCTGCATGATGGCTTCTACGGTAGTGCCGTACCTGCGTGACAGCTCCCATAGGGTGTCTCCCGCGCGCACAGTGTACTCCACATAGGGAGCCTGGGAGACTGGGATTTGCAGCACCTGCCCAATCTGCAGTACATTGCTGGTCAGCCCGTTTGCCTGTTTGATAGCATCTACAGTAGTACCATATCGCTGAGCAATCAGCCATAGGCTGTCACCGGCCTGTACTGTATAAGTGACAGTACCTGTGCTTGGTCCGGGCGTGGACACATTTTGCCCGATGCCAAGATAAACATTATACAGAGCCTGCCAGGTCTGCGGTCCTACGATTCCGTCGGGATTCAGATTCATAGTCTGCTGGAACGCAACCACAGATGCCCTGGTGCCGCTTCCGAAGATACCGTCCTGTGCTGCAGCCGGGATGACCGGGTAAAATTCGGAGATGACACTCAGCATGAATTGTAAGGTTACCACATCCTGGCCTCGGGAGCCTTGACGGAGTACTACATTTGGCGGAACAGTACCGACTCCCAGTGAGGTACCCTCGCTGTCCAGCTCTGCCAGCCGGGTCACTGCGGTGTAAATGTAGGAAAGCTTATACCATGTGGATTTTCCTACAATACCGTCAGAGGTCAGGTTAAAAATGCTCTGGAACTTCATAACTGCCGCCCGGGTGCTCTGACCAAAGGTGCCTGCCGGGTCGGTGATGGCAGGAATGGCCGGATAGTTACGCCGAATGCGATTCAGATAGGTCTGGATAGTCTGTACATCCAACCCTGAACTGCCGAGACGGAGGGCGGTTCCGGGATAGGAAGAAGTTGCATTGGTGACAATATTAGTCGTGGCGATTTCAATATCGTTGGGGTAGTAATAGCGCAGGATCTGCAGCGGAGCGTATCCCTGGTTTGCCAGCGACACCGTTCCCCATTGGGACAGACCGGCACAGGTGGCAGTGGTTCCGTTGCAGAATGAAGTGAAATAAGGGGCTGTCTGACCCTGCCTGCGGACATACGCACCAAACAGTTCATCTACCACGCGACTGATAGAGTCATAGATGGGATGCCCGGGAACATAGTATTGGTCATAAGCGGTATTGTTTGTAATATCAAAATCAAATCCCTGACTTCTGTACCACTCAGTGTAAATGCGATTCAGGGCAAATGTCATGATTACATAGATGTTTGCTCTCAGGGCGTTGGTGGGCCAGGTAGGATAGATCTCGCAGCTGGCCACATTTTTGACATAGTCCGAGAAAGAAATCTGTACATTGTAAGCTGAAGCACTGGGCGCGCCCAGGTGTACGGTGATGGGATTGGGAATCGCTACCTGGCGCAGAACTCGGGCATCTTCTGAGGTACCTTCCTGATTCCTGGCATCCGTCATAGTTACAGCAGGGGGACCTATTGCGATGTTTTCAGCAGTCTGACGCGTCTGCTGATCCTGCAGGGGTACCATTATGACCGGCAGTGTTGCCAGCTCACCGTCGAATATGGGAATTCCCGTGACGGAGGCAGATCGGAAGCCCTCAGCATCAACAATCACGCCATAGCTCGAGTAAGGAATACCCACATAGTTGGGATCCTGCGAGAAACTCCTGTCCACAGTTTCCAATGCTATTACTTGTGTCTCGCCGCTCTCATCCGTGGTAAGTTGATAGAGAGTATTGCCTTCATCGTCCAGAATTCGGACCTGCGCACCTACGAGAGGAATAATATTTTGTGCGGTCCGTGCCTGTACTTGTAAATATCCACTAGCCATAGTCTTTGTTCCTTGTTGGTGATTATTATATAGATATGAAATGATTCAAGAACGGTTCCGGTGTACATGTGTTTTTACTCCCGACATAGACTGTGACAAGTGCGTCACACAGCTTGTCATGTTCGCAATAGAAGGATTTTACTGTGCTTTCTGCAATGTCATGCCATTTGACATGATCAAAATAATTGACTGACCTGGACAATTTGAAAATGTCAGCTTCAGCGATTCGGAGCAGTCTGAATTAGATATTTAGAAATTGGGTATATATAAAATAAATGGGCTTTATAGGATAATTAACAGCTGTTGAAATAGATACAGAAAAGGATATGAAAAATAAATATGAGAAATACTTGACTTTTTCAGGCAAACAAGTTATTATATCTAATGTTGCAGGCAAGGTGTCTGCGAAGTTAATGTGCGTTTAGCTCAGCTGGATAGAGCGTTTGGCTACGGACCAAAAGGTCGGGGGTTCGAATCCTCTAACGCACGTTACTGGAATCAGTCGAAATTCTTTGATGAATCAAAGGGTTTCGGCTTTTTTCATGCGTGGATTTGAACCCCCATTTGCTGTTTCATTTTGTTTCATTGTAATTAGACAGCTACAGCACTTCTACTGGAAATAGCTTCCAAGTAGTTAAGTGTGTTTTCATTTTCTCCTTTCTGTTTAATGTAGGCCGTTGTTTGTTCAACTGTTTCATGCCCCATAAGTTTTTGGATTGCCTTTAAATTCATACCTACATGATACAAGTTGGTGGCAAAGGTTCTTCTTACGTCATGCTGGCTTTTTAGGACTTCCATATGTGCCTGTCTGCAATACTTTTTTATTCTTGTTTCAAAACTTCGTGTGGTGCATGGAGAAATAACACCCCTATAAGCTCGTAAAAAAATGAAATCGTCCTGCCCTACTGGCAAATTATTTTCAAGATTCCATTTTTTAACACACGACAGTATTTCTGAAACCTCCCGACTAATTGCGATTATTCTGTCGCCGGCGTTGGTTTTTGTGTGTCCTACATATTTATACCCGAGAAAGTGATTATCTTTGTCTCGCTGTTCTACCATCTCGGACTGAATATGCAATCCTTTTGTTTCAACGTCTCGCCACTTCAGTGCGCACAACTCACCATCTCTTAGACCAGTTGCAAATAATAGCGGTATAGCAAGCGGTGGGGCAGACTTAGTATTATTTGCATCTGCATTTGCTAATCTACACACTTCAAACCGTTCCCAGTCTTCAAAGACTAATTCGTTGTCTCTGTGCCTAATTGGTGGTGCTAGATGGTCTCTATGGACAGATACATTTGCAACAGGATTCTGAGTAAGCCAACCATTATCTATTGCAAATTGTAGCATCTGATTTAAAGTACCTCTCACATTCTTGAAATACTTTTCTCTCATGTTTGGTTTTACTTCCAAGCAGTGATTAGCCCATTTAACACCATCACTAAAAATAATCTTGGTTAAATTTTTTGAGGCTATCGGAGTACCTTTTATAAAGGTTTCGTAATTGATTTTGTCCTTGCTATACGTACCGCCTGCGCAAGTGGTAAAACGATATTCAAAAAAATCTTTTGCAATACTGTCTAGTGTTCTTCCTCCTTCCTCGTTTTCAATCTCTAAAATCTTGTTAACTACAAGGTCAAAAGATGATTTAAAAATCTGTCTGCCCTTGTAACGGATGTGGTAACGACCATCTTTAATTTTTTTAATCTTGTTACCATACTGTTCGATTATTTGTGAACGCTTCATATCTTCTATTTTTTCCTCCAACATTTCCACGCTCACACTCACACCATGATTGCCCAAAAACGAAACAATCTGAGTAATTGATTCAGGCATTGTAAAATGCCCCTCTAGTAGTAAGTATTGTATTAGTATTCATAAAACATCAACTCCTTTCTTCTATAGTATCGCTCCTCCTTTCTTTACAGTTCCCACTATCGTGGGTATCCCTGTTTAGTAAAACAAATATATCGTGATATATGGAATCCGTCAAGGGGCTATTTTAAAAATAAAATAAAAAATAGAGCAAGCCTTAGCCTGCCCTATTTTTGTCAAGTATCAATATTGTAAGCGTAACTTCTGGGTGATGTATCACCCATTAAATAAATTATACCACTATGCTTTGATAAATCAAATTTGTAGACAACTATTTTGTATCTTTTACAAAAACAACAACATCTTCTATTCGGCAATCCAAAATTGAGCATAATTTTCCTACGGTCTCTAAGGTCACATTTCTGTTGTGTTTTAGCTTGTCCAACAAACCACGTGAAAATCCGTGCTTATTGATTAAAGCATAACAGCTTACATTTTTCTCTTTCATGGTCTGCCAGAGTGGCGAGAAGTCCATCATTTGCAGATTACCCCTTTGTTTTTTAACTCAAATTTGCACTTTTATTATATTCCCACGAAAATGGGGATAAAATTCCCTATATCTTGGGATTCCCAATAAAATGGGAACATTTATATAGACAAAAAGCGAGATATAGGATAGAATAATGGTTAGGTAATTTTAACTATATAAATACAGTAGTAAAGGAGTAATAAACTTATGAAAAAGAAATTGATACTGATGTTATGTGCTTCTATTGCGTGTGTAGGTCTGGTAGCTTGTGGGGGAGAAGATGCTGAACCTACAGCAAATCCTAACAGTGCTAGTCCTGCGGTAAGTCAAGCGGAAACGGCTTCCACGGTGACTCCAACTGTTGAACCAGAACAAACACCAGTTGTTGGGGATTTTTCGGAAAATGAAGGATTTGAGGATATAATTGGAGATTATGATTTTGATATTGCCAACATCACCATTAACGATATGGTACCTGCGGAGATTGGCGTTGATATCATAGTTGACACCACAGAGAAAGATTTGCCTTGGTCTGATGCAGGACTTGACGGTCTTACTGTTTTGTTTCCCAGAGCAATGTATTGGACACTTCAAGGTGCAGATTTGTCTGGTCACATCTTCACAATCGCAAATAACGAAGACAGAAGCATTGAGTTCAAGCTTCTTGTCAATATTCGTGAGGGTGCTTACAAGGCTGATGCTAAATGTGAGGTTTATGATTATGGCGACTATATTGTTTCTGTGAGAAATAATGACCCCCGCGCAGGCAGAGAAGGCGAGAACTTGAGCAGTGCTGGTTACGCTATCGCAATTACCAACGTAGCATTGAATACTTATACCACAATTACACTCAATGCTGGCATGAATACCGAGAACGGTGTTGAGGTAATTTCTGCCTACAGAGAAGCCTTCATTGCAGATATCTTGGCTCAAATGGAAGCGAGGTCTGAACAATAATAATAACAGCTTTGATGGGAGCGCATAAGCGTTCCCTTTTTTGTGCGTAGAAATGTTCACAAAAAATTCACAAATTTAAGGCTCTCAGAATTTGGATATAGAAAAATGGTGAGATACAATATGTATGTAAGACAAGTGACTTACACATAAAATGAAAAGAAAGGAGAAAATTCTGATGTCTAGGACAAAAAAGATTACAGTCCGTTTAAATGATATTGAGAGTAAAGCGGTTCGGGAAACGGCAAGCAAGAGCCAAATTAGTATGTCTGAATATATAAGAAACCTACTTATAAAAGGACTTCAAGACAATCCCGAATGTAGTAGTGGGGGTACTACGACACCCCCACTACATCAATAATCAATAATCAAGCGCACAGAATACGGTACAAATGGCAAAAACAACACCACGAAACACCTACTATGCGACAATCATTTATCCAGAAAGTGCTCCCACTGAATGGAAGGATATATTAAGAGACCTGCATATTAAAGCACTTATTTCACCCTTGCACAACAAAGATTTAGATAAAAATGGACAACTTAAAAAGGAACATTATCATGTAATCTTGATATTTGAGTCTCTGAAAAGCCAAAAACAGGCTCAAGAAGTGGCAGATAAATTTGGTGGAGTGCTTGTGATACCGATATATTGCTTGGGAGCATACAGCCGTTACCTGTGCCACACAGATGATGTGGATAAAGCACAGTATGACAGTAAAGATGTCATTGAGATAGGCGGTGCAGATTACAAAGTATGTTGCAGGACAAATGATAACGCAAGAGAAGAAAAAAACCTTATGGATTTAACGCAACTGATACTGGATAACAATATAATCTATTTCCATAAGGCTGTAAAAATTGTGATAGAGGAACATGAAGATTGGTTTCACACATTAACAGCAAATTCATATTATCTGAGGTCAGTAATCATGTCTCTCGCAACAGAAAAACGGATAGGAGAAATACAATGATTGCAGAAGTAAACAGCCTCGAAATTAGAGGCAGAGAAAAAAAGGTTTCAGGCAGGATGAACAGGGAATATTTAATTGTTCGTCTGGAAGATGAAACAGGCAAAATAATTGAACTACTTGACTGGAATGTTGAGAATATGGAACGATACCAAAAAGGTCTTATTGCCAACTTTAGATTAAATCTCGATATTGGGAAATATACAAATATCTCTATAAGGGATTTTACCATAACTGAATAAAGAATTAAGCCAATAAAAAACAGACTTAAAACAACCATTTTGAAGAGTGCAAAAAGCACTCTTTTTTAGTGGGTGAAAATATACCATAACTTAAAAAGGTGGTTACATACACATTGAAAATGTGGTATGTAAACGAGCTTTTTTTGGATTTATAAGAAAGACATTATATAATTTAAGTAACAAGTAATTTTTATAAAAGTATAGAGTTTCATAGTAATGGAGAATAATCACGGAGAAAGGAGAGAAAAAATGAAAACTTATAAGTGTGGTTAACACCTAAAAAGTACACGCTTGTTTTTGCATTATGTCCTAGTGAAGCACTAAAACAGATAGGGCATAGAGTGTGGAGAATAGAAACAAGCAGAAAAGCAAGCAGACACTAAAAAGTGTTTGCTTGCTAAAAACCGAAAAGACCGAAAAAGAAAAATGCAATGGTAAGCATTAAAAAAAATTCCTGTTCCCGTCACGGACGGTTTCAACAAAAACAAAAGAGGTAAATATAAGAATGGCAAGAAAACAAACTATTGAGCATTTATTTCATAATACATTGAAAGAAAAAATAGCCTTCGGGGAAAGTAAACATCTAGCAAAACAAAATTTAGGATTTGCGGAAAGTAGTTATAAAATATTCAGTTATAGCACTTATAACACATATCTGAAAGAATGTAAGGCTTTCGCCGATTGGCTAAAGAACACAAAGGGCATAAGTAAAGCTGCTGATTTAACGGTAACTGAACAATATGCTAAAGAGTATTTACAAGCCCGTATAGACGGCGGTGTAAGCGTCTATACGGTCAAGATGGAGCGTTCTGCGCTCTCGATGCTATATAGTAAGCCTATAGGCATAAAAATGCCTGTAAGAGACAATAAAAGTATTTATAGAAGTAGGCAGAAAACCACAAATGACAAACACCACTCTCGAAACGGTAAATATAAAGACCTTTTCACCGTGGCTTTAGCCACAGGTGGTAGACGGTGCGACATAGAAAGAATAACAGTAAACAGCTTTCGGGAGATTGACGGCAGTTTGTATGTTGAATTTAAGCAAAGTAAAGGGGGCAGAGACCGCCTAACACCTGTTAGAGCGAAATATTCCGAACAGGTGAAGGAAATTGTTGAGCAAGCCAAAACAAAGGGCAAAACACGATTGTTTGGCAAGATACCAAACAAAATAGACATACATTCTTTGCGTAGGGAGTATGCGCAAAATCTATATCGAGATATAGTGGAAAATCCAGAGTTGAGGGACAAATATCTAAAACAATATCCTTCACGAAATGAAGAGGTAAAACGGCAGATTTACAAGGACAGAGACGGCAACACATATTGCCGTGATGATGTGTATGTGGTAACACAAGCACTAGGGCATAATCGGTTGGACGTAACAATCACACATTACCTTAAAAGTTAGCGGTAAACGTGAGACAGTCAAGGGAAAAGGGTGGAGATTTTTTGAGCGTTGCTTTGCTCAAAAAATACTACCCCCTTGACAGTCGGGGGTTGATTTGACATAATAGGTCAAAGGGATTGCCTTAATCACTTTTAGGCAATCCCCTTGGTTATAATGTTTCAAGTGTTTCATTTTTGTTTCATTGGTAGGTGAGAGCGTGAGACATCTGATTTTACTAGGTTTCCCAAGCGGTTGTGATTCGAATCCTCTAACGCACGTTATTGTGTGCGTTTGTACACACCTGTCGAGAACAGCGGAAACCTTAAAAAAAAGGTTTCCGCTGTTTATTCTTGACAGTAGAAAGCTTATGGAGCATACTTTCTATTGCTATGGAGAGTGTTATGGAAGAGACGGCGGAAAAGCAGCGGGTATGCAGACGGTGCCTGACCAGGGATATGAAGGGGCAGGAGGAATATTTTCGATCCCTGCGCGACTATATTGAAAATATGGATCCTGATATCAAGGTGTCAGAGCCGCTGTATGAGGAGAGGCTGTCTGTCTGCCGGGAGTGCGAACTGCTGTTTCAGGGTATGTGCAAAAGCTGTGGCTGTTATGTAGAACTGCGCGCGGCGGCTGCAAAAAACGGATGTCCGTGGAAAAAGTGGTGACAGAGTGAGGTAAGAACATATGGATAAGCAGGAATTTTTAGAGAAGCTGCGGTTGGCCTTAAATGGCAGGGTTTCCCCCGCTGTGGTCACAGAGAATATTAATTATTACGAGGACTACATAAACATGGAAGTCCGTAAAGGAAGAAGCGAGGAGGAGGTTTTGACTCAACTGGGAGATCCCAGGCTGATTGCCAGAACCATTATTCAGACTCATGGCAATGGTCAGTTTGGCAAGGGAAGAGCGGCGGATATGAGTGGAAGTACCCGTACATACTCGGATCGGAGTGCAGATCACTATGATAACGGCCAGGGAAGCGAAAAAAAGAAACGTCCATTGAGCTTTCGGCTGCCGATCTGGCTGTTTGGTATTCTGGTTTTGGTAGTGGTGGCGCTTGTGGTTGTGGGAGTGCTCTCTCTGGTATTTTCAGTGGTATCTATTATGCTGCCGGTGATTCTGATTGTGCTGGCGGTAGCATTTGTGGTTAAGCTGTTTCGGGATTGGTTAAACTAAATGAAGCACAAAGCAGATGAGCCATCGGACAGATCCGGTGGCTCATCGTGAGGGGAGTATAAATATTATAAGGGGTGTAAGCAGATTGATGAAGAGTACCTGCTTACAATAGAAATTATAGTATTAAAATCCTTAAAAATCAATACCTAAATAGTACCAAAGTACTATCCTTTTTAGGGCATAATTTTTGTGCGTTTTGACATACTACCTCATGTAACTGATAACCAGCAGGTGGTAAAGCTCTGCAGAGACGCACAAGGCTCTCTGTAAGCAGAAGCTGCCTGGCGGCACATGCTGCATGAGGGCAGCGGAAAAGAGGAATTATGGACAACAATAAGTACAACAATAGCAACAATTCTGAGAACAGCAAGAACAGTCAGAGCCAGAACAGCCAGAATCAGAACAACCAGAAGAACAATCAGAACAAGAATAACAGCCAGAACCAGAACAACCAGAAAAACAACTACTAAGTCATCTGGCTAAAGGAACATCGGGGAGATCTCTCCCCGGTGTTCCTATTTACATATTCCGAAAAAACCTGTATACTTGTGATATAATGTCCGCAAAGGGCAGAGTCAGGTGTCCGAATACACAGCTGCCGAGCTTGCTCGAGCAGATGTGTATTTGGACATTTGACGAGCGAAGCGAACCTGGAAAACCGTAGGTTTTTCAGGTCTCTGTCCGTAACTTGTGGAAACATGATATAATGAGTGCAAGAATACCTAATGCAACGATAGCGAGGGAGTTTATGAGGAAATTTGAGCTGATTGCACCCTGCCATTTCGGGATGGAGGCTGTATTGAAGCGGGAAATCACGGATCTGGGATATGATATTACCGAGGTGGCGGATGGACGCGTCACTTTTTTTGGTGACGAGGAGGCTCTGTGCCGTGCTAACATTTACCTTCGGACTGCTGAGCGTATTCTGATTAAAATCGGCAGCTTTCATGCGGAGACTTTCGAAGAACTGTTTCAGAGAACCAGGTCACTTCCATGGGAAGAGTACATACCGGCGGACGGAAAATTCTGGGTGGCAAAGGCCGCCAGTGTTAAATCGAAACTGTTCAGCCCCTCGGATATACAGTCTATCATGAAAAAGGCTATGGTGGAGAAGTTAAAAGAATGCTACGGCATCAGCTGGTTTCGGGAGGAAGGTGAAAGCTTTCCCATCAGAGTATTTCTGATGAAGGATCAGGTGACGGTGGGGCTGGACAGCACCGGAGAATCCCTTCATAAGAGAGGCTATCGGAAGCTGACCGCCAAAGCACCCATTGCTGAAAATTTGGCAGCTGCACTGATTTTGCTGACTCCTTGGAATAAAGATAGGATCCTGGTAGATCCCTTTTGCGGAAGCGGAACGTTTCCCATAGAGGCAGCTATGATGGCAGCAGGGATTGCCCCTGGAATGAGCAGAAGATTTACAGCGGAGAGCTGGGAACATATTGTGGGGAAGAAGAAATGGTATGATGCGGTGGATGAAGCAAGGGAACAGATGGACTTGTCTGTGGATCCGGACATTCAGGGCTATGACATCGATGATGCCATGGTAAACATTGCCCGGGAAAATGCAAAACTTGCAGGGGTGGATAAACTGATTCATTTTCAGAGAAGGGGTATTGACCAGATGAGTCACTCCAAGAAATACGGTTTTCTTATCACAAACCCGCCCTACGGTGAACGTCTTCAGGACAAGAAGGAAATGCCGGAGCTGTATCGCACCATCGGTGAGCGTTACAGAGCGCTGGATTCCTGGAGCATGTACCTGATTTCGTCCTATGAAAACGCGGAACAGGATATTGGTCGTAAGGCTGATAAAAACCGTAAGATTTACAATGGTATGATGAAAACGTATTATTACCAGTTCCTTGGACCCAAGCCGCCGAAGGCGGGGAAGGCTGTTGAAAGGCATGAATAAAAAGGAGAGAGATACAGAACAAGTGAATATGCGGCTATCCCTCTGTTTATGGGTAACACTCTGCGGTATTTGCATGTCCGTGATGCTATGGTATGCATCCGGAAAGACCGTTGTTATTGCCGATATGTCTCAGGATCGGACGGGACTTTCGGTGGAGGGGGATCAGTCGGGAGACGGGAAGCAGCAGGGAGCTTTGACCTTGGTGCGGACCTATGATATGTCGGGAAGTTTCTGCGTACCGATTCCCAGAGGTGTTAAACCGGAACAGGTGGTGATGGAAAACCGATACATGGATCGGGAACTCTGGATTCATATTCAGAGCGAAGAGGTAGATTTTTACAGCCAGAATAATATATATGGTGATGTGAGTTACATCCTGGAAGGGCATAGTGAGCTGCTGGAGTCAAAGCTTCTGCTTAAGCTTAAGATGCAGGATGTGATGGAGTACCGCAGCACCCTGGAAGGCAATGTGCTGACCATTGCTTGTGGCGACCCTCATGAGCTGTATGATTATCTTGTAGTGTTGGATCCGATGGGCGGCGGCAGTGAAACCGGTATTGATGGCTATGGGATTACGGAGAAAGAACTGGCTCTTGAGGTGACAAGGCAGGTACAGAGGAATTTCTCCATGTCGAATGTGAGGCTGTATGTGACGAGGTCGGAGGATGTGGATGTAAGTTCCGAGAGCCGGGCAAACCTGGCAGAAGCAGTTCGGGCAGATCTGTATATCAGGATTGGGGTCATGGCTGACGAGACAAACCCGGAAGCCTACGGTATTCAGGGAACTTATAACTGGGAATACTTTATCCCCGAGTTTGGAAATGCGGATCTGGCGGACATTGTGACGAGGGAAGTCACAATTTCGTGCAGTAATCGGGCCGTAGGGCTTGTGGCTGCAGATGAGAACAGTATACTGAACAACATAGGTGTTCCTGCTGTGGAGTTGTCTGTGGGGTATCTTTCCAATCCTCAGGAGAAGGCATTGCTGGAGCAGGAAGCTTATCGGAGTAAGCTGGCAGCAGGCATTATAAATGCTATCAAAGAGGCCTGTGAAAAGCTAGCGCAGTTGGATACAAAGTAAGTGAACCGCAGATTGACGGCACTAAGTTAGCGGACATATAATATAGGGAGCCAAAGAGGGATGAGTGGAATCAGGCGGATTCTATTTGCAACAGGAAATGAAGGAAAAATGCGGGAGATTAGAAGTATTCTGGCGGACACGGGGGCGGAGGTGCTCTCCATGAAAGAGGCAGGTATTTCTATAGATATTGTGGAAGACGGAACCTCCTTTGAAGAGAATGCACTTATCAAGGCAAGAGCGGTGGCGGCTGCCTGGAAAGAGCCTGAAAGTGTGGTGCTTGCGGACGATTCCGGGCTGGTGATCGATGCTCTGGGCGGTGAGCCGGGGATCTATTCCGCCAGATATATGGGCGAGAACACCTCCTATGATAAAAAAAATGCTAATCTGATTGAGCGCTTGGAGGGTATTTCTGATGAGAAGCGTTCTGCAAGTTTTGTCTGCGCTATAGCGGCGGTATTGCCGGATGGCAGGGAGTTTACAGTCCAGGATGCCATTGAAGGCCGAATTGGATATGAGCAGAAGGGTGAGGGCGGTTTTGGGTATGACCCTATTTTCTATGTGCCGGAGTTCAAAAAGACCACTGCGGAGATGACAGCGGAGGAAAAGAACCGGGTTAGCCACAGAGGGAAAGCGCTTGAGCATATGAAAGAGGTACTCAGGGAAAATGAAGGTTTTGATTGTAAGTGACACACACAGAAAGAATGAAAACTATTTTGTGGCAGTAGAGCGGGAGAAGCCCGACATGGTAATCCACTGCGGTGATGTGGAGGGCAGTGAGTACGCATTGACTGAGGCTGCGGGGTGTCCTGTGTACATAACATTAGGAAATAATGATTTTTTCTCGAATCTGCCAAGAGAACTGGATCTGGATATCGGCCCATATAAGGTGTGGGTAACTCACGGGCACAACTATTATGTGTCCATGGGAAGTGAACATATCAGGCGGGAAGCGCTGATCAAGGGGGTCGATATTGTGATATACGGCCATACCCACAGGCCGGTGGTGGATCAATCAGGAAAAGTGATAGTGGTGAATCCGGGAAGTTTGTCCTATCCCAGACAGGAAGGGCACAGGCCGTCTTATGTGCTCATGGAGCTGGACGAGAAGAGTGAACTCTGCTTCAGGATTGAGTATCTATGAGACAAGGAAGCCCGGATGTACAGAAGATTAATCAATGGACATGGGTGAGTGCTGACGAATCAGGTATTGATATAGGTGTTGACAGACAGTTGAAAAACCTTGACAACAAAGGAGAAAATAGGCTATAATGGGCGCGTGCCCATAGCATAGGAAAAGTGCAGTGAGGCAAGTATCGGGGTGTGGCTCAGCTTGGCTAGAGCGCCTGGTTTGGGACCAGGAGGTCGCAGGTTCGAATCCTGTCACCCCGACTTCCTTTTGTCCCCATTTTTCAAGGCTTTTCAAGGTTTACGCTTGCTTGACCTTGTTTGACCTGCCAAAAACCTTTTTAAGTGTTTCCTCGTCCACGTCCTCGATATCCGGCCTTAAGTAGTGGAGCGTCATTTGCAATGTGCTATGGCCTAAGTAATTGCGGATTGTGTTCAAGGATACATTTTCTGCAAACAGCCTTGTGGCCCCATAAAAGCGGAACTGGTGAGAACTATAGTACGGGACTCCTGCACCCTCACAATATTTTCGCAAATGCTCGTTTATCTTGTTGGTGGAAATTGAAAACGCTGCATTGCCCTCACCATTAAGAATGTACTTCTTACCCCCATTTATGGCCCTAAGTTCTTTCAAAATTTGCTCGGCCTCGTCTAATACGGGGATTTTTCGGCATCCACTATCCTGACCCCCCTTGGGGAAAGGCACATCCGCATCACAACTTTTTTTGTTACCTTTCCTTATTTTGACTATTTCATGGTGGATTCTAAGCTTCATTTCGTTCTCGAGAAAGTCTTCCCACATTAAAGCCCTTAATTCTCCCACCCTAAGAGGAAAACAAGCAGCAAGCCGAATTGCGAGAGTGTAGCGCGTTTGGGGTAGTGTGTTGATGTACTCAACAAGCTTGTCGCGCTCTTCCTTGGTCCACACATCATTACTATGGTCCTTTTCCATTGCGAACTTGAATTTTTTCGTGAGGGGGAGAACGCTTCTTGCAAGGTTGCTTTGAACAATTTCCATCTCTACGGCTAAATCAAAAACCCCATTCAATAATGACGTCGCCTTACCAAAATCTTTTTTTGTCCTCTCGCCATAACCCACAATGCGCTTATATTCAAGCAAAATCGCGGGTGTGGTCACGTCCACAACTTTCATTGTCTTTAGTTTGCACTTATCGTCCTTGAAAAAGCGGTTCCAATTTGGGCGGTCAAAATCGGCGGTACGGCTTGATATGGATGTATCCTCGTGCCGCCTTTGCGCGTACATCTCAAAAAGCTGCTCCACGGTTATGTTCTTGTCAGCCTCACCATCCAATAAGTTGTAAAGCTTCTCAATAAGACCATCTCTGGTGGTTGATGTAATCTGCTTTCTACCATCGTAAGCTATGTAGTACTCAACTATTCTGTTGTTCTTTTTCTTTTGGTGTTTGGTTATGTCACCAAATCTCTTTAGCACTTCTATTTCTTTTTCTCTTCTCTGCATTTCCTCCTTTAATCTATCGCTGCCAACGGACTTTAGTATATCACCAGCGATGTCTTTTGTCTGCACACAAAGTTTACACATTTTTCTGAATTTCCCCTTCCTAAGGTTTGAATTTTGTATCCTCAGGAACAAATGAGAAAAATTTTCTGAATTTATGCGAAAGAAGAAAAAATCCCTTATTTTCTGGCTTTCTGAGCAACGAAGAACATATCACCTACAAGTTGCCTACAACTTTTTGTTTGTGGTTTGTAGGCGATATGTTTTTTCATCTTTTATTTTTCATATGTAATCAGAAGCTATTAACAACAATTTTTCAACAAAAAGAAAGCGAGGAAACAACATGATTAAAACATTGGAAGAACTTAAGAAAGCAACAAACGAAGAACTGCTTGCCTGCTGGGAAGAAGCACAAGGCAACACCCAAGATTTGAAGAAAATTTTTGACACCGATTACACATACTCCACACTTACCACCTTAATGGGAAAGAGGGGATTTGTAAGCGGGATGTATATTCCCGGCGACAAAACCGGCGACAAAAAAGAGGTGGAAAAGGATGTATTCGAAATTACAATTCAAAGTCAAAGTGGTAACGGCGCAATGAATCTTACGATGACAAATGAGTGTAAGACAGCCTACAAGGAATTTGTAGGTCAAACGGGCAACGCTTACGCTCACACGACAGCGGCGCTTACTCTCTACATGGACTTGTTTAAGGCAGGCAGATTGGACGTAAATATGTCCCTTGCTTCACCAAAGAAAAAGAACAGGAATAATTGCAAAGCGTGAACATCTGACCTACAAATCAGCAACAAACAAGATACATTTGACTAACGGACTAGCAACAACGCATAAGCAAATGGCGTTCAAAAGTGAGGGTAAGACATAAGCAGGGAAACGACAAATAGGCGACAGCGAAGAAGGCAATTTTTATGCTGGGCTTTGACCTTGCTCTTTTGCCCTTAGCCCCTCCGGCGAGGAGCGAACGTGAGGTTTGACATGGAGCGGAGCGGAATGTCAAACCTCTAAGTGAGCTAATATGTCCGACATGCTTAGAATCGGACTATTTGCGTTTGTTACATACCACGAAAGGAGACTGATTTGCATGAGAACTTATACTGGCTCGACAAGCAACGATGACCGGGCGAAAAAGGGGCCTAATGCTGGGAAAATAATGGTCAACCTGAAGGAAAACATAAGAGACCCCGCTGAGATTGCAAAGCTCAATGCAAGGTCCATCGCAAGGGGAGAGGAGCCTAGATATGACCTAAATGAAGCGTGGAGAAATATCTACTACGAGAAATGTGCAACCGACGAAGAGGTGTTCGATTACGTCTTCGGTGAGTCCATGGAGAGGTACAACTCTGCCCAAAAGCGCAGCGACAGGAAGACCAGCATGGAAAAGGAGATGCAAAAGTTTAAGTCCGGCAAAGTCCCTCAAGATATGATTCACTGCATGATAGTCGAAGTCGGCAACCACGACAACCACCCCGAGGAAGAGGAATGCGTTGAAATCCTCCAGGAGTACCTCGAAAAATTCCGAGAAAAGTTTCCCAATATGAGGATTGTCAACTGCGCCATCCATCTCGACGAATTTAAGAAAGGCGGGCCTCACCTTCAGATATATTATGTGCCTGTTAAGACCAAGGAGCGCCACGAAGAGATGGAAAACCCCAAGAAGTGGAACGGCATGGATGTTCAACTGTCAATGAGCGGGGCTTTGGAGCAGATGGGGTATTCCAACGAAGCCAAGATTTGGGTTGAGAAGAAAGACGAGAACGGGGACGTAGTTCTGGGGGAAGATGGGGAGCCTGTAATGGTGCAGACCCATGATTATAAAAACGGCGCTATGTCGCAATTTCAGAAAGATTTTAACGGGTTATTGGATGCAATATGCCTCGAACACGATATCAGGATTGACCATTACATGTCGGGTAAAAAGGTGGAGCACAGTGACACCTACGACTTCTACAGTGGAAAAATCAACAACAATGTAAAGCAGGCTCTTCGTTACAGCGAACAGGTAGAGAAAAGGCTGTCTGAGCTTATTGCATAGCAGGAAACCAAGGATGAGGAGCTCCAGAAGACCAAGGAAGAGCTTGAAACCACCAAGGAAGAGAATGACACCCTTAAAGGTCAAAACGATGTTCTGAGACTCGATAACGCAGCCAAGGAGCAGGAGTTGAAGGACAAAGAGCAAGCCTTGAAGGAAAAGGATGAAACCCTGAGGAATAAAGACCTGGAAATAGAGGGCAAGGACAAGGTGATTGAGGCAAAAAACACGGAAATCAGGAACCTGAAAGAGACAATCAAAACCATGAAGAAAGAGCTAAGTGATTGGGCACAGAAGCTCCAGAAAACGGTTTTGTCAGTGTTCAAGAAGCTGAACAGCGCCAGACGGATAGCATTTACTTCTCCGTGCCTATCTGGGTATGACAAAAACCGGATTTATAGAAAGGCCGATGAAATAACTGATAGGACCGAGGAAGTTTTGGAAAAGCCCCTAGAAACCCCGCAGGACTACTCAGACGCGTGCGACAGGGTGGAGGTAGAGAAGCAGAGAGCGGAAGACCTAGAGAAGGTGGCGGACGGACATCTGAAATTCGAAGATATTGATGATAATGACAGCGAAATGGACAGGTAAATGGTGATAGAATTTATCTGATGACGGACAAGCAAAGGGAGCCCCGTAAATGCGGGGTTTCTTTTTATTTGTTACTACGCTCTACGCTCCATTTCGCACCTCAGAGCTGCAACTCTCAGGGCGTGCTCAACTATCCCATCGTAAGTGGTCAGACCAAACTTGTCAGAGTAGAAAGTCCAGTCTATGGGCTTTCCAGCATCTTCCCTTTCCTTTTGCCTATGTTCTTCTTTCCACACCTTGTCGCCCTCCATGAGGCGGTACTGGTAAACAAGGGAATAGTATGTCTTGCTTATTGCTCGCCAATCTTCTGAGCCTTTGATTTCCGGGGATATTTGCTTCAAAGCACGGAACAATCCCAACACACCACCGCGTCCATCGAAAAAGTCGCTATACCTTATAGGGGTGCCATCCTCGTATCTGTAGACCTTTTCCTGGGCAGCTACACGTTCAGACACGAGCTTCGTCCGGTCCGTTGCGTGACGCTTGTTGCCCTCAAAGTCCACGTCATCAAACTGTACGGACCGGTCCGTCACGCCAAGCCTCTGCCTGATATTGATAGACGTTCTCTTTGTAATGCCCAATTTCGCAGCAATTTTAGCGTCCGAAAGACCGTCGAGATATAGCCCAACAACTTCCTTGTCAAGCTCAATCGCTGCATTCACCCGCTCCCTTTGCTCCGCTTCCTTCCTCTGTTTCTCCATCCACCCCAGGTCCGCAAATTCTTCGTCCGTCAAATTCAACTTTTTTTGAATAGTGTCTTTAGCCCGATAGTGGTATTTGTTCTGCAAAGCCGATTTAATAAGCGCTGCAAGCTCATTATCTTCCAGTGGAACTGTCAGACTGTTATTCAGATTTGCAATGTAAGTGGCGATATCATTCTGCACTTTCTCAGATACTTGACCAAAAAAAAGATATCCATACTTTGCGTACTCTATTTCCGTTTTCAGGCAAGCTATAAGGAACAAAGCATTGTTGCGCTGCAAGGACCCTTGACCATCAAGGTACCGCAAGGACCGCACGCACAAGTCCAGGTACCCGCCAAGCTGCTTTGCGTTTGCGTAGCCTTGGTACCATTTTGTAGGGTATATAATATCGTTTCTATTGGTATAGGCGCTTGCAGAGGACTTTGCAGCGTCTATGGTCATAGCTTCCCAATCTACTTCCTCTCTTTTTTTTTTCTCCTCTTCTTTCTTTTTCTTTTGTAATAGAATCATCTTTCACCAAACGCTTGTTTGGTATGTCGTTCTCGATGTCGTTCAGGCGATACAGTTCAACAAGCTCTTCAAGGTGGTACCTGTAGACCTCGCCTCCTTCTTCGTTGCCGTACCTGGCAATGTACTCTGCAAAAACGCTGGTCTTCCAGTTGTAGGTCCCGGTGATACGAATTACCCTCACGATGTCACCAACTACAGAATGGTCATGGTCAAACACTTCCAGCAGCTCCGCGAACAAGGAATTGAAGCGGCGATAGAGCTTCTCGTGGACCATCTTGTAAAGCTCGATGTTCTCACTCGTGGCAGGTAGTGGCTTCAAAGGGAGATAAAAGCCGTAGCCTCCTCCTGTCATACTGATAACCGGCATTCCAAAATCGCTGGGCAAGTAGGACTCCAGCGTTTCGACTATGTAAGCAGCGTAGCTAAGCACTTCCTTAGCAAGGTCAGGAGGGGCTTGGTGGCTCTTTGCTATTTCGTGTATCTTCCTGTGGTCAAAGTCCAGATAAAACCCAGTCAGATAGGCGAGCTTATCGGCAAGCCTGTAGTGCTTGACCTTCTTCTTGGACTCTTTGCCGTCAAAAATTCTCGTCTTGATTTCGATTTCAGGCTCGTACTCCAACTGGAAGCTGTTGATGGTGGCGTAGCAGTCGTTGTGCTTCTTCTCCGATGGAAAATGACTCAGGCGAACATACTCTGCCTCACTAGGAATGAGCTTTTGCAGCTCGCAGAATTGGCGGTGTGTCACTGCCTTGTTTTTAATCTTGTCGATGACCATTTCCCCGTTTTCGTTGTAGGTTATCGCATCGAACTTTCTACCCATAACAACAGAACCCTCTACAGGGTGCTTGTCCTTATAGTCCATATGGATGGCTGCTAAGTTGTCTTTCGGGTTCTTTAGTCTCATCGGTGGCTCCTATTTTTGGACAAAATTTTAGGGACGTTGGCTGCCACCGAGTCTTTGTCCCCGACCAACGTCCCGTAGCTCCATAAAGGAGCGGGTAGTGCTATATATCGGTTAAAAAAGCTTTCGCTTTAGTAACACCATGAATTGTAAACTCGGTGGCATCCATGAATACAATTCGGGGACTAAATTGTTCTTGCTCTTATATGAAAAATGTTCCTGAAAAAAACTTCTTTCATTTCTTCATTTCCATATGAGAAAAAAACTTTTTGCGAATTGTCCCGGCGGATTGCCTGGCAGAAAAACCACCGACCTGAATATAGATGAGAAAAACTTTCTGACTTCTTTTTGCTTGTTTGGTGGAGTGGGATATGATAAGATTAGCTTAAGTAAAAATATTTTTCTCATATGAAGACAACCAAAGGTTGCCTTTGGAAAAAACTCTAAGTGGAGGAAATTATGGAAAACCAAAAAATGGATATTAGAAGCGAATTTCGAAGGTATCATCTGCTGCCTGCGGTCTATGATGAGCTAGATATGTTTTTAGAGAAAAAAAACGCTTGTTTGTCAAATAATTCTCCGTCTAATAAAATAGATTTGTGTTCTGCTTTTGATTTGGTGTTTACAAGCTTAAAACATGAAATGCACAATGGAAGAATATCTGAAGGAGACTTTTTATATCTCAAAGAAGTTTTACAGGAGGAATCCGCAGTATGAATTTTAATCAAGAAATATTGGAAGAACTGCCCAACGAATTTGGAGGGTCAGACAAAAAGCAGACCGTTGTTCTTGCTGGCAGTAGTAAAAAATACTTGCTAAAACTCCCAGACCCTACCCGTGAAAAGGGAAAAAAAGAGAAACTGTCCTATATAAATAATGTATTTTCAGAGTATATTGGGTGTATGATATCAAAATCTGTCGGCCTTCCGGTTCAGGAGGTTATTCTTGGGGAATACACTTTTGAAAACAGTGCAAAAACTGTTCCTGCGTGTGCCTGCGGAGATATTAGAAACAGCAATGAAATTCTGTATGAAATCGACAAACAAGAGCTAAGAAACTCTTTGGAAGAAACGGATTCAAGATACATCACATTCGAATCAGTCAACAGAATTTTTTCTTTTCTTGAAAAATACGGACTTGACAAAAAAGAACTCGAGAAATTTTACTTCGACATGTTCGTCTTGGACGCTCTCATCGGAAACACAGATAGGCACAACGGAAACTGGGGTTTCCTTATGGCTCCAAACAGTAGTGCGCGGATAGCTCCCGTGTACGACTGCGGTTCGTCACTGTTCCCGATTGCTTCAGACGATATGCTTAAAGATGCAAATATTCGCAATATCGCTCTTGGAACGTATTCTGCCATCAGGGATGAAAATATGCAAAGAATCAATTACCACGAGATTTTTACGGAAGCAGAAAACAGCCAGGTAAACAAAGCTCTAAAACGCATGCTTCCAAGAATAAACATGGCAGAGATTTACGGTATCATTGACGGTACTCCGTACCTTTCTGAGGTAAGGAAAGACTTCTACAAGGAGTTCGTTAGGACAAACTACGAGCAGACTCTGGTAAAAGGTCTTGTAAATGTTATGGCGAAAGAAATTCCTGAAAAAGAGAGAACAAATCCAGAAATTGATTACTACGCTTTCTACCAAAAAAACATACGGTGTATAAAAGACTTACCAGAATTTGTTCCTCATATGGCAAATATATCAGGTAAGAGTTTTCGCGTTATGAGAGTGTCTTCACAGTACGCTATTACTTTCGATGATACTGGAGCAACAAGCATTTTTTTCTTGCAAAGCAATGACAGCAAGGTGAAACGAACGATGGAAATTTTTCAGTATTTAGGAGCAAATAAAATCTTTGAAGAAAATAAGAAAGGATGTGATTCTGAACAAAGCGAGGAAAAAAGCAGAGAACGAAGTGCAAAGCGGGGTTCAGAGCCAGACCAGAGTTCGGACCTGTGTAGCGGAAAAGAGAGCGTGTCCGACATCCTTAATGATAGCGCAAACGACAGCTTGGGCATGGGCGAGGACGATTTCAAAAAAGCGGTGGATAAATTGTCTGAATTGTTCAAGGAGGACAAGGACATTGAAAGCCCGTAGAAGCTGAAAGAATACCCTGTTGAACTTTTGAGGGCAAAAAAATAAGCCCTTGTGGGCTTGCTTGACCTTTGCTTGACCCGGGGTTTCGTTGGCAGCGAAATCCCCTTTCTTTCAGTATTTTTCAGTGGGGTGTGTTGTTCGAATCCTGTCACCCCGATTGTATTTTTTGGTGGGAAACCCTGATTTATTTTTCGGGCTTCCCACGTTCCTTTGTTCTGGTAAGTGTTGAGAACAGTTGAGAACAGATAGCTTTTTTGTCACAGATTTTGTCATGGATTGTTTTTTTCTTCTCTGTGGGCTAATGCCTTTTCCATGCTCTGCGCGGTCAGGCTCTTTGGCTTACGGTTAAAACAATAGTTGCCGTAGGTGGTGCGCTCGTCAGCGTGACCAACTTGTTCTCGGATGTAGTTAATGTTAATGTCCTCTGCGTCAATCAATGTGGAGATATAGGTCTTTCTAATCTTGTGCATACCTTTTTCAGAAATCCCTATTTTACGGCAGTAACGGCGAATACGCTTGTCAAGGCTGGGAGCGGTCACACGTCCTCTTTCGTTCAGGAAAATATAATCTGTGTTGTTATAACCTTTCTGTTCATTGCAAAGGCGAATCTGCTCCAAAATCTCTTTCGCTACCGTAGTAAGATAAACATTTCGGTTGCCCTGTATGGTTTTGGTTCGAGAAATAACAACACGCTTTGGATTGCCCCAAGTACCGTCTGACAGCTTTTCATACTCTTTTATCTCCATGCGCTGAACATGTATGCAATTTTCCTGTTCCTCGTCAATGTCTGACCAGCGCAGGGCTACGATTTCCGACATTCTTAGTCCTGTCTGGAATGCAAAAGGAATTGCAAGGCAAGCGGCCTTTTGGCTATTCTCAAAGTCCTTGTAGGCTTCCTGTTCAATTAGGGGCTGTTCGTCTGTAAGAAATACTTGAGTAGCGTCTGGTTTCTTCTCTGAAGGCTTAAACAGCTTATAATCAACCTTGAAATTGTTGAAAGCGTTATAAGCCACAATTCCTTTTTTCCGGGCAAGTTCTAGGCTCTGACGGATGATAATAGCCATATTATAATATTGCCTTTTTCCTAAACCCTTGGATTTAATCAGAGTATGCGCCCAAGTGTCAAGAGTACACTCGTCAAGTTCCACCAGAGGACGGTCTACAATGGGATCATTGACATAATATTTTTTCCACAGTTCGTCAATTGTTCTCATGTATGCGCTTGAATTTGTGTGCAAAGATTTGTACTCGAACCATTCAGGGTAAAACTGCCGTAAACTGATATTTCTTGTTGATTGCTTCTCCTCACGCTCCTTATAGAATTTGATAAGAGCCTTATCCAAGGCTTCTCTTGAACTTTTACAGATTTTCCGTCGATGGTTTCGCTTTGTATCATCGGGAACATAAGTTGAAAACCGACCGTCAGAATTCTCTGTAATAGCATAGTGGTGCTGGGATAGTATCTCGTTGTTTTTCATGCGCTCGATAATAATATCCAGCAGTTCATCCACCTCTACTTTATCGCAATTAATCGCATTAAGCAAGTCTAATAATTCTTTTATGGATATATGTTTCCGTCCTATGGTTTCAACATTTGTTCTGGTCAAAAGTTTATACCCCCTTTTTTCAATAGGGCAAGGGCTGTTTTGAGTAAGGAGACAGCCCTTGCTTTTGCCATACATAGAGAATTTGTTTGTTGCCACAGGTCAGTTTGAAGATTTTGACATAGGGGGGGAACTCCATTCATCAGCACCTTATGAAAGGTGGTACAATGTAAGATAGAGAAAGGTGCATTGTTCTGAAAATTTAACACATCATTTCCTAAAACAACATAAAGTATTTTGTAAAAATATTTGATTGATGGCTTTGGGATTGAAATCTAGTGAAACATGGCATGATGTAAGATGGGGAGAAATGTTTTAATTTTCTAATTGTGGGATTCATTTGCCTGAAACTTACGATTATTAGAGGGAAACATAATTCTACTTTGTAAAATAGATTTCTCTTTTCACAAAAAAGTATTTTCCAGTTACGAAATTTTATATTTTCCTGTCTAAATCAACAATGCTATTTTATTGAATTGCATTGTTTTAAATTAGTATACATTTTAGATCATTGATTAAAAATGGTTTTTGATAGACTAAATTACAGACAAATATTACTGAAATAAAAAATAACAAAAATAGATTTTTTTGGCAAAAAAAATTGGCAAAACAGGTGTTACTATATCTTTTGTTTTTTTGAAAAACCCCTGTTTTATGATTAAAAAGTACAAAAATATATGTGGTTCAGAAAAACACAGGAAAAATTGGCAAGATTTTCTGGCAATTTTTAGAAAAGCCGATTGGTAAAATTAGCAGTAAAAAAGCAACTGAAAAAATCAATTAACAGTTGCTTTTTTGCTTGAATATCGTTTATTGCTCTGGCGGTTCATAAATAATTAAATCGGCTACATTGCAATTTAGCACATAGCACAATCTGGCTATTGTATTTAAGTCAATCCGGGCTACATCATTGTTGC
>JAFLRO010000038.1 GCA_022511425.1 Acetatifactor sp.
CAATGGATTTGATACGGGATAAGTTTTCACAGGACTGTACGATTGAAACAGTCCTGCATCTGCTCATGGCGCATTTTAATCTATCTGAAGAAAAAGCGCAGGCTGAGATTGATGAGTACTTTAAAATTGTGGATATGATCGATGAGGACCGTAAGAAAGCGGAAAGGGACGGCAAATGAAGAAATACAGATTCTATGGCTGGGAAACAGCCAATATAAAGGATGCCAATGGCCTGACACCGAGGGATTATTACGACATCCTGTCCGATATCTGGTGTGCTGGCACCTGTGCACCGCGGATGAGGGACGAGTGGAGTGCCAATAATCCTACTCTCGGGCAGTGTTCAATCACAGCGTTCCTGATGCAGGATTTCTTCGGCGGCAAGGTTTGCGGTATCTTAAGGCCCGGCGGAAACTACCACTGCTTCAATGTGGTAGATGGCTGTGTGTTTGACCTGACCAGTGAGCAGTTCGGAGATGAAGTGCTGGATTACAGCAACTGTCCGGAACAGTTCAGAGAGATACACTTTGCCAAAGAGGAAAAAAGGCTGCGCTATGAATATCTGCGGACACAGCTTCTGAACAAGTGCCCGTTTATTCGGCCTTGCACAGTGGAGACAGTAGGTTGAGCTTTAATACCGGGGGGAAGGACAAGTCAGGGCGGCTTGTTCTTTTTTATAAAGGGTTTAGTTGGGCAGGCAAAACAATTGATTAGCATGTACGGACTATCATAATCCCACAATTTACTTTTGAACCTTGGTATGATATACTGTCCTAGATATTAAGGCTCTTTGTTGAAAGGAGATCAAGAAAGAATGAAACTAGGAATCGTCGGCCTTCCCAACGTGGGCAAGAGCACACTTTTCAATTCACTGACAAAGGCGGGAGCAGAGTCAGCCAATTATCCGTTTTGTACCATCGATCCCAACATCGGTGTGGTGGCGGTGCCGGATGAGAGGCTGAAACTTTTGGGGGATATGTACAAGTCAAAAAAGGTGACTCCCGCAGTCATCGAGTTTGTTGATATCGCAGGACTGGTGAAAGGGGCTTCCAAGGGAGAGGGCCTGGGAAACCAGTTTTTGAGTAATATCCGGGAAGTGGATGCCATTGTGCATGTGGTTCGCTGCTTTGAGGATGCAAATGTGGTGCATGTGGACGGTAGTGTCAATCCCCTGCGGGATATTGAGACCATAAACCTGGAGCTGATCTTCTCCGATCTGGAGGTCTTGGAGAGAAGACTGTCAAAAGTGGGAAAGGCCGCCCGGATGGACAAGACTTACGCCAAGGAACTTGCCCTTTTGGAGCGGATCAAGGCTCATCTGGAGAGCGGCAAGCCCGCAAAGACCGTTGACATTCAGGATGAGGACGAGCTGGCATTGATGAAGGAGTTCAACCTGCTTACATACAAGCCGGTGATCTATGCGGCAAATGTGGCGGAGGACGATTTGGGAGACGATGGCGCTTCCAATGCTATGGTGACAGAGGTAAAGAAATTCGCAGAAGGTGAGAAGAGCGAAGTCTTTGTGATCTGCGCTCAGATTGAGCAGGAGATCTCCGAGCTGGAAGAAGAGGAGAAGGTCATGTTTCTGGAGGATCTGGGTCTTTCTGAGTCCGGACTTGAGAAACTGATCCGCGCCAGTTATCATATTCTGGGTCTTATGAGTTTCCTGACTGCCGGTGAGGATGAGACCAGGGCATGGACAATCAAGATTGGCACCAAAGCACCCCAGGCAGCCGGCAAGATTCACTCCGACTTCGAAAGAGGATTCATTAAAGCAGAAGTAGTAAACTATAAAGACCTTTTGGAGCAGGGCTCCCTTGCCGCTGCCCGGGAGAAAGGTCTTGTAGGCATCGAAGGCAAGGATTATGTAGTAAAAGACGGAGATGTAATCTTATTCAGGTTTAATGTATAGAAAGGCTTTGAAGAAATGAACGCAGGAGATATTGCTTTTCCGAATCTTGGAATTTATCTAAAAGACGTACCCCGTTCTTTCAGTTTATTTGGATTTGACATTTATTTTTACGGTCTTATTATCGGCCTCGGTGTGATAGCCGGTATCCTTATGGCATCTCATGTGGCGAAAATATCAGGACAGAATCCGGATACTTACTGGGATTTCGCCATTTATGCGGTAATCTGTTCCGTCCTTGGTGCTCGTATATATTACGTACTGTTTTCCTGGGATGAATTCAAGGACAATCCCTTAAGGGTATTTAACATCAGACAGGGAGGTCTGGCTATTTATGGCGCTGTCATCGCAGCTTTTATCACTCTCTTTGTCTATACAAAAGTGAAAAAGCAAAATGCACTTCTCATGGGAGATACCGCCATGGCGGGCCTGATCCTTGGCCAGGCTATTGGCCGCTGGGGCAACTTCATGAACCGGGAAGTGTTCGGCGAGTTCTATGACGGTCTGCTGTCTATGCAGCTTCCCATTGCCGCTGTCAGGGATTCCAGCGACATAACGGAAAATATTATGGCGCACATTCCTGCCGGTGCTAACTACATCAATGTCCATCCCACCTTCCTTTACGAGAGCCTTTGGAATCTGCTTGTGTTTACACTGATTCTGTTATGGAGGAAGCATAAGAAGTTTGACGGTGAACTGTGCCTTCTTTATTTTGCCGGCTATGGCTTGGGGCGGTTCATCATTGAGGGTATTCGCACGGACACCCTATTTATTCCCGGCACATCCATCCCGGTATCCCAGGCACTCTCTCTGGTGATGGTCGTGTTTGCAGTGGCAGTTGATGTGATCGTTAGGATAAGTAGGAGAAATATTCCGGCAGAAGCATCCGGTCAAACGGTAGAGAAGAAACCGGAATCGGAGAAAAAACCGAAAAAAAATTAAGAAATTTTATAAAAATTAAAAAAAATTTGTAAAAGGGCAATTTTCAACAGGCCATATATGTGCCATGTTGAAAATTGCCCTTCTACTATATCTTGTGGTTTTGGATTGAAAGGCGCTCGGAAATGGCTTCTGGAGCGCCTTTTCTCGGCCTTTCGACAAAAAAATAACTCTTGAAATTTTTTAATTATATGTTAAAATCTACTTAAAAGTGGGATGGATATGGCATCAAATCCCATAAAGTGGTATGAAAGACCACAAAACCATATTTTTTGATGCCAAATCCTGTGGCAGACCTATTTTTGATTCCCCGGTATTTGCGACGGGGTACTGGACGGGTGGTGATCGCTATGTTCATGGGCAGATACAATCACACGATCGATCCGAAAGGCAGGTTGAGCATTCCTTCAAAGTACCGTGAGATTTTGGGAGATGAGTTTGTGGTGTCGAAGGGAATGGATGGCTGCTTATTTGTGTATGCGAACGAGGATTGGAAGGTCTTTGAAGCAAAGCTGGCATCACTGCCGCTAATCAACGAGGAAGCAAGACAGTTTGCAAGGTTTTTCCTGTCTGGTGCGATGTACGTGACGGTAGATAAGCAGGGGCGGATTTTAATGCCTCAGGATCTGCGGGATTTTGCAGGACTGGAAAAAGATGTGGTGCTGGCCGGCATGGGCGGACGTATCGAGATATGGAGCCTTGACAAGTGGAATGACAATAGCAGCCAGGTGGACATCAACCAGATATCGCAAGGAATGCTGAACCTAGGATTGACGATATAACCCACCAGCTCAGCCAGCCATGGAAGGCTGTGAAAAACCGTGCTTGCACGAGTTTTTCACAGCATTACATGGATGAGGGAGCGCCACTCTATGAGCAAGAGGGTGTTTACACCCCTCTTTGGAGCCGCAACGCGGTTTTGCGAATGGCGCGGGCTGAGCGTCACTTGAGGAAACCATCTATGGAATTCAACCATTACTCCGTCCTCCTTAAGGAGACAGTCGAACAGCTTAAAGTGAAGCCTGACGGTATCTATGTGGACGGCACCCTGGGAGGCGGCGGGCATGCCTATGAAGTGTGCAGCCGGTTGGATAAAGGACATTTCTACGGGATCGATCAGGATGACGCAGCCATTGCGGCTGCGGAAAATAGACTGGCTACCTTTGGAGACCGGGTCACAATCCTACGCGATAATTACCTTAACATGAAGAACATGCTGGCAGGAGAGGGCGTGGAACAGGTGGACGGCATTGTGCTGGACCTGGGCGTCTCTTCCTATCAGCTAGACACAGAGGAGAGAGGTTTCTCCTACCGCTTTAACGCACCGCTGGACATGCGGATGGACCGCAGGCAGACCCTGACAGCCCGGGAAATTGTGAACGGTTATTCAGAAGGAGAGTTGTACCGTATCATCCGGGATTTCGGGGAGGATCGTTTTGCGGCTAATATTGCAAAGCATATTGTCAGGGCAAGGCAGGACAAGCCTGTGGAGACCACCTTTGAACTCAACGAAATCATCAAAGCAGCAATTCCGGCAAAGATGCGCCAAAACGGACATCCTTCCAAGCAGACCTTTCAGGCAATTCGAATCGAGTGCAATAAGGAGCTGGAAGTGCTTCAGGATTCGTTGGACGAGCTAATCGGGCTGCTTGCCCCCGGAGGAAAGCTCTGTGTCATCACTTTCCACTCTTTGGAGGATCGGATTGTGAAGACTGTGTTTAGAAGAAATGAAAATCCCTGCACATGTCCACCCGGTTTTCCGGTGTGTGTATGCGGACAGAAGAGCAGAGGGAGTGTAGTCACAAGAAAACCAATTCTTCCCAGTCAGGAGGAACTGGCACAAAATAACCGTTCCAAGAGCGCAAAGCTGAGAGTGTTCAGCAAAGGATAGAGAATTAAGAAAGAGAAGTCAAAAAGAATTTAATAAATAATTAAAAAAAGAATTAATAATGAAATAAAGAAAATTAAGAGAATTAGTTGGAGAACAGAACTATCATGAGCCATAGCAGAAGGAATCACAGGACATCTGCATATGAGAAGAATCGGAGCGCAAGTACCGCAAGAGTAACCCGCGGCGCTTACGTTTATGGGAATACTGCGCGCGAAATCGAGATTACCAGGGAACTGGAGGAGCCTAGGCGGCAGCCCCGTCCCCAGGTTCGGAAGAATCGGGAGAGAGCCCGCCACATGAGCGCCGGGTATGTGCTTTTCCTGGCAGCTGCCTTATGCGCAGCAGCTCTGATCCTGGTGAACTACATTCAGCTTCAGGCAGAGCTTACCAATCTGACCAAGAGTGTGGCAGCAAAGGAGAGCGAGTTGAACAGTCTGCGCATTGCAAACGATGAGGAGTACAACAGGATTCTGAACAGTATCAATCTGGAGGAGGTCAAGCGTATTGCCATCAGTGAGCTTGGAATGACTTATGCGGAAGAAGGCCAGATCATCACATACACAAACGAGGGAAGGGACTACATGCGTCGGGTGACGGATGGAAGTCATTAGAAGCGAGGTGCAAAGTGAGCAACAGGCAAAGGACGGATGGCCAAAAGCGGCAACGAAATAAAAACATATTTTCTATTAAAATGCAAAAGAAGCTGGTAGTACTGTTTGTTTTGGTACTACTGGCTTTTGCCGGGTTAAGCACAAGATTAGTCTATCTGATACGGGAGAACGGAACTCAATATCAGAAACAGGTGCTGGCCCAACAGCGTTATGATTCCACCACTATTCCATACAGACGGGGCGATATTGTGGACAGTCAAGGTACCAGGCTGGCAACCAGTCAAAAGGTATATAATCTTGTCATTGACGCAAAGGTTATGTTGGCTGATGAGAATTATCTGGAACCCACTCTGCGAGCATTAGGAGCAAATTTTGACTTAAATATGACCCAGATACGGGAATATGTGAATACCCACCCCACCTCATCCTGGTATGTGCCCTTGAGACAGTTGACTTACGAGGAAATCAGCGGCTTTCAGGCTGCCCGGAAAGAGAATTCCAACATCCGCGGAGTTTGGTTCGAGGAGGAGTACAAGCGTCTATATCCTTACGGTTCCTTGGCTGCGGACGTGATCGGCTTCACAAGCACCGACAATCAAGGCAGTTATGGTCTGGAGGAGTATTACAATGATATTCTAAACGGCATTAACGGCAGAGAGTACGGATATCTCAACGATGACCAGTCGCTGGAGCGTACTGTGAAGGCGGCTGTGGACGGCAACAGCATCCATACTACCATCGACGTAAATGTCCAAATGATCGTGGAGAAATACCTTCAGAAGTTCATGGATGAATATAAGGACGGATATCACGAGGGCAATGGTGCTGACAATGTCAGCTGCATTATCATGTGGGTGGATACAGGAGAGATTCTTGCAATGGCCAGTGCTCCCGGCTATGACCTGAACGATGTGCGAAATACTGAGCGACTTATTGGGTCAAAGATGGTGGAGCAGATTACCAATGCCAACGGTTATTTTGAGATTCGGAATACGGATACCATCATTAACAGGGAAGTATTAGATGCCATGGATCAGGATCAGATTTATCTGAATCTGAACAATCTGTGGAAGAATTATTGCATTACGGGCACCTATGAACCGGGATCCACGACAAAGCCATTTACAGTGGCAACAGCTCTAGAACTAGGTTTGATTTCTCCAAATGATTCCTTTGTGTGTGATGGCTATCTGGAGGTCGGCGGTCATAGAATTCATTGTCATAACCGTTACGATGGCGTGCTTACTCTTGAGCAGGCGGTAGCAAAATCCTGTAATGTGTCCATGATGAGGATTGCACAGAAAATTGGAGTGGAGAATTTTACGGAGTTTCAGCAGTTATTTAACTTCGGACTGCGAACTAATGTGGATCTGGCGGGAGAAGCAAGAACCGCCGGTTTGATTTATACAGCTGACAAAATGGGGCCGACAGATTTAGCTACCAATAGCTTTGGACAGAACTTCAATGTGACTATGATTGAAATGATCACAGGTTTCTGTTCCCTGATAAACGGCGGCAATTACTATGAGCCGCATATGGTGGACAGAATCACCAACTCCAGCGGAGCCACTGTGAAAAATATTGAGCCAAGGGTGCTAAAGAAGACCGTTTCCGATTCTACCTCCGAGTTGATCAGACGGTTCTGCGACGCAGTGGTCGCGTACGGTACGGGCACTACAGCAAGACCGCCGGGATACCGGATCGGCGGAAAGACAGGAACCGCAGAGACTATTGATCCCGTGACACATCAGCGTTCTGAAGCCGACCATGTGCTATCCTTTATCGGCTATGCGCCCGCGGATGATCCACAGATTGCTATTTATGTGGTGGTGGACAGGCCCAATGTGGAAAAACAGGGAGATGCCAAGTATGCTACCCGCATTGTTCGCAGCATTTTGATGGAAGTACTTCCCTATCTGAATATTTTTATGACGGAGGAAGTCACTCCGACGGAGCAGGCTGAGTTAGATGCCTTAAAGCTGGAAAATACTTATTATTACAACCGGCCCCAGGAGGATGAGGGTCAGGAAAATAATGACCCGGAAGAAAACGGAGCAGGAGAAGGCGGCGCTGCACCTAATGCACCTTGGAGGGATTTTCCTATAGATCCCGCCACCGGTTGCTACCGTGATCCCGATACGGGTACGCTGTACGATCCTCAGACCGGTTTATCCACGGATGGAGCCGAATCAGTGGTAAATACCGACGTGCCTGTAAATCCCAACATACAATAGCATTCTGCGCAGATTAATACCGTCGTGGAAACAGCGTCCTGCCTGCTGGTTTGTGGGCATAACCTTGTAAAAGTGGGAATAGAGTATATCAACATTCTTTTTATGAGGTTTCGTATGTTGACGGACAACAATAAGATATTCCACAGAAAGAAAATTCTGATCTTATTTTTAGCCTGCGTCGGCATGCTGGTTTTCCTTTTTGGAAGACTGATTTATCTCACTGTATGGCAGGCAGAGTACTATTCCCAGCAGGCCACGGAACTTCACGAGCGGGAGAGGAGCATCAAGGCAGCCAGGGGACGTATTTTGGATCGGAATGGCAAGGTGTTGGCCGATAATAAGACCGTGTGCACCGTATCCGTCATACATAATCAGATTGAGGATGCTGAGCAGGTTGTCCGGATTCTCTGTGAGGAGTTAGACCTATCCGAGGAGTATGTCCGGGCGCGGGTGGAGAAATATTCCTCCATGGAGCGGATCCGGAGTAATGTGAATAAAGAAATCGGTGACAGAATCCGTGAATACGACCTGCCCGGAGTAAAGGTAGACGAGGATTATAAACGTTATTATCCCTACGGTGAGCTTGCAAGCAAGGTACTGGGATTCACCGGCGGCGATAATCAGGGCATTATCGGACTGGAGGTAATCTATGAGGAATATCTTAAGGGTATACCGGGAAATATCCTGACTGTCACGGATGCAGCGGGCATCGAGGTGGAATCAGAGGGAGAACGCCGTGTGGAGCCGGTGAACGGCAATGATCTGGTCATCAGCATGGATATGAATATTCAGTCCTACGCCACCCAGCTGGCCAAACAGGCCATGGCTGCAAAGGAAGCGGACAGCGTTTCCATCTTGGTAATGAACCCTCAGAACGGGGAAATGCTGGCTATGGTCAACGTGCCGGAGTTTGACTTAAACAGCCCCTATGAGCTGCCGGTGGGAACCCCGGAGAATGTCACATCGGAGGAACAGCAGAATCTGTTGAATGCCATATGGCGAAACGGCTGTATCAACGATACCTATGAACCGGGTTCCACTTTTAAGATTATCACAGCGGCTGCAGCATTAGAAGAGGGCGTAGTGACGCCTGCCAGCACTTTCAACTGTCCCGGATATATCATGGTGGATGACAGACGGATTCGCTGCAGTAAGGTCACAGGACATGGCTCTCAGGATTTTATTCATGCAACTATGAATTCTTGTAACCCGGCATTCATCTCTGTAGGGCTTATGCTGGGTGTAGAGAATTATTACAGATATTTTGAGCAATTCGGTTTGAAACAAAAAACCGGTATTGACCTGCCTGGAGAGGCGGGAACCATCATGCACAAGATGGAGGACATGGGAAATGTGGAGCTGGCAACGGTTGCCTTTGGTCAGTCGTTCCAGATTACTCCTATACAACTTTTGACAACGGCTGCATCCATTGTAAACGGAGGTGACCGCATTACACCACACTTCGGTGTGGAAACTCTGGATGCGGAGGGTAATGTGCTGGAGACCTTTGAGTACCCTGTGACCACAGGAATTGTTTCGGAAGAGACCAGCGCCACATTGCGGGGGATTCTGGAACGTGTGGTATCAGAGGGAACTGGCAAGAACGGGGCAGTGGAGGGTTTTAGCATTGGCGGTAAGACGGCGACCAGTCAGACCTTGCCCAGAAACAGTGGGAGGTACATAGCATCTTTCATAGGGTTTGCTCCTGCGGAAGATCCCCAAGTTATAGTTTTGGCCATTGTGAACAATCCCAAGGGCACTTATTACGGCGGACAGGTGGCAGCGCCGGTCGTAAGGCAGCTGTTTGAAAATATTCTTCCGTATTTGGGAATAAAGGAGTATAATCAAGAAAATGAGCAAAGTTAGTGTAATGGCTGTTCTGGTCTCCTTTTCCCTGAGCGCTTTGGCTGGTCCGGTGATGATTCCATTTTTAAGATGGCTGAAATGCGGTCAAACGGTCAGAAATGACGGACCGGCGACCCATCTGAAGAAATCGGGCACGCCAACCATGGGAGGCCTGTTGATTCTGTTCAGTGTGATTGTGACCTGCCTGCCCATTATAAGCAGCTATCCCAAGGCAGCGCCCGTGCTGTTTTTAACGGTGGGATTTGGGATGATTGGATTTTTGGATGACTATATCAAGGTGGTGTGTAAAAGATCCATGGGCTTAAGCCCAATCCAGAAATTTGGCGGTCAGGTGTTGGTGACGGCAGTGTTTGCCTATTATCTGCTGCATTACACGGATGTAAGCCTGGCCATGCGCATCCCTTTTCTGGATGGAGAATATTTGGATCTGGGAGTATGGAACCTGCCGATTCTGTTTTTTATCGTGTTGGGTACCGTGAACGGAACCAATTTCACGGATGGCCTTGACGGACTGGCGGGAAGTGTCACTGTGATTGTAGCAGTTTTCTTTTCTGTGATAGCCATAGGCGGGCATTATGGCATTGAGCCGGTTACTTGCGCTGTAGTAGGAGCGCTGCTGGGGTTTCTGCTCTTTAACGTACATCCTGCTTCTGTGTTCATGGGTGATACGGGCTCCCTGGCTCTGGGCGGTTTTGTGGCGGCCTGCGGATATGTGCTTCAGATGCCCCTCTATATAGCGATCGTGGGTATCATTTATCTGGCGGAGGTCATTTCGGTGATCTTACAAGTGGGATTTTTCAAGATTAGCGGCGGCCGGAGACTTTTTCGGATGGCGCCGCTCCATCATCACTTTGAACTGTGCGGTTGGTCCGAGACGGGAATCACAGCGCTGTTTACCATTGTCACGGCACTGATGTGTCTGGCAGCGCTGGTGGCGTATTGACGGTTATATTTTAGCGGAGGTTTTTGCGGGAATGGTGACGGGAGAAAAATGTTTGGTGATCGGCTCAGGGATCAGCGGTGTGGGTTCCGTTGCGCTGCTGGAGCATATGGGAGCTGATGTGGTGCTGTATGACAGCGATGAAAAGCTGACGGAAGCATTGATCAGGGAGAAGCTGCCCGGGGAGAGCAGAGCCCGCTGCGTGGCAGGGGAGCTGCCGGAAGAAATCTTTAACTCTACAGAGACTGTGGTCTTAAGTCCCGGCGTGCCTACGGACATTCCCCTTGTAAATGCCCTGCGGGAAAGAGGAGCCGGAATTATCGGTGAAATTGAGCTGGGTTATCAAGAAGAGAAGGGTAGAGTAGTTGCCATCACCGGAACCAACGGAAAGACCACTACCACCACCCTGGTGGGCCGGATCATGGAGGCTCATCTGGGCAGGGAAAAGGTGTTCGTGGTGGGAAATATTGGAAATCCTTATACTTCCGAGTGCTTAAAGACCGGCGCGGATACTGTGACAGTCGGAGAAATCAGCTCCTTCCAGCTGGAGACCATCCGGGATTTCCATCCGGCGGTATCAGCAATCCTGAACATTACACCGGATCATCTGAACCGTCATCATACTATGGAGGCCTATGTGGCGGCTAAGGAGAATATTACCCTGAACCAGACAAAAGAAGATGTCTGTGTCCTGAACTATGAAAACGCCTACACCCGGGATTTCGGGGAGAGGTGTCCGGCGAGAGTGGTGTACTTTTCCTCTGCCAGAGAGCTGGAGGAGGGCTATTTTCTCCGGGGAGAAAAGATTGTCTGCAGAACGGGCGGCGCGGAGCAGGAGATTCTGGATATTCACAGGGATATGAATCTGGTGGGAATATGTAATGTGGAGAATGTGATGGCGGCTCTGGCCATTGCGCAGGGCATGGGAGTGCCTCTGGACACCACACTTTCCGTGATAAAGGAATTTCGCGCTGTGGAGCATCGGATTGAGTTTGTTGCCACAAAGGGAGGCGTTGATTACTATGACGATTCCAAGGGTACTAATCCGGACGCCGCAATCCAGGGTATTCGGGCTATGAGCAGACCCACGGTGCTTATCGGAGGAGGTTACGACAAGGAGAGCAGCTACGACGAGTGGATAGAAAGTTTTGGCGGACGGGTGAAATGGCTGGTGCTCATCGGCCAGACCAGGGAGAAGATTGCGGAATGTGCCAGAGCTCACGGTTTTGACAGGATCCGATTTGCTGATACTTACGAGGAATGTCTTAGGCTTTGTACAGAGCTGGCGGAGGAGGGCGATGCAGTACTTCTTTCACCTGCCTGTGCAAGTTGGGGAATGTTTAAGAACTATGAGGAACGTGGGGATATCTTTAAGGAATATGTGAGAAGACTTAAGTGACGCAGTCCGGAAGAACTGATTTTGGAAGCGGTCGAAGGAGTAGATATGGCAGCATCAAGCACCACAAGAAGAAAGAGAAAAGAACAAACTGAATATTTTTTTGACTACAGCCTGTTGTTCATCGTGTTGTTCCTTCTTGGCTTTGGGCTGGTCATGATCTATTCCGCCAGCTCTTACGAAGCATTCCAAAGCTTTCATGATCAGGCCTATTACCTGAAGCGTCAGCTGATTGCTGTGATCATGGGGCTGGTGGCAATGATTGCAGTGGCGAATATCCCCTATCATTTCTGGGAGCGGTTCGCGCTTCTGGGGTACCTGATATCCATGGCTATCATCCCCTTGGTACTGACGCCTCTTGGCATAGAATCTCACAATGCAAGACGCTGGATTGGCATTCCGGTCATCGGATTGAACCTACAGCCGGCGGAGGTAGCGAAGTTGGGCATGATTCTGTTCCTTGCCACCATGGTCTGTAAGATGGGAAAAAATGTGCGGACGATGAAAGGTTTTCTGTTCATGGTAGCACTTCCAATGCCTGTGGTGGCGGAGGTGTACCTGATTACCACCAACTTAAGCTCAGCTATCATCATCCTTGCCATCTCAGTGCTGATGGTGTTTGTGGCAAGTCCTGATTACAAGAAATTTGTGATCATGGGCATGGGAGTGGTGGCAATGGCAGCTCTGGTAGTCTATCTGGCGGTATCAGGAAACGGGGGACAGGGCTTCCGCTTCAGCCGCATCGAGGTCTGGCTGCACCCGGAGAGTGATTATCTGGGCGTGGGTTTCCAGACCCTGCAGGGTTTGTATGCCATTGGAAGCGGAGGCATCTGGGGCAAGGGCCTGGGGCAGAGCATACAGAAGCTGAGTTTCTTGCCCGAGGCTCAGAATGACATGATTTTTGCCATTATCTGTGAAGAGCTTGGACTGTTTGGAGCTGTGGCAGTCATCCTGATGTTTATCATGCTGCTTTGGCGTATGATGGTCATTGCCAACAATGCGCCGGATCTGTTTGGTGCCATGTTGGTGGTGGGGGTGATGGGACATATCGCGGTCCAGGCCATTCTGAATATCGCAGTTGTGACCAACACCATACCAAATACCGGTATCTCGCTTCCCTTTATCAGTTATGGCGGCTCCTCGGTAATGTTTCTCATGTCCGAGGTGGGGCTGGTCTTAAGCGTGGCCAGGCGAATACAGCTTAAAGAACTCTGAAAATTGTGTCCGTAGAGTGAACAGTAACTCTGTGCATACCTCTCGCATAGGATAGAATAGGTCTATCAGTTTGATACCGGATGGTGTTATAAGCATATGGATTCTATTCATATTCAAGGAGGAGTGGCCCTTCAGGGAAAGGTGCGTATTCAAGGCTCAAAGAATGCCGCATTGCCTGTTCTGGCGGCCACATTGTTGACCGGTGATGGTTCTCTCATCAGGAACTGTCCCAGAATTGCGGACGTGTATGCCATGGTTAGCCTGCTTAAGGAGCTTGGATGCAGTGTGTATTGGCAGGAGAAGGGGTTGTTCATAGATTCCTCTACGGTACGAAGAGAAGAAATCTGTTCCGACGCTGTGACGGGCATGCGCTCGTCCTTGTGTCTGCTGGGAGCGCTGATAGGGAGGTGCGGCGAGGTGGTCATGGAGCACCCGGGCGGCTGTGTCATCGGTAGACGTCCTATTGACCTGCATCTTACAGCGCTTGAACAGATGGGAGTGGAGTTTCGGGAGAAAGGAGCTAAACTTCTGGCAAAAGCGGACAGACTCTGCGGGGCTCACATCATCCTTCCTTTCCCCAGCGTAGGTGCTACTGAGAATGTTGTACTGGCAGCTGTGCTGGCGGAAGGCGATACGGTGCTGGAAGGAGCAGCGTTGGAGCCGGAGATTGCAGCCCTCTGTCAGTATTTACAGTGCTGTGGCGCAGAAATCGACGGAGTGGGTACAGGACAGCTGGTGATCCGTAGCGGCAGGAAACTGTACGGCACGGAGTTTGCAATTCCTGCGGACAGAATCGTGGCGGGCACTTATCTATTTGGGTGTATCGGAGCCGGTGGCAGTGTGTTTCTGGAGGATGCTCCTTGGGAGGATATGGGGGCTGTATTGGAACTGGCGGAGCACATGGGCGGCAGATTGTATACCTCGCAGGAGGGTGTCTATGTGCAGGCTCCCAATCGGCCACTGGCAGTGGACTGTATTCGAACTGCACCTCATCCCGGTTTTCCCACGGATCTACAGTCAGTGGCGCTATCAGTGGCCGCGGTGGCAGAAGGTCAGAGCATGATCCGTGAGACCATCTTCGAGAACCGATTTCGGGTGGTAGAAGATTTGCGCCGAATGGGAGCCAGGATCGAGGAGCAGGGAGTGGATGTAGTGCGGGTGCACGGCGTGAGCAAGCTTCACAGTGCAGAGGTGGAAGCCCGGGAACTTCGGGGCGGTGCCGCGCTGGTGGTGGCGGGGCTTATGGCCCAGGGCGAGACCGTTGTGACGGGCTGTCAGTATATTAACCGCGGATATGAAAATATCTGTCGGGATTTCAGAGAGTTAGGAGCGCGTGTGACAAGTGCGTAGGGGCAGAGTGATAAAAATTGCCATATTGGTCATTGTCCTTGTTATGGCAGTGGTGTTGGGAGCAGGGTACTATATTGTGAATACCTACACCGTCAGTACAGTATATGTCGATGGCAATGTACACTATACCGATGATGAAATCAAAGCTATTGTTATGGACGGACCATTGGGGAATAATTCTCTCTATCTCTCTATCAAGTATGAGAACAGAGGGATAGAGGGGATTCCTTTCGTGGATGTTATGGATGTGTCCATTCTCGCACCGGATACAGTGCGTATTACCGTATATGAAAAGGTGCTGACTGGGTATGTGAAATATCTGGGTTCCTATCTGTATTTTGACAAGGACGGTTATGTGGTTGAGAGTTCCAGCGTTAAGACGGCGGGAGTGCCTCAGATCACGGGGCTTGTATTTGATCATATGGCGGTGGGAGAAGCGCTTCCTGTTGATAATCCAGAGGTGTTTGGCAGTATTTTGAATATAACTAAGCTTCTGGAAAAATATGATTTGGAGGCGGAAAAGATTTACTTTCAGCACTCAGGGGAGGTAACAGTGTTCTTTGGGGATGTAAAGGTCGCCCTGGGAAATGACAGTGCAACACTGGAGGACAAGCTAATGCTGCTGCCGCAGCTGCTGCCGAATCTGGAGGGGAAAAGCGGAACTTTGCAGATGGAAACTTATAAAGAAAGCGGGGGAAGATATACATTTCAGCCGGAATAGAATTATTGGGCTTTTGTTCAGCCCGCGCCACCGGCAAAACGTGTATAAAATTTAAAAACATATTGATTAATTCGCCAAAAAATTGTATGATAGACTATATGAAGTTTTTACGGCATTGATTTTTTGACTGATGGTAACACAAAGCTATCGTAAAGATATAAGGATGATGAAGGAGGACAAACCCTTGCTTGAAATTAAGACGAATGATGCTGAAGCAGCTGCTAAGATCATCGTGGTCGGTGTGGGCGGTGCAGGTAATAATGCTGTCAATAGAATGATAGATGAGCAAATTGACGGAGTAGATTTTATTGGAGTGAATACAGACAAGCAGGCCTTGCAGCTCTGCAAAGCCCCCAAGCTTTTACAGATTGGAGAGAAGCTGACAAAGGGTCTTGGCGCAGGTGCAAAGCCTGAAGTGGGCGAGAAAGCTGCCGAGGAGAGTGCGGAAGAGATTTCCACAGCTCTGAAGGGTGCGGATATGGTATTCGTCACCTGTGGCATGGGCGGCGGCACCGGAACTGGAGCAGCGCCTGTGGTCGCAAGATTGGCTAAGGAGATGGGTATCCTCACCGTTGGCGTTGTGACAAAGCCTTTCCGTTTTGAAGCAAAAACACGTATGACAAATGCTCTCAGCGGTATTGACCGTATAAAGGAGCATGTGGATACGCTGATTGTAATTCCTAATGACAAGCTGCTTGAGATTGTTGACAGACGTACTACTATGCCTGAGGCTCTTAAGAAAGCGGATGAAGTGCTTCAACAGGCAGTTCAGGGCATTACCGATCTGATTAATGTACCTGCGATCATCAATCTGGATTTTGCGGATGTACAGACTGTTATGACAGAGAAGGGCATCGCTCATATTGGTATCGGCGAAGGCAAGGGCGATGATAAGGCCATGGAAGCAGTAAAAATGGCAGTGGAGAGCCCTCTGTTGGAGACCACAATCTCCGGTGCAAGTCATGTGATTATCAATGTGTCCGGCGATATCACTTTGGCAGATGCTAACGATGCAGTAAGTTATGTACAGAATCTGGCCGGTGACGATGTAAATATTATCTTTGGCGCTATGTATGACGCTTCTAAATCCGATACTTGCTCTATTACGGTGATTGCTACCGGCCTGGAGGAAGCCGCTAATGCCGTTCAGCCCAGACTGGGAGCGGGCGCTGCGTACAGACAGCCCACTTCGCATATCACCCCTAATTCATTAAAGGGACTTGGCGTGCAGCCTCAGGTAGGACAGCAGGGAGCGGGACAGCAGATACCGAGACCTGCGCCTGGAATTCAGAGACCTGTGGACATTAGAAGTTCTGTGGAGGAGAAGTCCTTAAAGATTCCTGATTTCCTGCAGAAGAAGTAAGACGGATTGAAACTTCAAACGGTAACAGTCAAGTGTTGAACAGATTGAGGCAATGCAAGCAGATATTGATATAATAAAGCAAGTAGTTGCTGAACATAGTGAGAAGCTTCAGAAGTTAGCATAATAATTAAAATAAAATCGAGTGGTCAAACCACTCGATTTTTTGTGCGAGCAACGAGCCGAGCGCGGGCGCTTGCGCACGCATGTCGAAAAAATCAATTTAGCTTCCCCTCATCTTTGACAAATTTTATATCTCAATCCCTTTATAATCATTATGAAAAGGATGATGCCAATGCAATATGAGCTGTATGTAGACAGTCTGTTTCTGATCAATTTTGTTATGAACCTCTACCTTCTGCTGTTGGTAAACCGCAGCACCCTCCGCACTGCCACGCGGGGAAGACTGCTTCTAGGTGCCGTCGCTGGAGGAGTGTGCGGGATGCTGCCCTTTCTGCTGCCGGGACCGATTCTTTTAAAAGGAGGATTGACAGCGGTGGTGGGGACAGTGGGAATGCTTTTCATCTCGTTTCCTGTCAAGGGGTTCAGAATGTTTCTGAGACTCCTGGAGAAATTGCTTCTGTATTCCTTTTGTATGGGAGGCGCATTGCTGTTTCTGATTCGCAGCATACCGCAGTTAAGAAGTTTTCTTACGGGTATTTTTGGAATCCTGGGAGCAGGAGGATTGACTTTTCTGTTTCTGGCTCATCTAAGGGAGAGAAAAGTTCATGAGGACAGCATATGCCGGGCAGAGTTAATCTGCGGTGATGAGCGACTGCAGATAATGGCGCTGGTAGATTCCGGAAACTCACTGATAGAGCCCATAAGTGGGAAGCCGGTCTGTATTGTCACAGAACCAATACTGATTGGACTGCGAAAGGCGCTTCCACCGGGCTGTCGAGCTATCCCCTATCACAGCATAGGAAAGCAAAGAGGAATCTTGGAAGGATATCTGCTGCCCGAGCTGGTGCTTGATATTGACGGTATAAGAAAGAGCTTTGCTCATGTCTACATTGCAGCCAGTCCCCAGGGAATCAGTGAATCGAAAGAAGCAGAGGCAGAGTCCATAAAAATGATTGTAAATCCCATGCTCCTTTCGGAGCAGAAAAAGGGAGGGCCGCATAAGCGGCAGAATGAGAGGATATATGATACTGAAAGTAGCTTTACCGGGTAGAATGCAGTTTAAAATGATGCGCAGGGATGGTCTGCTGTTACATAGGAAGGGAGAAATCCATTATATAGGAGGAGCGGAAGTACTGCCGCCGCCTTTGGAGGTCGAGAGGGAGAGCCAGGTCATCAGTGATCTGGGAACGGAGATAGATGCTGAGGCAAAAGCAATTCTCATTGAGCACAACTTAAGGCTTGTGGTGTACATAGCAAAGAAATTTGACAATACGGGAGTTGGAGTGGAGGATCTGATTTCTATAGGCACTATCGGCTTGATAAAATCTATTAACACCTTTAATCCCGAAAAGAATATCAAACTGGCTACTTATGCCTCCAGGTGTATTGAGAACGAAATCCTGATGTACTTGCGAAGAAACAACAAGACCAAACTGGAGGTATCCATCGACGAACCCCTGAATGTGGATTGGGATGGAAATGAGCTGCTTCTATCGGATATTCTGGGCACGGATGAGGATGTTATCTATCGTAATATTGAGAATGAGGTAGAGCGGAAGCTATTGATGGGAGCGGTCAGTAAACTCTCGGATCGGGAGAAAACAATTATCAGGCTGAGGTTCGGACTGGGAACCAGGGACGGTCAGGAGATGACTCAGAAAGAGGTGGCTTCTCTGCTTGGAATTTCCCAGTCGTACATTTCGAGGCTGGAAAAGAAAATCATGCGTCAGTTGAAAAAGGAGATGAGCAGTCATATTTAGTATTGGCAAAAAGGGTATGAATAGGTTATACTTATCACAGGGCGCTTAGCTGTAAAGCGCCCTGTATGCCTATATGACAGGCTGTGTGAGATGAAAAAATTAACGGAGTATACATAAATGATTGAACGTCAAGATATCCTATCCATGGAGTACCTGAAGAAAACGGAGTTTACAGGCAGTCATCAGGGAATGCGCTACCGTCTGGAGGGCGCATCCTCAGAGGACGGAAAAAAGCTCAAGGTTACAGTTTGGCCGGAGCCATTCAATTTTTTCATGACACCTGCTGAGGAAAAAGAGAGCGCCGAGTTTTCTTTTGACGAGGACGGTGTGTTGGATGCCGTGGCATGGATGAATGATAGACTGTTTGAAGAAAAAGACAAATGGGAGAATGCATCCAGCCGCTGGGACAGTTATCAATAGAAACGGCACATTTGTTACCGGAGAAAAGTAATATGATGAAATATATATACAGGGATATGGTTTCCGCAATGAAATATATTCCCTTTGGTCTGGCGCTGGGACTTCCCATCGCCATGATTCTTTTGTATCTTTCAAGCCGCGGCGGGGAGAGGGAAAAAAGGCCTGGTTCCATGATTCCGGTCGCAGTCTATGTGATATATCTGGCGATATTGCTGGTAATCACTTTTTTTTCCAGAGAGAGTGGCAGCCGAACCGGAGGTATGGATATGGAGCTGTTTTCCACCTGGGGCATAAACACCAGGAATAATGCCTATGTGGTGGAAAATGTGCTGCTGTTCGTTCCCTACGGCTTTATTTGTAGATGGGCTTTTTCGTGGGCTCGTAATTTTTTTGCATGTGTGCTGTTTGGCGCTGCGACCAGCGTGCTTGTGGAATGCCTTCAACTGGTAACCGGAAGAGGTTTCTTTCAGATTGACGATATTCTGACAAATATTTTAGGAACGATTGTGGGATTTTTGCTTTTTTGGGTATGTATGGGCGGGAAGAGAGGAGCATGAAGACTGTTACGCAAAAAAAGACAGCCTAGAAAAACAGACTGTCAAAGAATGCTTCCAGATGCATCGGCTTATCATTTTTAAATATTCCAAACTGCTGTGGGAAATTGGAGGTTGTCTCGTCTACAGTTGGTAAAATCTGTAAACTGTAGTCCTGCAGCTCCGGTCTGGAGCGCATCAAGCTGGCAAAACTGTCCAGGATCTCCATGACAGAGAGGGTGTCCGTCGGACCGTCTCCGTGCTTTGCCTTAATGAGTTTTTCGAAGGCATCTCTTATATAAGATACCCCTGTTATGTATTTGCCGACTTCATGGTTGGATTTTGCTATGGGTTCCAGTGATTTGTTAAAGGCAGTGCCATCATCAAGCCTCATCTCCTTGTGAGCACAGGTGCCAAAGTCCAGACGATATAATATGCCGCCCTCCGCATAGAAGAAATAATTGTCATTGAGCCCCATTGGTGCAAGACCATTGACCCGGTTGGCGGGTTCCTTATAGCCATCCGGCCAGGGAAGCTGCATTTTGTCATAGTTCAGCAATACGCAGTAGCAGTCGAAATCCTTCGAACCTTGATATTTATGGAAAAGGGGTGACTTTTCTTCGAACTGCACTGATGTATAGCGCATCAGCTCGCTCCAGAAAGCTAGAGGTTCCATATTTGTATGATTCAACTGTAAAGCAGAACGGTCCAGTAAGCTGATCTGCTCACAATAATAATCAACCATATTATGCATTTTCTCATACAGGGCATTCTTGGCTTTTGCCAAGGCATCCTCATAATTTTCTTTCGAACGGTTCTTTACAGTAATCCTCGGTTGAAGATCAGTAGTAAGTGTAAATGATTCCATTCCCATCGGTATTCCTCCATTGTCTGTCTGTTATGTCAATATGATTTTATTTGCATCCAGTTTTTTCTCGAATTCATCTTCTGGAATCGGCTTAGAAAAGCGGTAGCCCTGTGCCACATAGGCACCGATTTCCCTCATCAGTTCTACGTCATTGTCCGTCTCTACGCCCTCGCACACAATCTGCGCCTTGAGCTCCTTGCCGAGGTTGACGATCCCGCGCATTATCTTCACCTGACGGCTTCTGTCCTCCTGGTTTAGCAGGAAGGAACGGTCCAGTTTAATGACGGATGCTGGAATCTGTTCAAAAACACCCAGTGAGGAGTAGCCGGAACCGAAGTCGTCGATGGAAATACGGACGCCCTTTTCCCTTAAGCTGTCCAACGTATGTTTAACAGTCGAGAGCTGCAGTTCTTCTACAACTACGGTCTCTGTCACCTCAACCTCAATGTATTCCTTGGAGATCTGATATTTTTCCAAAACTGCCTCAAATCGCTCAGGAAATCCCGGCTTCATAAAATGCTTTCTGGAGAAGTTACAGGAAATGGTCACGACTTCCTTACCCTCATCCAATCGCCTGCGTAGCATTTTACAGACACTCTCCAATACGAAAAAGTCCAGTTCTGTTACCCTTCCGGTCTGTTCGTAATAAGGTACAAAGAATGCCGGGGATTTCACTTTGCCGGAATCCGACGGGTCTAAAAACCGAATCAAAGCTTCTGCACCGATTATCTTTTCTGTGCGGATATCAACCTTAGCCTGATAATATGTAACAAAATCCTTATTCACATCCACCGAGTCTAAAAGCTTTTCCTGCTCATGACGGTCCTTGATTGCCTTTTCAAACGATGCATCATAGACCTTAACTTCGCTGATATGGCTGTCGCGCAGCGCTTCATTTGCCTGGTTTGCATAGTTGGCGGCGATGTATAGATCGTTGCTCTCCGGCGGTACAAAGTAAATACCCATGTGGATTGCCATATGGTTGCCGGTGTTGTCATAAATTTGCTTTTCAACCGTCTTGACCAGACATTCCGCCCGTTCCAAAAGTTCATCCTGATTCTCATACGCCAGAAGCAATACAAAACGGTCACCGTGATTTCGTGCGTAGATTTCTCTCTGTGCATCCAAACTGTGGGAGAGAGAATCCACAATAGATTCCAACAGCTTCTGCCCGGCATTCCATCCATAGATAATATTATAATGCCGGAACTGGGATACATTTAAGCAGGCGAGCGCATACTGCTGATCCTTCCGTTCAGGCAGAAGCTTCATCTTTCCCCAGTAAATCAGATAGTTCAGATTCCAGATGTTCATATCCGTATCTTTGTACATCAGTTTCTGAATCTTTTTGTTGTCTGAAATGATATGCCATGCCACAAAAATCACTGCAACTAAAAACAGAAACAGGAATATAATAATTGCTACGCTGTTGTTCCGCAAAAAACGGTCTACAGTCATCAGGGAATAGACATTGTTTTCCAACATATAATCGCTGACAGTCTTGGCATCAATGAGGGAAATGGTTTTGCTTAAAATTCCTCTCAATGCCGCTTCCTCATTTTTTCGGATTACCATGGAAACAGCATGTTCTCCGCTCAAGACACTCTTAATCTCCAGCTTGTTGTACTGAAGCTCTGTACTCAACAGGTATTCAGCCAGATAGCCATCGCATAGCACTGCATCCACAGTGCCTTTTCGTACCGCTTCCAGACATTCCTGCTGTGTATCATAGGTCAGGACCTGAACCGAGCTTGTATCAACAGCATGGCTCGCATCCACATACAGATATGGAACAGTGGCCAGAGAGGACAAGTTTCCTAGGCTTGCGTTTTCCTTCATTACGATGACTAACGGAATATATGCATATTCCTTGACGGATGCCAGCTGATGGGAGCTGAGTGTATCTGTTGCATCCGTACAATAGGAAATGATATCAATGGTTCCGCTGCGCAGCGCAGACTGTGCTTCCCGCAGTGTTTCCATCCTCCGGAAGGTAAAATGCAGTCCGACAGAGCCAGCGCCGTCCTCCAGCATCTGACGCGTCAGTCCACGGTATTCTCCGCCATCTTCATAGGAAAACGGATAATAACCGTCCAAATAGCCGACCACAACGGTATGGCCTTCTGCGAGATATTCCTTTTCCTCTGTAGTAAACACAACGGTTTTATCAAGCCGGCTCTGATAATATTTATTCATCAGATCTGTTTCCAGCTGGGGCTGGTTGATTTTCAAATCCGCGATGGCCTGATTCAGCTCTCGTATCACATCATCGTTTCCTTGATAGGAAATATAGTAAAATGGCATTGGTGCAAACCGTCCAATGAGTCGATGCCCCTCATTTGTCTCGGTAAAAGTATGGACGATAGCATCGACCTCCCCACGCGCCAGTGCATCCTGGAGCGCAGCAGTGGAAGAGTATTCCTTCAAACTCGGATTGTAAATGCCGTTGTCCATTAAGTATTGCAAAAATTCCCCTCTACGGACATAGGTTTTTACGATACCGAAGGTAATGTCCTTCATCGCTTGAAAATCCTCGTAAGCAAGGGAACTGTTCGAATCAGTTGCAATCACGCCGAAGGTGTAGCCGCTGGAAAGGTTCGCATATTGGTAAATTTCAGCACGTTCCACCGAATACTGCGCAGAACCTACCAAATCCACCTCATGAGCTGACAACATTGACAACGCCTGATCCCAGTTGTCGCACTTGACATATTCGATTTCCCAGTCGGCATAGTTGCAGAGCGCATTCAGATAGTCAACATCCATTCCGGTCAGCGTTCCATCCGCCTCCGTCATATTGTAGCCATCCATCGGGAAGAAGGCAACCTTCACCGTCCTGTTGTCCGCCGCATGGACAGCATTGGAAAATAAGCCGACTGTAATGGAGAATATCAGCAGACAGCCAAGCAAAAACGCAATTCTTTTTTTAGTTATAGCTTTCTTTCCTGTTATAATCACGAAACACCTCATCTTTCTTTGCTGTACTTGTTTCTATTCTATCACGCATGCTTGGATGTTTCAAGAAAAAGAGGAGTGGATTTTATAAATATGGAAACGGTCATTAAAACTTTATTCAAAGGACATTCAAGATTTATTCCCTTGATAAAATGCCTCTATCACTTTCCCCAGATATATGGTTGCTCCTTTTCCCCACACGCTATCTGTGACTTTCTGAATTTCCGCATTTGTTTGATAGAATTTTGCTGTTTCCAATATCAGTTTCGTCACATCCTCCATTCTGAACAACTCCCGATATATCAGGTCATACTTCTTCATAAGTTCCTGTATCTCGGTAGAATGTACATCACAGTCCTTATGTTCAATAAGGGCTTGGGTCACTGTATCTAGGCGCTTCTGACAATCTGGTATTCTATCGGCGTTAATGGGATTTTTAGATGCTTCAATGGCAGCTTCTTTGCTCCCATACCATTCAATCACTTTGGAAAAATTCTTTTGCGCTTGCTCTGAGGCTGCGTTCTTCAAAAAATGCTCTTTAAACGCTTCCATGCTTCCGTATCGGTCAATCTATGGAGTTGTTATTAAAAACGTTTGGTAATAGGACTTCTACCGTCCGCCGATGAAAAAAGTGTGCACATGTGCCCTTGATTTTCATTATAGGTATTTACAAATCAACACACTGACTGTATAATAATGAATAAAGAGGGCACAATATCCCCTGGTTTTCAATCCTTTGGAGGACAACATGGTAATAAAAAGAGATAAATATTTACAGGAACTTGTTGACCGTATGCATAATGGGATGATTAAGGTTATTACAGGAATCAGAAGAAGCGGAAAATCTTATCTTGTTTTTCAAATATTCAGAGAATACCTGAAAAACAATGGTGTGGATGAAACTCATATTATAGCGATTGAGCTTGACCAAAGGAAAAATAAGCAGTACAGAGATCCTGATGTAATATTAGATTACATTGAATCTCTGATTGTGGATAAAAAAGATTATTATATTCTTTTAGACGAAGTACAGATGTTAGATGATTTTGAAGAGGTATTAAATTCTCTTCTCCATATTGTAAATGTAGATATATATGTAACGGGAAGTAATTCTAAGTTTCTGTCCAAAGATATTATTACTGAATTTCGTGGCAGGGGTGATGAAGTACATGTGTATCCGCTCAGTTTTAAAGAATTTATGACTGCTTATGATGGAGACAGATATAGGGGGTGGGCAGATTACATGACTTATGGCGGCTTGCCGCTTACCGTAGATATGCGAACGGAAGAACAAAAAATAAATTATCTTACCAGACTTTTTGAAGAGACATATATTATAGACATCATAGAAAGAAATCATATTGAAAAAGTTCAGGAGTTAAATGACCTGATCAATATTTTGGCATCGGCGATAGGTTCCCTTACAAATCCGTCTAAAATAAATGCAACCTTTAAAAGTGTTATTCAGTCGGATATAAGTTTAAATACAGTCAGACAATATATAGAATATTTAAAGGATGCATTTATAATTAGTGAAGCCAATCGCTATGATGTAAAAGGAAGAAAGTATATTGGAACACCCCTTAAGTATTATTTTGAGGATACAGGACTTCGTAATGCGCGTTTGGGATTTAGGCAGATAGAAGAAACACATTTGATGGAAAATATTATTTATAACGAATTGCGAATCAGAGGCTTTCAGGTGGATGTGGGAATGGTTCAGAAAAGAACCAGAAATGAGTATCAGAGGCAGGAAAAGAAACAGTTAGAGGTGGATTTTGTTGCAAACCTGGGAAGCAGAAGATACTATATTCAGTCAGCCTTCCGTCTGCCTGATGCAGAAAAAGAAAAGCAGGAAAAAGAATCCTTACTCAATATAAGTGATTCTTTTAAGAAGATTATTATTGTAAAAGATGTTATGAATGTACAACATGATCAGGACGGGATTACAACCATGAGTATTTATGATTTCCTGTTGAATGAGAATAGTTTGGAAATGTAGATGGAAGGTAAAGGAAATATGTATAAACATCACGAAGAATCCATTGCAAATATGAATGAGTATTTTAGAAAACAAGGAGTTATAGCCTTGATTCTTATAGGTTCTGTGGCAAAGGGGACAGAGAGAGCAGATTCCGATCTTGACTGTGCTGTTGTTCTGTCTGAGGAAGAATATGCAGAAAAAGAGAACAGAAATGTGACAACAGAGACGGTGGACGGATACTGTACATATGAAGGCGGATATTTTGATATAAAATATATGACAAAGGGATATCTAAAAGAATTGGCAGCGAAAGGCAGTGAACCGGCTAGAAACACATTTAACAAAGCCAGAATCTTATTTTGCAATGATGCAGAGATTCAAGATATTCTGCCACAGATTCCTGTATTTCAAATAAAAGAAAAGGAGGACAAATTATTATCTTTTTATTCGGATTTTTGGCTCAATTATTACTATTATCTAAAATGTCCGATTGATGGATATATGAAAATGCGGACTATAGCAGAAATAATATACAGTGTGTATCGAATGATCCTTCAGGAAAATGAAATTCTGTTTGATTGTAACAGGCGCTTAGAAAAGCAGGTACAATCTATATCTGATAAAACCGCTGACCTGGTCAGATTGGGGAGACAACTTGAAATTTCCCAAAACGAACAGGATGCCGATAGATTTGTGGAAAAATTCCAGAAGATTACAACATATGTGCCCCCAAAGGATATAGGAGTGGTTTTGACAAGATATTCAAAAGACTTTCAAGAATGGTGGAGGGAACCAAGACCGAATATCAATGAATGGTAAATACAATAATTCATATTTTTCTATGCTTTTCACCGAAAGTCACTGAACGAGTCAGCTATTTAGTGGGACATCACCACACTTATGACCATATTGACGGAATGGATTATCAGATACTGGTTGAGGCGGATTTTTTGGTCAATTTTAATGAGAATGTCAATGAAGGTATGGAGGTCGAAAATGTTCTACAAAATAGCAATATGCGATGACGAATCAGTTCACATCGAAAAGATACGCACCATACTTTCCGATTATGAAACAGATAACTACCTGAGCTCTGCCGCTTTGCTTGATGCGGTATCTTCTGGTGTGCGCTATGATGTCCTTTTTCTCGATATAGTAATGCCGGGAATCGACGGTGTATCTCTCGCTCGAGAATTACGTGAATTTGACGAGGATATGCTTATTGTTTTTATAACGAGTAAAATAGAGTATATGCAAACGGGCTATGAAGTCCGTGCGTTTCGGTATCTTCTTAAAGACCAAATAGACGAGGGCCTGCCCAAAATCTGGAACGATATCATAAAGGAACTTCTTGACCGTCAGGATGCATATTTTTCTTATGAATTTGAGCGTAAGGTATATCGTCTTCCAATTCGCGATATTCTCTATTTTGAAAGCAATCTGCGCCGTATTGTGGTTCATACAAAAGCTTCGGAAAACGCTACACTATATGGCAAGCTTGACGATCTTTCTGTCAAATATTCTTCCTTTATCCGTGTTCACAAAAGCTATCTCATAAACCGTCGGTATATTCGTATGATATCAGCAGGAACAGTCGTCCTGTCAAACGGGGAAGTATTGCCTGTTAGTCG
>JAFLRO010000039.1 GCA_022511425.1 Acetatifactor sp.
GTAAGTAAGTCCAAAGCGCGTGGCCGGATGTACCATGAATGGAGAAAGGAAAATTGAATCATGGCAAAGTACAGAAAACTTGGCAGAACATCTGACCAAAGAAAAGCATTACTGAGAAACCAGGTAACCGCTCTCATCAACAACGGTAAGATCGTTACCACCGAGGCTAAAGCTAAGGAGGTACGGAAGATTGCAGAAGGTCTGATTGCTCTGGCTGTGAAGGAAAAGGACAACTTCGAGACCGTCAAGGTGACCACAAAGGTGGCTCGCAAGGACAAGGACGGCAAAAGAGTAAAACAGATCGTTGATAAGGATACCAAGAAGGTTCTTTCTGAAACCCACCGTGATAAGGACGGCAAGATCCTGCGGATTGAGAACGGCGTTACTGTCACCGTCTATGATGAGGTGGAGAAGGAAATCAAAAAAGATCTGCCTACCAGGTCTCATGCAAGACGTCAGATGCTGAAAGTGCTGTACCCCGTTGTGGAGGTTCCCGCGGAGGCAGCCGGCAGAAAGAAGAATACCAAGGAAGTAGATCTTGTGGCAAAGCTCTTTGACGAGTATGCACCTAAGTATGCTGACCGCAAGGGCGGCTATACCAGAATTGTCAAGATTGGTCCCCGTAAGGGCGATGCAGCAATGGAAGTGATTCTGGAACTTGTTTAAATGAAGTAAAATGATGGGGAGGACCGATGTATAAGCGTTGGTACTCCCTCTTTTTTAGAAAAAAAGAGGCACTTAAAGTGGAAGAGCAGATGGAAAAAACGAAAAAATCCCGGTATAGCAGGGAAGATATCGCAAAAACTCTGAATATGGCATGGCCTGCTATTTTAGAGTCTTTTTTTACAGCACTGGCCGGTCTGATTGACTCGCTCATGGTAAGCGCGATGGGGTCTTATGCTGTGGCTGCAGTGGGACTGACTACTCAGCCTAAATTTCTGGGTCTTTCACTGTTCATAGCTGCTAATGTAGCCATTTCAGCGCTGGTTGCAAGGAGAAAGGGTGAGGGAAAGCGTGAGGAAGCTAACCGTATTTTTGGAACCTTTCTTGTATTCATCCTGGTGATGGCAACGCTGTTCAGTGCTATGCTGGTGGTATTCGCGGATCCAATTATCCGTTTCTGCGGTTCCGAGGATTTGACCCACGACAGCGCTGTGTTGTACTTCCGGATCATTATGGGCGGCATGATCTTCAACTGCATTCAGATGGGCGTCAATTCTGCTCAGAGAGGAGCGGGCAATACCCGTATCACCATGCGTACCAATCTGGTGTCCAGCAGTGTGAATATTGTGGCAAACTATCTGCTGATTGAAGGACATTTTGGATTTCCTGCCTGGGGGATCCGCGGTGCGGCTATCGCTACGGTACTGGGGACCGTTGTAGCCAGCATTATGAGTCTTGCCTCCGTGTGGAAGAGAGACACTTTTGTAAGCATTCCGCTGATTTTTAAGGAAAAGTTAAAACCTACTTTTGAGGCGCTGAAAAATATCATCAAAGTGGGTTACAGTGTGTTTGCAGAACAGGTACTGATGCGCATCGGCTTCATGCTGACGGCTATCATGGCAGCAGACCAGGGGACAGCGGCAATGGCAGCTCATCAGGTGGGCATGAATATCATGGGCTTGTCCTTTTCCTTTGGAGACGGATTACAGGCCACAGCAGTGGCTTTGATCGGTTACAGCCTGGGGGCAAAACAGCCTGAAAAGGCAAAAGACTATGGCAGAACCTGCCGGATGATAGGCGGCGTTATTTCTGTGGCATTAGCGGTGCTGTATTTCTTTGGAGCACGGCCGCTGATGACCCTGTTTTTCAGAGAGGAAAAGGATATCATAGAAATTGGTGTCAAAATCATGTACGTGATCATCTTCGTGGTGGTATTGCAGATTGCGCAGGTAATCTATATGGGCAGTCTCCGGGGTGCGGGCGATACCCTTTACACGGCAATAGCCTCCGCCTTCAGTGTCACAGTGATGAGGACGCTTGGATCCTATATCTTTGGCTACATCTTGGGTTTTGGAATCACGGGCATTTGGGTCGGCGTGGTGGCGGACCAGCTCTCTCGCTACATATTTGCCTCCATCCGCTTCCGCCAGGGAAAGTGGACAGAAATTAAAATCTAGTGAAGTGTCTTCTGGAAGTGCTGGTAATCCTTGCTGCTGTTCCAGTTGCCGCCCCAGATGAAGCCATGCTGGGTAAAGAGTTTATAGCACAAGTCATTTTCATCAATCTTATAAGGAAAGCTGGCGGAGCGGTCAGCATAAAACTCTGCGGTGGCGGGAGACACATTCTCGCTGCCGTCTTTGTTGTAAGTGATATAGGGATTGTAGAAGGGATTCACATCAATGGCAAGCCCCAGGGCATGTTTGGAGAGACTGCTTGTACCTTCTGCTATGCAGTAGTTGAAGCAGGAGGTATTGTTATCCTCCATGGAAGCAGTGTCGTCGCCGTCATACTCGTCAATCAGCAACACCCGCTCCAGCTGATATTCATTTCGGTAAAGCTCGTAAAAAATTTCTACAAGATCCTGCGCGATAGCTTCGTTGCAGATCAGCTCGCCCTCAGTGGGATTTCCGTCAAAATCATAATGCAGAATGTGTATATAACGCAGTTCATCCAGGGTAATCTCCGGCTCTTGGCTGTCTTCTGTCTGGGCAGGATAAGAGACGCCGGTGATATAGCGGCGGAGATTGTCTGAGAGAGGTTCATAGTAAAAGTTCTCATCCAAAGTATATCGCAGTTCCTGCTGAGAGAGGCCGTTTAAGGCAGCGCCGGTCAATTGAGTTCCATTGACAGTGGTCCCGGAGGCATTATCCGGCGAGGATGATTCCGCTGTGTCCGGGTTACCGGTCTCGAATTCAGGGGAAGAGGATTCTCCCGGTTCATCTGTCGTATCAAGGGAATCTGTGCTGTCATTTTCATCCGGCGGTGGCGTTTGGCTGTTCGGTGTGGCATGAAGCTGAGCATACTCGGAGAGGCTCATGGAATTCCCCATGATCAGTTTTCGTACACTGGTTACCAAAACAATGATGGCGATAAGGGCTATAAACATTTTAATTAGTTTCGATTTATCCATAAAGAATCCTTTCTCTTTCAGGTACTGCATACTTATTCTTGGTATTCAGTGACTTAAGCATACCACGGAAAAAGAGGATTTGCAAATAGATGGAAATAGTTGTAATTCGCAAGTGAATCTGATATAGTGGAAAAAGTATCTGATAATATCAGAAGGAATCGGTGGGCATGGGAATTGTTAAGGCATCGGATTTAGTATATGAATATATCAGGCGGGACGACGAGGGAAATGTAGAGGGTATTACCACTGCGGTGGATAAGGTGAACCTGGACATTGCCCAAGGGGAGTTCATCGCCATTTTGGGACATAACGGCTCCGGTAAGTCAACACTGGCAAAGCATATCAATGCGATTTTGAACCCCACGGAAGGAACGGTCTGGGTGGACGGCATGGATACCTCGGAGGAGGATAAGGTCTGGGAGATTCGACAGACAGCAGGAATGGTGTTCCAGAATCCTGACAATCAGATTATTGGGCAAGTGGTGGAGGAGGATGTGGGCTTTGGGCCGGAGAACATGGGAATTCCCACCAAGGAGATTTGGGAGCGTGTGGAGGAAAGCCTGCGGGCAGTTGGCATGTACGAGTACCGCAAACACTCACCCAACAAGCTCTCAGGCGGACAGAAGCAGCGTGTCTCCATTGCAGGCGTGTTTGCCATGCATCCTAAGTGTATTGTGCTGGACGAGCCCACAGCCATGCTGGATCCCAGCGGCCGCAAGGAGGTCATTCGGGCGGTGCGGGGTTTAAATCAGGTGGAAGGTGTGACGGTGATACTGATTACACATTACATGGAAGAGATCATTCATGCTGACCGGGTATTTGTTATGGATCAGGGGAAGATTGCCATGGAGGGAACCCCGAGGGAGATTTTTTCACAGGTGGAGAGGCTTAAGGAGCTGCGGTTGGATGTGCCTCAGGTGACGTTGTTGGCCTATGAGCTGAAGCGCAGGGGGATGGCGCTGCCGGATGGGATTTTGACGGCGGAGGAGTTGGCGGATGAGCTGCTTGGTAGGAAATTTAAGGCCTAAAAAATAGTTCGTTTTCCACAAGTGACGGCATCGTGCGGCGGGTATGCCCAGACGAACGCGGCAACGCTCCGCTGAATTGTTCAGCTAGGCATACCCACCGCACGATGCCTGTAACTTGCTGTATATAGTAAAAGTATTGTTAGAAGTAAAGTAACATCGGATAATTGTTTGCGGGAGTTTTATAGATGTCAATCATACTGGATCATGTGAATTATATATATGGGGAGGATACTCCGCTGGCGGTGGCGGCGCTTAAGGATGTATGTCTGCAGATTCCGGATGGGCAGTTTGTGGGTGTTATTGGGCATACTGGTTCAGGTAAGTCTACGCTGGTGCAACATTTGAATGGTCTGTTAAAGGCTACGTCGGGTCATATTTATGTTGACGGGGAAGATATTTACGACAAAGATTATGATATGAAGAAGCTGCGCAGCCGGGTGGGGCTTGTGTTTCAATATCCGGAGCATCAGCTTTTTGAGGTGGATGTGTTTTCTGACGTGTGTTTCGGTCCTAAGAATCTGGGGTTGGAAAAACGGGAGGTTGAACTGCGGGCTTACGATGCCCTGCGGAAGGTAGGACTGCCGGACGAGCTTTTTTATCAGTCGCCCTTTGATCTCTCCGGCGGTCAGAAGCGAAGGGCGGCCATTGCGGGTGTGCTGGCTATGAAGCCGGAGGTTTTGATTCTGGACGAGCCTACGGCGGGCCTGGACCCCAAGGGCAGGGATGAAATCCTGGGTCAGATTAAGAAATTGCAGACTGAGACGGGAATGACGATCCTTTTGGTGTCACACAGCATGGAGGATGTGGCGGAGTATGTGGATCGGATCATTGTGATGAACAAGGGGCGGGTCATGTATGACGGTGTGCCAAGAGAGGTGTTCAGGCATTATAAAGAGTTGGAGGATGTGGGGCTTGCAGCCCCCCAGGTGACTTACATCCTACATCAGCTGAAGGATAAGGGGCTGAATGTGGACGTGGACGCTACGACTATCGAGGAGGCTGCTGATACAATTATGCAGTCTCTGGGTTTGCAGAATTAAAGGAAATGGCGCTGATGAATCAGAGGAGAAAGTAGGCAGTATGCTTAGAGATATCACTTTAGGACAATATTATCAGACAGACTCCGTGATACACAGACTGGATCCCAGGGTAAAGCTTGGGGGAACTCTGCTTTACATTATTTCTTTATTCTTTTTTAATAACATTCTGGGGTATCTGGTGGCAATTGTATTTCTGGGAATTGTGATCAGGCTGTCCCATGTACCCTTTAAGTTTATGGTGCGTGGTATGCGGGCAATCCTGTTTTTGATGCTGATCACTGTGGTCTTCAATCTGTTTCTTACCCCGGGCACGGAGCTTGTGTCCTTCTGGAAGCTGACCATTACCTGGGAGGGCCTTTGGACTGCCGGAACGATAGCGCTTAGACTGGCTATGCTGGTTATTGGATCCTCCGTCATGACCCTGACCACTACGCCGAACAATCTGACAGACGGCATGGAGAAAATGATGCATCCCCTACGGGTATTTAAAGTACCGGTGCATGAGGTGGCCATGATGATGTCCATTGCTCTGCGGTTCATTCCCATTCTGCTGGAGGAGACGGACAAGATCATGAAGGCCCAGATTGCCAGGGGAGCGGATTTTGAGAGCGGGAACATTTTTAAGCGGGCAAAGGCTCTGGTGCCCCTCCTGGTGCCGTTGTTTGTCTCGGCCTTCCGCAGGGCGAATGACCTTGCTATGGCCATGGAATCCAGATGTTACCGGGGCGGAGAGGGCAGAACGAAAATGAAGCCCCTGATATATCAGCGTAGGGATAGGCTGGCCTATCTGTGGATCGTGCTCTATCTCACAATTAGTATCACGGCGGGAAGGCTGGTGTGGCTGTGGATATGAGTGGGAGGACAGGTTGTATAATTGCTGAGAATTTGGGAAAAGTGCGTCGCAGGATAAGATTGACGGTGGCTTATGACGGCACTGCATATCATGGCTGGCAGATTCAGGGAAATGGGATAACCATAGAGAGTGAACTAAACAGGGCATTGAACCAGTTGCTGAAAGAACCGGTGAAGGTCATGGGTGCAAGCCGCACGGATGCGGGAGTCCATGCTTTATGCAATATTGCAGTGTTTGATACGGATAGTCGTATGCCCGCGGAGAAGTTTTCCTATGCCCTGAACCAGAGGCTGCCGGAGGATATCCGCATCCAGAAGTCTGAAGAGGTGGTGCCGGACTGGCATCCCAGGTATTGTGCCAGCCGCAAAACTTATGAATATCGAATCTACCGCGCAGAATTTCCCATGCCGGTGAAGCGGCTGTATTCCTATTTTACCTATCGTCCGCTGGACGTGGAGAGGATGCGACAGGCGGCAGTGTTTCTGGAAGGGGAGCACGATTTCCGGAGCTTTTGCCAGGCGGGAGCCCAGGTGGAGAGCACGGTACGGACCGTCTATTCCATTGACATTCAAGAGCAGGGTTCTGAGTTGGTCATCCGGGTCTGCGGAAACGGGTTTCTCTATAATATGGTAAGGATCATTGCGGGAACACTGATGGAAGTGGGGCAGGGCAGGCATGAGCCTGAGAGCATGAAACAGATGCTGGCTGCCCGTGACCGCAGTGCAGCGGGACCAACGGCTCCGGCATGCGGACTGACACTGGTGAAGTATGAGTTTCTGTAAAATCTGGAAATTCCTTATTGACACACACGGGTGCGTATAGTAAAATATATGACTGTGACAGTGTTTTTAAACGTGGAGCCAAAGCCCCGGCAAAGCGTTTGAACGATAAGAAACAAGCCGTTCTGTGGAAGTGTGTGACGTGGCCGGACATCTGCGGATCACACGTAAAAGCAGGACACAGAGACAAAGTAATACGGAGGGAACATAATGAAAACATTTATGGCTAGTCCAGCTACAATCGATAGAAAATGGTATGTAGTAGACGCTACTGATATGACCCTTGGCCGTCTCGCTTCCGAGGTGGCAAAGGTTCTGAGAGGAAAGAACAAGCCGATCTTTACTCCCCATATTGACACCGGCGACTATGTAATCGTTGTAAATGCAGAGAAGATCAAGGTTACCGGCAAGAAGATGGATCAGAAAGTATATTATCATCATTCCGACTATGTTGGCGGCATGAAGGAGGCGACTCTGAGAGAGAAGCTGGCTAAGAAGCCCGAGCAGGTGGTTGAGCTGGCAGTGAAGGGGATGCTTCCCAAGGGACCTTTAGGAAGGCAGATGTACAGAAAGCTTTTCGTATACGCAGGACCTGACCACAAGCATGCGGCACAGAAGCCTGAGACACTGACATTCTAAAGGATAGGAGGAAAATAAATCATGGCTAAGAGTGAAAGGTACTACGGTACAGGCAGAAGAAAGAAATCCATCGCCAGGGTATATCTGGTACCCGGTAAGGGCGATGTTACTATCAATAAGAGAAGCATGGACGATTATTTCGGTCTGGAGACCCTGAAGGTGATCGTTCGTCAGCCCATGGTGGCTACAGAGACCGCTGAGAAGTTCGATGTGCTTGTAAATGTTCACGGCGGCGGTTATACCGGACAGGCAGGCGCTATCAGACACGGTATTGCAAGAGCGCTGCTTCAGGTAGATGCAGATTACAGACCCGTTCTGAAGAAGGCAGGTTACCTGACCAGAGACCCTCGTATGAAGGAGAGAAAGAAGTACGGCCTGAAGGCTGCAAGACGTGCTCCTCAGTTTTCAAAGAGATAATAAATGCCGCTTGCGAGCATTTTTATCGTTTGAACGAGGGAACCTGTTTCCGAGTTTTCAAAGAGATGAGCAGTTATCTGCGAACAAAATGTGTAAAAAAAGCCCAGAATGCTTGCATTCATGGGCTCTTTTTTTGCGGATTGGTTCATTGTAACGAGGGAAGGATTAAGATGGAGTGTAGTTACGGCTGTTATTTTTATTAAAATTTAGGCTGTTATTAAAAAAATGCTTGACAAGGTGGTTTAAAAAGTTTAAACTGATTATAGGTTTAAACTTTTTAAACCAAACATAGAACTGATTTATGTATTGACTTTACAGAAAGGAAAAAGAAAATGATTGTATATGTGATGACTGAGGCAGAAATGCAGTTGGCACAAATTATCTGGGACAATGAGCCGTTGACCAGCGGGGAGCTGGTAAAGCTGGCATCAAAGGAACTGGACTGGAAGAAGTCCACCACCTACACAGTCTTGCGGAAAATCTGTGAAAACGAGATCTTTCAGAATCAGGGAACCGTGGTGTCGGCTTTGATGAGCCGGGAAGAATATGTTCGTCTGAAAGGTGAAAGATATCTGGAAGAAAATTATGGCGGGTCTCTTCCTGGATTTGTAGCGGCTTTTCTGCAAAAGAAAAAGCTTAGCAAGAAGGAAGTGGAGGAGATGGCAAAAATGATAGAGGATTACAGAGAAGAGTAAGGAATCGGACACCGCCCCGCTAAGTGTAATGAGCGCAGTAAATATGTGTGCAGCTAAAGCTGTACAGAAAAGAGGGAAAATATGATGGGAGAGATATTTCAAAAGATACTGGATATGAGCCTGATAGGATGCTACAGCATTTTCATTGTCATGGCGGTCAGGCTGCTATTGTCAAAGTGTGGAAGAAAATACGCTTATTATCTATGGTTCGTGGTATTTTTGAACTTGTGCATTCCTTTTTCTTTTCAGGGAATTTTCAGTCTGATTCCCAATTCTGTTGCGGAGTTTTCCGTGACAAATGCAGTGGAGAGTGTCCTGGAAGGCGCAGAAGCGGGGAACAATGCACAGGGAATGGCTGGACAGGGGACACCTGATCATATGATGATGCCGCAACAGCCTGGTGCAGAAGTGAATGGAGCAGGTACAAGCCTTGCATCTCCTGAGAAAGATGCGGATGGCAATGCCAATTTGTCCAAGGAACCCGCAGAGGATACCCTTCCCCTGCCCGTGAAGATTGCTTCCGGAATCTGGCTGACTGGGATAATACTCCTTCTTGCCTGGAGCCTGGCAAGTACCATTCGTTTAAGAAAACAGATATCCCGGGAAAATTGGGTGCGTTTCAGTCGCAAGAAAGGAATCGCCCAGGTGACGAACTTGAATACTCCTTTCCTATGGGGGGTCTTTAAGCCCACCATATACCTGCCTACGGACCTAGAGGAAGATGAGATACGGTATGTTGTGGCCCACGAACAGTATCACAAAAAGAGGAAGGATTATCTGGTCAAAATAGTAGTCTTTTTCGTGGTGGTGCTCCATTGGTTCAATCCTCTCGTCTGGGTAGCTTATTCCCTGTTCTGCAGGGACATGGAGATATCCTGCGACGAAGCGGTGCTCCTTAAGTTTAAGGGAAATATCAAGAAGCAATATGCGGGAAGTCTGTTAAAATATGCGGCAAAACAGAGCGGCTTCACTCTGTCTCCCATCACCTTTGGAGAGCCGGCTGTAAAGTCCAGAATTAAGAATGTGCTTGGTTTTAAAAGGCGGGGAATCATACTCTCCTTTTTGGCGGTGATCTGTGTTGTAGGCGTTGCGGCAGGGCTGGTGCTTCGGCCTTCGGCACAGACGATTAAAGATGGAAAGGATAGCAATAGTCAATCTGATTCCCAGGAAGACAGAAGTGAAGTATCCAATAACAACGCAGATGGGGAAAATGGAAATTTGATGGTTCCATCTATAGATAAATTTAAAGCTATCCTGTTGGAGAATGGAAGCTTTGTAAATACCGACTTGCAAAATCAGGGAATAAATCTTCAGGAAATCAATCTTGCCAGCATAGGGAAGGCTGTCACAGATGACGACAGTGTTACAGTAACTGCGGATAAGTTCACGGTCATCGATTTGGACGGTGACGGAGAAAACGAAATTGTACTTTGGATTCAGGTTAACGGTGTTGTGGATTATGGATTTGAAATCCTGCACTATCAGGAAGGGACAGTCTATGGTAGCACATGGCCATACAGGATGTTTATGGGACTGAAGACAGACGGAACCTTTATATATTCCAGCGGTAGGATGGAGACTGGAATCGGAAAGCTCAAATTTGCGGAAGACGGTCATGCCTTTATTGAGGAATTAAATGATGACATAGATTATCAGGATGGAAAGACGGATGTGACATGGTATGATATTTCAGCGGACAGCGTGAATATGGCTTTTGAAAACCTTTCATATTCCGGTTATTCCTCTGAAGACGGAGGAACGAATGCCGACGGCTGGTACGGAAGCTATGTTGTAACAGATTATGTCTTTGGAGGTATTTACTCTGTGGAGGTGGAACCGCAAAACTGGATAAATTATACAGTTGAATATGACCTAAATAGGTTTAGCAGTGGTGGTATCCTTGTGGAAGATCCTGTATACAGTGAAAACCTTGTGAGCAAGGAGGAATTTGAGACAGGCTGGCATGGTTCCGGAGGCGGTTATTATTTTGCCACCTTGGGAATTGAGGGAGATTCTCTGTTGGAAGTGACAATCGATAACATCGATGAATTTGGGCATTGGTTTTATGTAAGTGATGACGACAGGATTCTGATTCCTTGGGAAGGCTTGATTTTTATTGCTGAGCGGAGGTAGCTTAATCAGACTGGGAAAAGGGTGCTGTAAAGGTTTGCCGCATAGGCGACAAGGAGGAGTTATGGTAGAGAATGTGTTCATGAAAGTGGTGGAAATGAGCCTTGTGGGATGCTACAGTGTACTCATTGTGCTGGTGGTAAGGAGACTTCTCTGGAAGTGTGAGAGGAAGTATTCCTATTACCTGTGGTTCATTGTGTTCCTGAACCTGTGCATTCCCTTTTCGATCCGGAGTCCTTTCAGCCTGATACCCCGCCCTGTGTCCGAGTTTTCGCTTGAGGAAAACTTATCCGGAACATCAGGGGAAACGGAATGGCATGACAGAAACACGGAAACCAAGCAGGAAGTGCAGTCAGAGGTATATGAGGAGCAGCAGGAGGGTTCTCTTCCGGCGGACACAGAACAACATCAGTACGCGGAAGCAGCCGGGCAGTTTGCCGCGGAGCTTGATGGGGAGAAGTCAGGTACAGGGATACCGGACAAAGGAGTTACAGATAAAGGAATTATAGATAATGGAATTATAGATAATGGAATTATAGATAAAGGAATTACGGATAAAGAAAGTACAGGTAAAGAACTTTTAGATAACAAAATTTCATTCATGAAAATTGTATGCCTGATTTGGATTCCGGGAATCGTAGTAATTCTTGGCGTTAATATGGCCGGGTATCTTCTGCTGATGTTTCGCATTCGCAAGGGACGAGTTCTGTCCTGGGATCCGAATAACAGGATCAAGGTGGTGGATTCCGTCCAAACTGCATTTGTTTGCGGTATGATTCGTCCGTGGGTGTATCTGCCGGCAGGGATGACAGAAGAGGAGCAGGCTTATATTACAGCCCATGAGCAATATCACAGAAAGCGTAAAGACTACCTGCTCAAAGCTGCAGCACTGTGTATTACTGCAGTCCATTGGTTCAACCCCTTTGCGTGGATTGCGCTCTTGCTGTTCTGTCAGGACATGGAGGTGTCCTGTGATGAAAAGGTGCTGGAGCATACCGATAGACAAATCAGAAAGCAGTATGCAGCCAGTCTGCTGAAATTTGCTGCCATGCAGAACGGATTCTTGGTCACGTCTCTGAACTTTGGAAAACCGGCTCTGGAGAGCCGTATCAAGAATGTGCTGAAGGAGAAGCGGAAGAGCGTTCTGATTACCACAGCAGCCATCATTGGAGTTCTGGTGGTGACAGTGGGATTGCTCCTTCGTCCATTAATGGAGCAGACATCGGGTGATGGGCAGGATGCAAGTCTTTCCGGAGATGGCGGCAGCGGAACTTTCAATGCGGATGAGGAAGGCAGTATCCCCGGTTTGAGCGAAGGGGCTGAAGCCGGCGGCACAGAAAGCATAGACTTGTCAAAAGCCATTAAAATTGCATTGGACCAGAACGCATCGGAGATGCCTGTACTGCTAAGGGAGGTTTTTTCCATGTCAGCGCCAAAGACGCTGGTCATCGATGCAGAAGAGGGAATATACAGCGGAGTTGACACCTATGCAAAGAACTCCCGGGCTGTCTTTTATGTAAGAAATTACTGGGTAGATATGGCGCAGGACGATTTCATGGCACAAGTTTATTGCTATGACATTGACACAAAGAATGCAACGCTGCTCTATGAGACAGGGGATGGAACTCGGTTAAATGAGTTGATGGCAAATGACGCGTATTTATACTGGGTAGAGCATGTCTACAGCGACGGTAATTATAAGGTCTGCCAGTATGAACTGGAGACGGGCCAGCTTTCTTATATTGCCGTAAGGGATTGGGATATCTGTCTGAGCGTATCAGATGAATATGTGACTTGGTATGATGAGTTAGGTAACGGTAAGAAAGAAATTGTGATTTACAATATTGCAAACCGGGAGTTTGAGACGGCACGGGGAATAACGGGCGATATTTTATCGGGAACCCGGCTGGAAATTATGGACAACGGCATCACTTTTTTCTCACAAGATGGGGAGAGCAATCTCTACGTGAACCGATATGAGTTGATTACCGGGGAGATATTTTCTTTGCCGCTGGGGCGTGAAAGTGATTCGCAGAAGCCGGTGGGTTGTATGTCCAGCTCGGACTATATTGGATGGTTCACGGATTACTCTTTTGGTATCTATTATTTTTACAATATGACGGACGGAGAGCTGTACAGTTTTGACGCATCCCGTGGAATTTTGAAATGTATATGCCTTTCCCGGTTCTTATGTATCTTTGACTATGTATACAACCGTGTTTTCGTCAGTGATATTCAAAATGGACATACTTATTATCAGGATATGGATTCGGTGGGGGATACAGCCACACTGCGGTCATGGTATGAGGACGGTGCTGTAATTTTCTGCATGGAGACAGAGGATGAGATCAGGTTATATTCTGTAGATCCTGTATCCGATGTTGATTACCTGTACCAATAGTGCCTCACTGTAGGCCGGACAGCTAGCTGTACCTGATCAACATGTAGTTTTATATGTACGAGCTCCGGCAGAAGGGATTCGCCGGAGCTCATTTAGCATATGCTACACAGGAAACCTCTTTTTTTGGAATCATCCATTGACAAAAAAATCCATTAGGGAGTATTATAAAAAGGATAACATTTTAGCAATTTCTGTCATCATAGTTTAAGAGGGTATAGGATATGAGTGAAAGTAAAGGGAAGAAAAAGATCTATGCGATAGCGGCAGCAGCAACGGCAGCGGTAGCGGTCATTGTACTTGCTGTGGTGTTGATTCTGAGAACTGGTGGGCAGGAAAGTTACCGCTCTATTCGTATCGTGGAGTTAGACGGAAGAGTCACCATAGACCGGGAAGGCTTGGGCAATCTTGAAGCGTCGGTGAATATGAACCTGACTTCAGGTGATCGTATCAGCACCTCTGCGGATTCCTATGTTGTGCTCAGACTTGATGACGATAAGTATATGATGCTGGGTGAGCAGGGAGCCATTCAAGTGGTGGCTTCGGGAGATGCTTCTAACAGCAGGACGGAAATCCATCTTGAGTCCGGCAGTGTGCTGAATGAAATACAGAATCCGTTGAGCCAGGATTCTTCTTATGAAATTATAACGCCCAACGCAACCATGTCAGTGCGTGGAACGGTGTTTGAGACAAGAAATAATGTTGAAAGCGGCAATATGGAAGTGTTGGTCTATGAGGGTACCGTTGCAGTGGTATTGAGTGATTCAGAACCATTGCTGTACGGTCCGGGAGAATATACAGTGTTTACATCCGGCGATAACCCCCAGTTTATTGAGGAGCGAGGCGTTATTACGGAAGAGAAGATAGACAGTCAGATGATTGAGCGCCTTCATCAAATCAATGAGAATGGCAGAACCTTGAACCTTGGCGAAGCAGACTTGGAAGAACTGATTCAGCGGGAGAATTCCGGGAAGGGAACTCAGGTAGCGGACAATAGCCAGATTCAGGAAACGGAAGAGCCTGTAGACGAACTGATGTCACCGACTCCTGATTTGGAGATGCCCGAACCTACTGCTTCAGCCTCTCCTGAACCTACAGCTGCAACAGCGCCTGAACCTACAGCTACAACAGTACCGAAAGCTACAGCTACAACAGTACCGAAAGCTACAGCTACAACAGCGCCAAAACCTTCTCCCACGGTTGAACCTACACCGGAACCGACATCGGTTCCGACGGAGACTCCAAGCTCAGTACCTACTGCTGAACCGAAGGCAACAGTGATATTCTATTTGCCACCAATTGCAAAGAGTACCAACCAAAGTGGAGTTTTGGTTGCTGCTATTGGCAATGAATCTCCTAAATCCTACTCAACGCAGCAGGTAACTATCGGCAGCCATATCCAGAAACCGGAAGATCCTACAGCAACGGACAGTACAGGAAATGCACTTACGTTTATGGGATGGTATACGGAATCAGGACAGGAATGGAAACCTGAAAGTCCGATTACTTCAAATACGCTGAACTTGTATCCTGTCTGGAAGGACGGAGATAAATGTTATTATCCTGTATTTTTAAATGCACCCAATGCCAATTATTATCGGTGTTATTGTGTGAAGGAAGGCAGTATTCTCTTTGAGCGGCCATCGACAAGTGGAGATTCCTATGCGGGTTATACCAGCGATGGTGCACCGAAGTGGGATAACCATAGATTAATGGCATGGAGCCAGGTCGGGCAGGGGAATGCATTATGGGGCACCGCTACCCAAACCGTGAAAGGTTTTACTTCTCTTGAGGCGGTCTGGCAGGAGAATTTGACTAATGGCAGCTTAGTGATATTCACCATTGATTCGCAAGACAGCAATTATGGGGATTTGATTGATTTTAGCTGGTTGGGTACCAGCAGTACAGTTGGCCCGCCTTCCAGAAGTTTTTCCTCTGGCCTTGTGCTGCCGGATGCCGAAGCGAGTGCTCAAGTGGTTGACTGGCAGTTGAGTGACGGAAGATCCTATAAAAACTTTAGTGTGGAGGACGGCAAGATATATATCTTCCACGCAGTATGGGGACAGCCGTAAGCAGCACAGTCTGACGGACTCCAGTGACAGATATTTCGGATGTTGCCATGGAAAGAACAAGAAAACAAAAACAAAAGAATAAATATAAAGTCTCGGGACTAAAGCGTGCTATTCTGTCGGCGGCTGCAGCTGCGGCCGCCGCCCTTGTGGTTCTCTGGGCTCCTTTTCAGCGGCTGGAGTATACCTTTGCGGATAGCTTATTCATCAAGCACCGGCCGGTGGATAACCGGATCAAGATCATTGGCATAGACGAGGAATCCCAACAGGAGCTGGGGCCCTTCTCCGGCTGGACCAGACAGCAGGCGGCAGATTTGCTGAATGCCTTTGATCCGGAGCATGCGCCGGCGGTGATTGCCTTCGATATCAACTATTTCGGAGAGCGGGATTCCCAGGGGGACGATGCTCTGGCAAAAGCAGCTTCCCAATATGAGTATGTGGTGATGGCCTCCTATCTGGACTATTCTGCCAGATTGGAGCAGCTGCCCGACGGAAGCTATTATATGAATACCATGTATGTGCAGCAGATTGAGAAGCCCTATGAGGCGCTGTTTGCTGTTACGCGCCATGGTTTTACCAATACGGTACAGGACAGCGACAACTATGTGCGGAGAACTCTATTCTCTGCAGAATCCGAGGGCAGCCGGGAGTATAGTTTTGCCTGGACCATATACAGCAGTTATATGGAGAACCAAGGCGGACAGCCTGTCTTTCCAGAAACGGATGACCGCGGCGTCTATGGCTTCGACTATACGGCGGAGCCGGGGATGTATGAGCTTTACTCTTATGCCGATGTGGTGGCGGGCCGCTGTGATGTGAGAGTATTTCAGGACAGCATCGTACTGGTGGGAGCTTACGCTTCCGGCATGATGGATCAGTATATGGCGCCTGTGGCAAGAAGTACTGTGATGAACGGGGTCGAGGTACAGGCAAACCATGTAAATGCCCTGCTGGATGGGCGGACCTACACAAATATTGCCACATGGCTCAGTGTACTGATCACGGCTTCGATAGTATTTGCATACACATGGCTGGCTTGCGGCGGTCATTTTGCATTAAATCTTGTCGGTGCGGCTGTATTGGAGTTGGCAGTGCCACTGACAGCAAGACTTCTTTACAGCAATGGTCTGTACTGGCGCTGTCTCACGGCTGTGGTGGCGGTCGCAGTGGTATTTCTGGCTCAGCTGGCATTCGGGTATCTGACAGAGCGATTCCGTAAATACAGGATTCTTCAGATGTTCCGCACTTACATGGCGCCCCAGGTGGTGGACGAGCTGAGTAAGAGTGGAAATTACCAGATTGAGCTTGGCGGACGCAGCAGCCAGATCGCAGTGCTGTTTGTAGACATCAGAGGATTTACCTCCATGTCCGAGGGCTTGCCACCCGATCAGGTGGTGGGGATTCTGAACCGTTACCTGGGCAGAGTGACGGAAGCTATTTTTAAGAACGATGGCACTCTGGATAAATTTATAGGTGATGCTGTGATGGCTGTGTATAATGCACCGGTGGACGTGGAGGATTATATGGTGAAAGCTGTCCGCACAGGGATTGACATTATTCGGTCGGTGGAGAGCCTGAACGATGAGCTGGAGAGGGACTTTGGCTGTCGGATCGGCTGCGGAGTCGGTATTCACTGGGGAAAAGCGGTAGTGGGAAATATCGGCTGTGATTTCCGGATGGATTATACCGCTATCGGTGACACTGTAAATGTGGCAGAACGGCTGGAAAGCATTGCAAAGCCGGGCCAGGTACTGATCAGTGAACAGCTCTATGAGCAGGTGAAGGATCAGTTCCGGGCGGAATACATAGGGGAACAGGAACTGAAAGGAAGACAGGATAAGGTGGCTGCTTTTACAGTGGAGTTTTAAACAATATGAGCTGCATTGAGTGGCGGAAAAGGAAAGTTTATGGAGAGGTTACAGGCAGAAAAGATATTGGAAATAGGGATTCAGCTCACAGCGGAACATGACTTCGACAAGTTGCTGTCAAAGATCATTGACTGTGCCATGGAGCTGACACACTGTGACGGTGGAACGCTTTATCTCTATGAAGAAGAACAGCTGAAATTCTGTATCATGAACAATCAGTCCATGGGTATCAACCGGGATAGCAAGAGTGGAGAACAGTTTCCACCGGTTCCCATGAATGAAAAGAATGTCTGTGCTTATGCAGCTATCCACAGAAAGCTTTTGAACATTCAGGATGCCTATGACTGTAAGGAATTTGATTTCAGCGGTCCCAGGGAATACGACAAAATAACGGGGTACAAGACGAAATCCCTTCTCGTATTCCCCCTGGTAAATCACGAGGATAATCTGATTGGGGTAGTGCAGCTGATCAATGCTATGGATGAGCAGGGAAAGGTAATTTCCTTTGACGACGAGTGTGAGAAGGTGGTGCAGTCCCTTGGTTCCCAGGCAGCGGTGGCAGTGTCCAATATGCGTTTTGTACAGGAGAATGAACAGCTGATGCTATCTATCACTCAGGTGTTCACGGATGCCATCGATGCGCGCATTCCTTATAATTACTATCATTCACGGAATGTACACCTCTATGTTAAAATGTTGGTCGATTATATCAATCGGCAGCATAGACAGGGAAAAACACCCCGTTCTTTCTCTGCCATACATCGGGATGAACTTCTCATGGCAGCGCTGATGCACGATATTGGCAAGTTAGTACTTCCCAACGAAATTATTGATAAGAATGCACGCCTGGGTAAAATGTTGCCCTTGGTAAAGGAAAGGTTCGGGCATTTGACAGCGTTGTTTCACATAGACTATCTGGAGGGCAGGATCGATCAGAATAAATGGATTGAAGTCAAGAACATCCTTGTAGAAGGAGCAAACCGTGTGGAGGAGCTGAACAGGAAAAACCGCCTTACCGACGAGGATATTGCTTATGTACAGAATCTGGGAGCGAATACATACACCAATGCCCGCGGACAAATGATTCCCTTTCTGACTCTGGAGGAAGTAGAATGCCTTACTATTCCATCGGGTAATTTGACCAGAGCGGAGCGGGAGGTGATCCGGTCTCACGTGGATTATACGGTCAGGTATCTCCAGAAAATGAATTTTGACAGACGTTATCCGCATATTATTCAGTGGGCGGGCGCTCATCATGAATTCCTGGATGGCAGTGGATATCCCAAGGGACTTAAGGGGGATGAGATTCCTTTCGAGGCCAGGATTCTTGCGGTGGTGGATGTGTTTGAAGCCCTTACCAGCTCGGACCGACCCTATAAAGAGTCAATGGAGCAGAAGAAAGCCCTTGCTGTACTTGAGGAAATGACTGACGAGGGCAAGATAGACGGAGAGGTTCTGGGGCTGTTCAAAGAAGCTCTGGCAGAGAATAACGGACAGATTCAGCTCATCAGTGGTCACGACAAATAGTCTGCTGTCCGAGGAGACATCGAGAGGTTATTATGATAGAGATTATTCCGGATATCCGAGAATTGGATAAATATGTGGAATTGGCTGATAAGCATTCTCTGGGATTCGAGTATAATGATTTTTTTGCGCCGCAGCTTCTGGATGATGAAACCGCACTGAAGGAACGGCTTCAGGTTTATAAAAGTCTAGGCAGACCCCAAGGGGTTGATACCCTCCATGGCGCTTTTTATGATCTGGTTCCTTTCAGCCAGGACAGCGGTATCCGCAGGCACAGTTTATATCGTATGCAGCAGTCTGTGGAGATTGCAGGTCAGCTGGGCTGTCGGGCAGTAATATTCCACGGAGGTCTGAATCCCAGGTACGCCAAAGGGAAAGGTTATTATGACAGCTGGCTGGAGTATACTACGGAGATCATGAACAAACTTCTGGCTCAAGACAATGACCTTGAAATATACTGCGAGAATGTGCTGGAAAATACGCCGGATGCGCTGAAGGAGCTGGCTGAGCGGTTTCATGGCGAAATACGCTTTGGAATTTGCCTGGATGTAGCTCACATGCAGCTGGCTCATGGAGACACAGAGGATTGGCTTCGAAAGCTTCAAACTTACATCCGTCATTTCCACCTGAACGACAACTACTTGCAGGCAGACGATCATTTAGCTCTCGGCAAGGGTCAGATTCAATGGGAGAATATCTTTGACTTGATGAGGCACTATAATTTGTGGGATGTAAGCATACTGCTGGAGGTAAATGGTCTGGAAAAAATCCGGGAAAGCCTGGAATTTCTGGAGAGCAGGAATTGATTGGCGGAAAGAGGATGTATGGATATTCAGGAGATCTTGGCAAAGGTAGATGCATTTTTTGAGGAGAATAAAGGGGAAGATGCGGAACAGCTGATGCTGGACAGCATTGCCCGTGCAATTCAGGAGCAGGATGACAACATCCTGCTCCAGTTGTTGAATGAACTATTGGGGTATTACCGGGAGACCAGCCGGGTGGAGGATGCAGACCGAATTGCAAAACAGGCTATAGCCCAGGCTGAGCGGATGGGATTGCAGGGAACCGTGCCCTATGCTACCACTCTGTTGAATGTGGCGAATGCCTATCGAGCAGGCGGCAGGTATCACGAATCTTTGAATTTTTATCTTGAAGTACAAAAGCTGTATGATGAGTTGTTTGATTCAGATAATATGTTTATAGCAGGTCTTCAAAATAACATAAGCCTGCTCTATCAGGAGATGGGCGAGTATGCAAAAGCTAAGGAATGCCAGCTGAAAGCCCTGGAGATTGTAAAAGGGCAGGATGCTGCCTACGAGGCAGGTGTCACCAATGCAAACCTGGCCGCTACCTGTGTACAGCTGGGAGAGCAGGAGGAGGCCGGGGAATATGCCCGGCGGGCAGTGAAGATTTTCAGAGAGCTGGGAGTGGAGGACAGCCATTATGCAGCGGCGCTGGCTTCCCTGGGAGCATATTTTTATAAAAAGAAGGAATTTCAAAGTGCGCTGGAGCATTACCGTCAGGCCCTTGAGATTGTAGAGCGGGCAAATGGGAAAAATGAGGCTTTTCGAAGATTGCGGGAGCATGTAGCAGCCTGTGAACGTGCTTTGTCAGAGATGTCTAAAGAGAAGCAATCTAGTGAGAGGCCGTCTAGTACGGAGGTTGTCACAGGACTTGCTTTATGCCGGGAATACTATGAGGCATATGGGGAACCTATGATTCGGGAAAAGTTCGGTGAATACCAGACACGAATCGCCGTTGGACTGGTGGGGAGAGGCTCGGATTGCTTTGGCTATGACGACGAGGCTTCCAGAGATCATGACTGGGGACCGGATTTCTGCCTGTGGGTGTCAGATGAGACATACAGTGAGATAGGAGAGGCTCTGCAACAGGCTTATCTTGCACTGCCCCGGGAATTTAAGGGATATCGCAGAGCACCGGAGGTAAACGGACGCGGAAGACGTGGCGTGTGGCGTATTTCAGACTTTTATAAGTCTCTTGTAGGAGCTGTCAGCTACGATGCCATCGATTGGAGGCAGGTGACTGACCACGGACTGGCGGCAGCGGTCAACGGCGAAGTATTTCGGGATGAGGAGGGGATATTCTCCGATTTCCGGGCAAAGCTAAAAGAGGGATATCCTCCGGAGATAAGGTATCTGAAACTGGCAGAGGCAGCAGCAGGATTTGCACAGTCAGCCCAGTACAATTTCCCCAGAATGTTGAAGAGAGGGGATCAGCTCACTGCCGGGATGCTGCTGTGGGATGGTGTAAAGGTGGCCATGAAGCTTTTACATTATATGGAGGGTAAGTACCCGCCTCACGACAAATGGCTTGCCCGAAGTCTGCAGGAGTCCGGGAAGAATAGAGAGGCCATTGAGCTTCTTGAGCAGATTGGCAGGGAAGGTTTGCGTGCGGAAGAATCTGTGGAGCAGTTGGGGGCATATCTGGCCATGGAGATGTACCGTCTGGATTTAATCAGCGATATTGAAGCCTATCTTGACGCTCACAGTGAAGAACTGGTATATAAGGCTTCCCTTGCATCAAAAAGCCGTGAGGAGCTGTCAGGATCTATTGCAAAATTGGAGTTTGAAGCATTTGACAAGGTAAAGAACGAGGGCGGCAGAGCCAGTTGTCAGGATGACTGGCCCACCTTCTCCATCATGCGTAGAAGCCAGTACCTGACATGGGACAGGATCATGCTGATGCAATATCTCTATGACTTTCACAGAGAGTACAGCCGGGGGCACAATCTGATTGAGGAGAAGTACGGCAGGATGATGGAGAGTACATCCCCTGAGCAGTATGCCAAGATAAGGGATCATTTTCCTGAGTTGACGGAGGAGAAGAAGGCGATCATTCAGCAGATATGCAGTATGCAGGTAGGGTGGATGGAGGAATTCGCTAAGGACTATCCGGCGCTGGCAGATAATGCCAGGAGCATTCACAGCTATCAGGATAATCCTTTTGACACCTCCTATGAGACTTATCTGAGGGGAGAACTAGGCACTTACTCAGATAAAATGCTGGAGCTGTATGGCAGGTATATTGTGGGATATGCCAGGGAAGGGAAGAACCCTGCCCAGGATATCATGTATAATAGTGTGAGGATGTATGGGTATGAGAGTATAGAAGAAGCGGAGCGAAAAACGGCCGCAGCGCAGGGTTGAATTGTTTTCTCGTTTTTGCGCACACTGATAGTGTCGTCAGGGCAGCTGATGTACAGCTGCCCTTTAGTATTAGTTTAAAAGAGGAGTGTGCGCAAATGGATATGAATGATTATACGGGAAGCGGCATGCCTTATCCAGGTCTTCTCATGGGATTGGATCCCCTGTTGGCAATGGATAAGGGAGCGACTTTTCAAAGCTTTGACGATATGACCGAGGCAGAAAAAGAACAGCTGATCATGAGATGCAAAGCTGCCAAGACTGTGGAAGAAAAACAGAAAATTCTCAGTGAAGCAGCGACTGATTTGGATATCAGGGCACTGGCCGACGAGGTCGGCGTAAACGGCGGAATCAGTACCAACCGCCATCAAGAGTGATGATCTGGCCTGTCATGTAGCCGGGAGCCTGGGCGATCTGGAGGATCAGCTGTGCAGCTTCCTCCGGTGCTCCCAGCCGGTCCGCGGGAATTTCGGATCGTAGTTCTTCAAGGTCTGATTGCGAGAGCAAGCTGTTCATGGCTGTGTCTATGACACCGCAGGCTATGGCATTGACCTGGATATTGCTGGGTGCCAACTCCTTTGCCAGAGCTTTGGTAAAGGCGTTGACGCCACCCTTGGAAGCGGAGTACGCAACCTCCATGGAGGCTCCCTGCGCTCCCCAGACGGAGGAGACATTGATGATTCTTCCACTGTGTTTTTTCAGCATCAGCGGAATGGCAGCCCGGCATGTATAAAAACAGGCATCCAAATTCACGGCCATTACGCGGCGCCATTGCTCCGGGGACATATCCGTCAACAGTCCAATATGTGCAATACCTGCATTGTTGATCAGTACATCCAGCTCATCAATGTCATGAAATAACCTTGTCACATCCGACGCATCTCCCACGTCTGCCTGAACAGTCAGACAGGGAACACCGTACTGAGAGTGCAGATGTGCAGCAAGTGTTTCCAGTTCTTTCATCGAGCTGTGGCAAGTGAGAATCAAGGCAAAGCCAGCAGATGCAAAAGCCTCTGCTGTTGCGCGTCCGATGCCGCGGGATGCGCCGGTAATCAGTGCTGTTTTATGGTCGGATTTACTCATAGTTCTCTGCCTTTCTGCGGAGCATCATATTATTTTTACTCTTATGAGTATAACATACAGCCACTTGCTTTTCCACCCCAAAGCTGATACACTGGTATCAACGGCTCGCTCAACAGCAGTATAGTTCTGCCGCGCTGTGGCCGGAAGGATTATTGACATAAGCAGCCGCCCAAGGCGCCTGCAGAAATGAGGATAAAATGTACGATTTGATTATTATTGGCTCCGGACCGGCAGGTCTTTCTGCCGCCGTTTACGGAAAAAGAGCCGGTTTAAATCTATTGGTGCTGGAGAAAAATCCCATGAGCGGCGGCCAGGTGCTCAATACCTACGAGGTGGACAATTATCTTGGAATGCCGGGTATCAACGGCTTTGATATGGGAGTCCAGTTCCGCCAACATGCGGACAAGCTCGGTGTAGAGTTTCGCGAGGCAGAGGTGACTGCAATTGAGGAGCAAAACGGTGTAAAGGTGGTGCGCACGGATACGGAGGAGTTGGAGACAAAGACTGTGATTCTGGCTACAGGTGCAGTCCATGCGCATCTGGGTGTGCCCGGTGAAGAAGAACTGTCCGGTATGGGTGTTTCTTATTGTGCCACCTGTGACGGTGCGTTCTTCAAGGGGAGGACTGTGGCCGTGGTCGGCGGCGGAGATGTAGCCCTGGAGGACGCGATTTATCTCGCCCGGACATGTGAAAAGGTCTATTTGATTCACAGACGGGATGAGCTGCGGGGAGCTTATGCATTGCAGGAGGAGCTCAAAGCGCTGCCAAATGTGGAAATACTATACAGTCATGTGGTGGAAGAGATACAGGGAGAGGATGCCGTGGAGAAGATTCAGCTCAGAAACCTGAAGAATGATCAGGTTTCTTTGTTGCCGGTAGCAGGATTATTTATAGCAGTCGGAATCCGTCCGTGTACGGAGCTGGTCAAGGAACTGACTGCCTGCGACGAGGGCGGATATGTGCTGGCAGGTGAGGATTGCGCCACACAGATGCCCGGGCTCTATGCGGCAGGAGATGTGCGAAAAAAAACCATCCGTCAGATCGTGACAGCGGTATCTGACGGTGCAAATGCTGCTATGGCGGCAAGTACGTACTGCCGGGGTTATTAGTCAGAATTTGTCTGTACAAAAATAAAATAGTGCGTCAAATCTGAATTATTTGTTAAGATTGCGAAATAATTTTTTAAAAAAAGAACCATATTTGTAATGGTTCTTTTTTTGATACAATTTCTAAAATGCAGTATTTTCAATGGTTTCATGGATATTTCCAAAATAATCCTAATGTTGACAAATGGTGGAAATAGTGATATATTTATTAACACGTGTAACAATTTTGTAATAAATTATATTGACGATACTTTTTACATATAGAGATTTTGGATTGAAAGGAGTAGAAATGGTTCGCAGAGTTACAAAAGTGGCAGCCGGTGTGTTGGCAGCAGCCCTTACTTTCGCATATGTGGGCACCATTGCTGAGGCATCAGGTAATAGTTCCTCCGTTCTCTCAGGCGGCGGGGTGGGGCTTGCCCTTTCCATGGGAAACAGTTTAGAGAATATTTCCACAAATTCTTCGATGCGTATTGAGTCTATTGTGGAGTGGATTAACATAGAAGAAAACGAAGGTATCTTGGAGGAAGAAGCCAGGGCGCTTACTGAGGAGGATCTTTTCCGAAATCTTGTCATAGCACAGGTAAATAAATATGTGAATATAAGAAATCTTCCCAGTGAAGAGGGCGAGATAATCGGAAAACTTTACGATGATTCCGTTGGAACATATATTTCTGAGGAGAACGGATGGTATTTGATTCATTCCGGAAGCGTGACCGGCTATGTGAAAGGCGAGTTCTGTGTCACCGGTGATGAGGCGGTGGAGATTGCAAAGCAGGTCGGCAAGAGATTCGCAACAGTGACTACCCAGACTTTGTTCGTCCGCAAGGAGCCCAGCCTCGAGGCGTCTATTCTGAGCATGGTGCCTGAGGGAGATGAATTGTTGGTTCTGGATGAAGTGGAAGGTTGGGTACAGGTTGACGTAGAGGAAGGTACCGGCTGGATTTCAACAGATTACGCAGAGCTCCACAGTGAGTTCGTGCAGGCTGAGTCCAAGGAAGAAGAAGCAGCGCGTATTGCCAAGGAAAAGGAAGAGCGTGACAGGGCCCGCCGGGCAGCCGCAGCCGCTGCAGCTCAGAACAATACTACTACGAACAATTCCACAACGAACAACACCACAACAACGAACAACAGTACTCCTGCCACCTATTCCGTCGGCAGTGGAAGTGAGGAAGGTGTGGCGGTTGCCGAATATGCACTGCAGTTCGTGGGTAATCCCTATGTGTATGGCGGCACCAGCTTGACGAATGGTGCTGACTGCTCCGGCTTTGTCATGAGTGTGTACGCGAACTTCGGTGTAAGTCTGCCTCACTCTTCGGCAGCCGATCGGACTCAGGGTTACGCAGTGAATGGTCTGGAAAATGCACAGCCCGGTGACCTGATCTGCTATTCCGGTCATGTGGCGCTGTATATTGGCAATGGACAGATTGTGCATGCCTCAAATAGGAAAACAGGTATTATTGTATCTAACGCAAGCTACAGAAAGATACTGGCTATCCGCAGAATCTTCTAATCCTACAAGACAAATGCCCGAGCCGCACCTGAAACGGTGCGGCTCTTTTTGCGTGCATCTGGTCATGACGAGCAACGCGAACTCAGAACGCCAAGCGTTTTGAGTCTGCTTATGCGCATAAGCAGAGTTATGACCAGGACTAAAAACTTAAAATTGTACAAGTTGTCAAAATATTGTTTTTGGGGAAAAAGTACTATTGACTTTTTGGGGCTGTGCAAATTGTACAAAAATATTAAATCAATCGATATAGCAGACATTTTAGATACAAGATAACGACCATAGTTATCCACATAAAATAACCGCCTAAATACGATAAAAGTGATTTATACACCAAGTTATACACATTATCCACAGGTTTTTCCTTATTTTGGTGAATAAAATAACACATTTTATTAGAACATTCGTTTTGTGAAGATGTAATAAAAATGTTATTTTTGTCGAAAAAAGTGAATATTTTTGTTGACAAGCATAATGTCAAAACCAAGTAATTAATAATCGAAATTGTTGCAAGAAGATGTACAAACATGGTATAATGACTATACAATAATTTACCAAAGGGGTGATTAGTATGAAATTCATTATTGTTGGAAGAAACATTGAGGTTACACCCGGATTGAAGTCTGCTGTGGAGGAGAAGATCGGGAAACTGGAGAAGTATTTTAATCCCGATACAGAGGTACACGTGACTCTGAGCGTGGAGAAGGAGCGCCAGAAGATTGAAGTAACGATTCCCGTAAAGGGCAATATTATCCGTTCTGAACAGGTCAGCAACGATATGTACGTTTCCATCGACCTGGTCGAGGAGATCATCGAGAGACAGCTGAAGAAATATAAGACAAAGATTGTGGACAAGCAGCA
>JAFLRO010000004.1 GCA_022511425.1 Acetatifactor sp.
AAACACCCATTTATAACAAATTCGGCAGTGTTTTCGGTACTGTTGGCATAGGACATGATATTACTACGATCAGCAACTTGGGTATTGAACTGACAATTATTGTCGACAACATTCCGTTCCCGATGATAGTTTTGTCGGAGGACGGGAAAGTAGTTCGAACAAATGCGGCATTCGATGAATTAGCCAAGATGACTGATAAGGAAAACTTCAACTACAAAGAATGGAAAGAAAATGTTCTGAAACCCAGCGGCGAGCCGCATATTGACGATAAAAAACACTATGCTGTGCAGGAATACACAATGGATAGAGACGGCAGCGAGTTTACATATATAGTTACAGAACAGGAAATAAGGGATTATTTTGATACGGTGACGGGTTATTTCTGCCTTTTCCGAGATATGACAAATCAGCGCAATTATGAAAAGCGTATTATTGAGGCGGCTACTACGGACAGCCTTACGGGTATATTCAACAGAAGATATTTCTATGATTATGTAAGTGAGCATGCCAAAAATCCGATGACGCTTCTGTATATGGATTTAGATTATTTTAAGGAAATAAACGATAAATATGGTCATGACACGGGCGATTATGTGCTGAAAAAAACGGCGCATATTTTGAGGGACAGTCAGGATGACAGCGTAACGGCAAGGCTTGGCGGCGATGAGTTTGCCATGATAATTAATAAAATGCTCTCGCAGGATGAATTGGCAGAGCTTTGCACACGATTGGAGAAAACTATAGAAGAAACATTTGCAGCGGAGGGACTGAAGCTTTCGCTCAGCGTGGGCACAGCTGTGACAGATGGCAGTATATCGGATGTTGATGCCTTCATAAAGGATAGTGACAGCAAGATGTACGAGTCTAAACAGCGGCATCACAGCAAGCTTAAGGGCGAGTAATAAAATGAAATGATATGATTCCAGATAAATGAACATACCTGTTTCTATCATACAAGATAAATATTATCAAGGTAGTGGGGCTATTAGGTTATATAAAACAGCCATAGACATAAAATGATGAATACTTTCGCTTGTAGTCAGACAGGAAAAAATACAGGTGTAATACACAGAGCCGTCATAATCGACGGCTCTTTCTACCGCAGTTCTAATGAGGCCCCTGCAGCTATCCACATCAATCCACATCCGCATATTGCTCTCAAGGTACAGGAGGGCATATTCTAATGGTTCATTAATCAATCAATCCTAATTTGAGAAGAATCTACGCAGCAATGTGTGAAGGGAAATTTGAAGATAACTATCGGACATTAGTGAATTATAGTGACTAATAAAAGAATTCTTTTTAGATTTCTGACTTTTTATGGAAAAAAAGTTGTTTTCTTTGATGACTTTGATATAATATATGTGGAAACACTCTGGCAACAAAAATAAGTAATCAAAAATCAATGTGTGTATAAAATGTAAATCTGATATAGGCAAACAACTATATTCGGAGGGATACATATGAATCCAACCAGGTATCTTACAGCTCTTGAAAACTTTATCCTTAAATTACAGCAGCTTCCTGGCGCTGATCCTGAGCAAATTTCCGAAGCTATGGCAGAGCTTTGCATTATCCTGAGATTTGGAAAAGTCGAAGTTATCACATACGAAAATCAGGCTGCCGAACGTCTTGGATCATTTGCAGCAAACTGCTTTTACGACAGCGGAAAAGCCTGTAAAAGCGCTTGTATAAGCAAGCGTATTACTGCCATAGATGAAAAGATTGCACTCTATAATATCCACTCTATAGAAGGAGAAGCGGAGTGGACGGAAGAAGAGAGAAACAGGGTCAATATATTTATTGCTATATTGAGTATGTTCAACGAAAAATCCAGGCTTGCTAAGTTAGCGCATCATATTACATATTACGACAGTGATTTGGGTATGTATAATCTCAAACAGTTTATGAAGTGTGCCGGGGGACTGTGCCATTCCAGGCGAATAGACCAATTCACTGTTGTACGCTTTAACCTGAAACGTTTTTCAGCAGTAAATCAGTTTATTGGTCGTGAAAACGGAACGCTGGTAATGAAAAAGCTTATCGGCCTGATTGATGACCTTCTCGACGACGAAAATGAGTTGATATGCAGAATAGGCGGAGACAACTTCTTGACGCTTGTAAAGAGTGACAAACTTCAACCTATTCTTGACATACTTAGCGGTACAAGCATTATTTACGATGAACCCCATAATGAACGTATATTTATTACTGCAACTGTCGGTGTATTTATCATCAAGGATATTGGCAGTGTTAATCTTCCAACAGATATAATGGATCGTGTCAGCCTGGCTGCCCACATTGCAAAAGAGTCTTCCGATACAGATGTTGTGTATTTCGATGACGATCTTCTTGCAAGAATTAAACATAATGATGATATTTCCGTAAACTTTCAGAAAGCTCTTGAAGAAAGGGAATTTCTCGTGTACTATCAGCCCAAGGTAGCTATCAATGGTAGACATATCGCGGGCGCAGAGGCTCTGTGCCGCTGGATACATAACGGTCAGATGATATCGCCCGGAGAATTTATTCCTGTTCTTGAACAAGGACGTGATATATGCAAACTCGATTTCTATATGCTCGATACTGTATGCAAGGATATCAGAAGATGGCTCGACAATGGTATGAATGTTGTGCGCATATCGGTCAATCTTTCTCGTCGCCATCTTTCGGATACAGATCTTCTGGAGCATATTATTGAGATCATTGATAGGAACAATGTTCCGCATAAATACATAGAAATAGAGCTTACCGAGACAACTACCGATGTCGAGTTCAGAGACCTGAAACGTATTATCGGAGGTCTCCAGCAAGCAGGTATTTCCACTTCTGTGGACGACTTCGGTATCGGTTACTCTTCCCTTAATCTCATTAAGGAGATACCTTGGAACGTTTTAAAGCTGGATAGGAGCCTTTTGCCTGCTAAAGGCGATGAAAATCCCGTTCAAAAGGACGTAATGTTTAAATATATTGTCGCCATGACTCAGGAAATGGGACTCGAATGTATTTCCGAAGGCGTTGAAACAAAAGAACAGGTTCAGCTCCTTGAAGATAATAAATGTAATCTCGCCCAGGGATTCTATTTCGATAAGCCTCTTCCTGTGGAAGAATTCGAAACAAGACTCGATGAAAATTATTTTTATGACCGATGATCAGGCTGCCCTATCCATGGCAGCCTGAAATTGTTTGTAGGTGCTTTTTTAATTGGCAGGGTAGAGAGTTTTATATAAAGCTCGGCTATGAGGAGGTGGGACAATACTCAAGTCCCCAAGATGGATTCTCGGATCTTTTTTTCAAAAAGGATCAGTCAGGATTTGCTGAGTCTGCTAGAACAAAGCTGTGAGACGGTTCCCTCACGCATCATCAATGGAAAATGGGCTTTCTACTCCATTTTTAGCTAGAAATAAATTAATTTCAGTCACATTCTTACATTTCTGATTGATACATACGATAATCCCAGCATCTGCAGGAATTTTTGGATGAAGTTCAGAACATTCAGCCAAGGAAAGTGCTTTTTGGGTTTCTTTAAGGTTCATGTGTGCTCCAATACAAAAAGCAGCAAGTTTGTATTTTGTTGGATTTCTTCTGCCATCACAGATAGGATATACATAATTTTACTAAAATAGATTTCTGTATTATTGTCGAGGACGTAACATCTGGATGTTGGGAGAAATAGTTATCCAAAAAATCTTTCAATGAAGTAAATGTTTTTTCATTTTTTCTCTCATTTAAAAAGGCCTGATATGATTTATGGCCTTGAGATATATTTTCTAACTCTTCAAATAAAATGGTGGTACGTATCCAATGTCATTGAGTTTACACGCAATTTATTAAGTTAAGGCAAAAACAATACTAAACCGTTACGTTACGAGAGAGTCATGGGAATCGCAGACAATTTGCCCTTATGGCCTCATTTTACGTTCTCTTGTTCATTTAGTTAACACATTAAAAATGTACCGTTCCAAAAACATCCTCAGAATATCACTCGACCCTTGATTTTTGAAAGTTCTGGTAGTATATAAAAGATGGGATAAACAGGGAATGGCAGAAATTCCAGCAAAAAAAAATTTTGCATAAGCTGCAACTTTTCAGAAAGTTTTGTGCTCTATATGTTTGGCAGGTGGTGAAACAGAAGGTGAAGCTTTAGGGCATGCATGGGTGGAAGCTACCTGCATTGAACTAAAAACTTGTAGTATATGTGAGGAAATAGAGGGAGAGGCTTTAGGGCATACCTTTACGGAAGCCAATTACCAACAACCTGCAACCTGTACGGTTTGCGGAGGAACAGAAGGGAAACCGATACAGCCCAATTTTGAAAAGAATGGTTTTTCTTATGTGCCGGCAGAATTGGGTGTTGCCTATCCATATGAAACCCAATGCTATGTAAATCCCAACTATACAACTGTGGGCAGTGTCACTTTTTCCGATTATAAGGTATTTACATCAGATGATACTCACGAAGCTTTAGATGGCTATGAATGGAGAGCAGTTACCATAACATTCACATTTGATGATGACAACGTTTGGAAATATGGCTACACTTGGAGTTTTTATAGTTATGACTATTTTGGGTAACGGAAACGCTGTTTCTTTCCGTATGGAATAATTTTAAAATTTAAATAAATTATTACGACCGCAAAAAAATTCCCGTCTATTTTTGGCAAATAAACGGGAATTCTTTTTTCAAATCTTAACTTAACAAATCGAACCTAAACTTAATGACATTGGGTACGTATCAACGGCGACAATCGGTCCGCTTTCCTTATGCCTCTACTTTTACTCCATTGATATAGACAGCTTTTACTTCTGTCTCCACCCAGAAAGGACAGCCATCAGTGATAACAAGATCGGCGTCCTTGCCAATCTCCAGAGATCCAACGCGATCCGCAATGCCCAGATGACGGGCAGGATTTATGGTGATAGCAGCCAGAGCGGCCTCCTCCGTCATGCCGGCCTTTTTTGCCATGCCGGCACACAGCGGCAGATGCTGGATGGGAATCACGGGAGCATCCGTGATGATGGAAACTTGACAGCCTGCCGAAGCCAAAATGCCGGGCGTTTCCCAGTTCTTGTACTGCAGTTCGTACTTGGTGGCGGTTCCCAGGATGGGACCCACAGCAAGCGGAACATTTTCTTTCAACAGCTCATCGGCGATCAGATGTCCTTCTGTCACATGTTCCAAGGTGATATCCAGTTCAAATTCCCTCGCAATGCGAAGCGCAGTAAATAAATCATTGGCCTGATGCGCATGGGCTTTCAGCGGAATCTCGCGATTTAATACCGGTAGCAGTGCCTCCAGTTTCATGTCGAAAGCGGGTGCTTTGGTATAGTCATCGCCGGCGGCTTCCTTCTTTTGTTGATAGGCTTTTGCTTTAAAAAGCATCTCCCTAATCAGGGCAGCGTTGGTCATGCGGCTGGAAATGCCATGGTCTTTATAACATCGTTTGGGATTTTCGCCGAAAGCGCATTTCATCGCGACGGGAGCTTTGACGATCATGTCGTCCACGCGCTTACCAACGGTTTTCATGGCGATAAAAGTGCCTCCGATGGGGTTGGAACTGCCGGGACCTGTGCCGATGCAGGTTACGCCCGCCAGTGCCGCTTCTTTCAGAGATCTGTCCATGGGATTGATACCGTCCTGTGCCCGCAGCTGAGGTGTAACGGGATCATTGTATTCATTATAATCCTTGCCCTCATAGCCGATGGCGGTTCCGTCCAGACCAACATGACAGTGAGCGTCCACAAAGCCAGGATAAATCTGCAGACCGGTTGCATCCAAAGTGTTGCATCCGTTCAGAACTGCAAGATCAGTGCCGATTCCTTTGATCTTTCCGCCATCGATCAAGATGTCGGCCTGGAAAGTCTTCATTTTTGCATCCTGTCCCACAGCAGTATGTAAAGTACCATTTTTTATGTATAACATGCGATAGTCACCTCCTATAAAATAATGTACTACAAACGATATTTTATGACAAGCATTGTCATAGAATGAGAAATAAAAAACATAATATTTATCAAAAAAGGATTCGGATAATCCGTTTGATTGGCTCCTATATCTGCCAATTCATGCGACACAGATTGACAAAATCCAGCAGGATTATTATACTGAAAATTACAAGCACGACCATAAAAATGGAGGCATAAAAGCATGGGAGAATTTCGTGTATTGGAGATCAAACAAAGCGTTTTTGCGGACAATGATCGCCGTGCGGATGAAGTCAGAAGCGAGCTGAAGGCAAAAAAAGTTTTTCTGCTGAATCTGATGTCTTCTCCGGGTTCCGGAAAGACCACAACACTGACCAGAACGATTGAGCATTTGAAAGAAGAATTTCGTATCGGTGTTATGGAAGCAGACATTGATTCGGACGTGGATGCACAGACGATTTCTTCATTGGGTGTAAAAGCAATTCAGCTTCATACCGGGGGCATGTGCCATCTGGATGCGGATATGACAGCTCAAGGACTTGCGGGACTGGAAACGGGTGATGTGGATCTGGCAATTCTCGAAAATGTGGGGAATCTGGTCTGCCCGGCGGAGTTTGATACGGGAGCGGTCAAAAATGCAATGATCCTAAGCGTTCCGGAGGGGGATGACAAACCGCTGAAATACCCGTTGATGTTTTCTATCTGCGATGTGGTTTTGATCAACAAGATCGATGTACTTCCGTATTTTGATTTTGATATGGATAAATGCAGAGAAGGTATCCTGATGAGAAATCCCAATGCAAAAATCATTCCGATTTGTGCCCGTACAGGGGAGGGAATCGAGGAATGGATCAACTGGCTTCGCGATGAAGTCACCAAATGGAAAGAATGAAGAGAAATAAAGGTAAAAGAGATACTGCGAATTAGAAGGATTATCAGCTTGCGATGTAAGGGAAGGAAAATAAAAAGGAGGAAATCCCATGGACATGATGAAGGTGTACGAAGAGTGGCCGGCAAACCATAAGAAGGATAAGAATCCCAGCCAAAAGATCATTAAGCTCGGGAAAAAGATCACGGATGTTGCGGCTCACAAATTAAAAGGGGTTACAGTAGAAGATCCGGAGTATTGGGGACTTGCGGAGATCATCACGGAAGAGATGGCGGATGTTGCCCTGAAAATGAAGGTCAGGGCTCACTATACATTTGATGAAATGTGTAAGCTGACTCATGCTCAAAGTGATAGCGAGAAAGAGAAGCTCAGTAAGTTGTTAGAAGAAATGTGCTATATTGGTCTGTTGGAGTATGACTATGGTTATCATTATGATCACAATGGACGTACTCATGAGCAGACAGAGAGAAGATATGTTTTGCCTATGTTTGTTCCGGGCTCCGCCGAGCTTTTCAATATGGAAGAGCTTCCCGATAGAAGCAATCCCAGATTGAGGGATCATCCGGACGTAGCATCTTTCTTTGAAAGAATGACTTACATACCGCTTGCGGGAATTACACAGATGGTGCCTCCGGGAGGCGCGGGTATCGGTATGCACGTTATTCCGGTGGAAAAAGCGATTTCCATGGAGAATCAGTCAGTTGATCTGGAGCATCTTTCCTATTGGCTGAAGAAGTATGAAGGTCATATCGGTGTGGGCCGGTGCAGCTGTCGTGCATCCAGAAAGGTTCTCGGGGACGGCTGTGGAGATGATGATTTCGGCTGGTGTATCGGTGTCGGTGATTTTGCCGATTACTGCCGTGAGACCGGAAAAGGTCATGACATTACTTACGAAGAGGCAATGGCGATTCTACAGCGTGCTGAAGAAAACGGGTTCGTTCATCAGGTCACCAATATTGACGGCGAGAATAAGATTTTCGGTATCTGCAACTGTAACGTCAATATCTGTAATGCACTGCGTACTTCTCAGTTATTTAACACGCCGAATATGTCGCGTTCTGCGTATGTGGCACATGTTGATAAAGAGAAATGCGTGGCCTGTGGGCGCTGCGTAGAGTATTGTCCCGCAGGTGCGGTGAAACTGGGACAGAAGCTTTGCACAAAAGACGGCGGCGAAATCGAGTACCCGAAGCAGGAGCTGCCGGATGAAGTGAAGTGGGGACCGGAGAAATGGGATCCCGATTACAGAGATAATAACAGAATTAACTGCCATGAGACGGGAACAGCTCCCTGTAAGACGGCCTGCCCTGCGCATATCGCAGTACAGGGTTATCTGAAAAAGGCAGCTCAGGGCAAATATCAGGAGGCACTGGCACTGATTAAGAAACAGAATCCTTTCCCGGCCGTTTGCGGACGTATCTGCAACCGTCGCTGCGAGGACGCATGTACAAGAGGAACCATCGATCAGGCGGTCGCTATCGATGCGGTCAAGAAGTTTATTGCCGAGCAGGATCTGAATGCAGAGACCAGATATATTCCGCCCGTAGTGATTCCTGCGAGCATCCATAAACAGCGCTGGGATGAAAAGATTGCCATTATCGGCGGCGGCCCTGCCGGACTTTCTGCAGCATTTTACTTGGCGGAGAGGGGATATTACCCGACAGTATTTGAAAAGAACGAACTGCCGGGAGGTATGCTTCAGTACGGTATTCCTTCCTATAAGCTGGAAAAAGATGTGATTGCAGCAGAAATCGATGTAATGCGTCAGATGGGCGTTGAGATTAAGACCGGAGTGGAAGTGGGCAAAGATATTACGTTGGATGAACTGCGTACACAGGGCTATAAGGCATTTTATATTGCCATCGGCTGCAGCGCGGGCCGTCGTCCGGGCGTTCCGGGTGATACGGCAGAGGGCACCATGACAGCCATTGAATATCTGAGAGAAGCCAATACCGGAAAGACTTCCTTTACCGGTAAAGTAGTGGTGGTCGGTGGCGGTAATGTTGCAATCGACGCATCAAGGGTCAGCATCAGAAGCGGCGCTTCAGAGGTGACGCAGCTTTGCCTGGAATCGGAAGCTGAGATGCCCGCATCTGACGAGGAAGTTCGCGAAGCAACCGAAGACGGTGTTGTGATCAAGAATGGTTGGGGACCCAAAGAAGTTCTCGTTACAGACGGTAAGGTAAGCGGCATTGTATTCAAGAAATGTACCGCTGTATTTGATAAAGACGGCAGATTCAATCCTACATATGATGAGAACGATACACTTACCATTGAGTGTGACAGAGTGATTTTCGCAATCGGCCAGCAGATTGTGTGGGGAGACCTGTTAAAAGGGACAAAAGTAGAATTTGGCCGCGGGAATGGGCCGGTTGCGGATTCCCTCACTTTCCAGACCGCAGAGCCGGACATTTTTGTGGGTGGCGACGTCTACACAGGGCCAAAATTTGCCATCGATGCAATTGCACAAGGCCATTATGCAGCAGAATCTCTACACCGTTTCGTTCAGGGCGGTCATATGACCATCGGACGCAACCACTGGGAGTTTATCGAGCTGGATAAAAACAATATTTCTGTGGAAAGCTATGATAATTCATCCCGTCAGGTAGAAGGAAACGATGCATCAGTTGAAGCAAAATCATTCCGCGACGCGCATCTAACCCTGACCGAAGAGCAGGTGAAGACTGAAACCGCTAGGTGTCTGGGCTGCGGTGCAACAATCGTGGATCAGAATAAGTGTATCGGCTGTGGTGTATGTACAACGAAATGTGCGTTTGATGCAATTGCCCTGCACAGAGACCGTCCGGAATGCACTAATATGGTTCCTGCGGAGGATAAGTTTAAGTATATCATTCCTTATCAGTTAAAGCGTGCAGTGAAGATTGCCACACACAAGAAAGAGAAATAAGAAAACGCTTCGGAGTGGAGAAGAATGCACGAATTAGGTGTTGTATTTTATGTAATCCGCGATGTTAAGAAGGTAGCCGAAGAGAATGGTGTAGAGCAAGTGGAAACCGTAACGCTTGAGATTGGAGAGGTGTCCGGCGTGGTTCATGACCTTTTGACTGACTGCTGGAATTGGGCAGTCAAAAAAGAGCCGATTATGGAACACGCCAAACTCCAAATCGAGACAATCAAGGCGGTTACCTTCTGCGAGGATTGCAAGCAGGAATATGAGACGGTAAAATACGCAAAGATATGTCCCTATTGCCAGAGTGAAAATACTTATCTTCTGCGGGGGAATGAGTTCAATTTAAAAGAAATAGGGGTTACATGAGAGTAGCCTTTAAGGAGCGCTGGTTCGTCCGGCAATAGCAGATATGAAACGGATTCTTTTGATTGGAACTGGCGGCACAATTGCGTCGGAATTGACTGACAGCGGTCTGGTACCGGGATTGAACAGTGAGCAACTGTTGAGCTATATACCCGATATCGGTCGAATCTGCCATATAGACTGCATCCAGTTGTTTGCTCTGGACAGCACCAATATTACACCGGAGCACTGGCAGATCATTGTCCGTTGTATTCGAGAACATTATGATGATTACGACGGTTTTGTCCTGACACACGGGACGGATACCCTTGCTTACACCGCGGCAGCTCTTAGTTACATGATCCAGGACAGTCCTAAGCCAATTATTTTAACTGGGGCTCAAAAGCCAATTCATTTTGATTCTACCGATTCTAAGATGAATCTGATGGATGCTTTTTTGTGTGCTACCGAAGAGCTGCCGGGCGTGTCTATTGTATTTGACCATAAGATTATCCTGGGTACGCGGGCTAAGAAAACGCGCTCCAAAAGCTTCAGCGCCTTTTCCAGCATTAATTATCCGGAATTGGGCGTAGTGAGGGATGGAACGCTGCTGCGGTTTGTCAGACAGGAATGCGGACAAGCTCCGGTCTTTTATGAGAGCCTGAATACTGCAGTATCATTGATGAAACTGGTTCCGGGTATGAATCGGGACGTGCTGGATTTTTTATTTGCGAAAAATGACGCGGTAGTAGTGGAAAGCTTTGGTGTAGGTGGAGTTCCGGAGGCAGGCGGATTTTACGACTGTATCGAAGAGTGGAAAAAGCGTGGTAGATTTGCCATCCTGACTACACAGGTGGAAAATGAAGGCAGTGATTTGGGTGTGTATCACGTGGGCTATCGGTTAAAAAGGAATCTGGGTGTTCTGGAGGCATACGATATGACAACTGAAGCTGTGCTGGCCAAGCTGATGTGGATTCTGGCTCAGACGAAAGACCCGGAGAAGGTGATGAATCAGTTCTATACTCCTGTAGCTATGGATATGTTTCCCTGTTTTAATAGCCAGAACCTGGCATGCAAGGATTGACTATGTGGAAAGGTGATACGCTTTCAGAGTTACAAACAGATAAATATATCGTTTTTGGCGGTGCCGGCTGCTTAAATAAGGAAATCGCGCATGGGAAGGTCATGGTGCTCACAGAGGCCTATCGGGATGAAGGAACCTCTTATTACTATGCACCTGCCTCTGATTATATCACCGTAAAGAATGCGGACATCGTTGCTGACTTTATGGAAAAGAATGGTCTTCCCTATATAAAAGGAAAAACGTGGACAACCGATGCTATCTACAGAGAGACTTAGATAGTTATTTGCAGACCACTGAGCAAATTTACATTATGGAAGCTGGTATTTTGCGAAATAATCTCGAATTTGCAAGCGGAGAAAACTATGAAATATATTATGATTTCGAGAATGAAGAGTATCCGCAACTCATCAAAGAGTATGGCATTGATAAAATCGCAGGCGACGGTACTGAATTTGAAAAAGCTTTACGTTTAATGGATACATATGCTCCCAGATTGTACCATCAGAGCTACTATGACAATAGCATTGAAATGAACGCACTATCATTGTTAGCGTACAGTTTAGACAACAGAAGTCAAGGCATAAACTGCAGAAATAAAGCACAAATACTCAACGAGATGTGCTTAGCATTGGGCATTTATGCCCGGAAAGTATGGATTATGCCTAATTCCGGCTACGATAATGATTGTCACGTTGTCAATGAGATATGGGACCCCCAACTAAATAAATGGATCATGTTGGATATTACCAATAATGAGTATTGGGTGGATGAAAACGGTACACCCCTTTCCGTGCTTGAAATACGGTATAAGGGTGCTATGCAAGAGTTTTGCACACCGATTCAGCCAGGCGATAAGATGGATCGTTTGGAAGAATTAAAAGAAAAATATATTGCAGATTATCTGTATATTATGAAGAACATGACTTATATGCAGTATTGTGACTATTACACGGTTGGCGAAGATGAGGTGAAACTCATGAGAATAAGAAGATTGGCTCTGATACTTCTGATTGTTTTTTTCTCCGCTGGAGTCGGCGCATGCATCTATTTGAAGAATGCCCCTGGCGAGGAAGAATACATGGCCACAGCACTCGCGTATTTAGAGGAACAGAAAGCGGCTCTATATGAGGCGGAAAGGATCCCGATAGAAATAGACCCGCAGACCGACAGAGTGATTTGCGTGCATGTGGACCATCCGGATACGGTCGACAAGGTTATTTCATGGATCACGAAGGCCGCACAGGTACAGCGAGTTAATACGATTCCGGAGCTTGCTTACCCACATGTCTATGTGGGCGATAAGATAATGGGAAACAATGAAAAAATATATTATTCTGAAGGCAGGAAAATCCTTGAGTTTTCCCTAAGCGAGACAGACAGCTTGGGATTCTTGCTTTTTCTTAGTGGGGGAAAAGGAGCGCCGATGTACCCCGAAGTCAAGGAGGCATTTACGGAGGGCGTGATCAGGCAGCTTCAAAATGAGATCGTCTTTGGTGATCAAGATGTCGTGACATTCAGTAACGGGCATCTGGAGGCAATCGATATCAAAACGCAAGAGACAGCGGAAATACTGTTTATGTGTATTAGAAATTGTGTTCAAATAACTGACCTTACGGGTGCATGTCTTGCACCTATGGCGCTTCCGATTGAAATAAACGGGCGAGGGTGTGGTACGTTTACAAGTTTCTATGTAACTTATCAGGAAACGGGACAGTTTATCGAAATCAGCTTTTCCCCGGAGGATTCTAAGAGCTTCTATGATTATGTGATGGCGCTTCAATAGATTAGGGTTACGTAGTCTATTTGGGAAAAGTTGGTATGTGATGATAGAAAAATGGAGTAATAGCGATTAAACTGTTGCTCCATTTTTCTTTTGAAACAACTGGTACTGACCGTCTTTGATCAATATGATGATACAAGCTGCTTCTTAAACGCTGGTAGGCGTTTCAATATTTAATTATTGGCGGTTAAAAAGAAAGTCCGGGTACGTTCTTTCAAGGTAAATGCTTAAATGGTAGAAAATCGAAAGGGTCTAAACCGTCATCAAACTCCACCGTTACCGGATTATCATAGCCATTGGTATAGTAGTCGGTGGCCGTGAAAATACTCCGCTCTGGGTCATAACGTTCCACGGGCAGGCTGTGTACTCCGACCTCACCGACATTTGTCCAGCCAAATTTCTCGCTGTAGTAGGACCATCGGATTCTACCCTCCTCTATAACGCTGCTATTATTACGGTAGACAATAATATTCTGGACACCATCGCCATAGGTACAGTTGCAGATTAACTCAGGTACACCATCGCCGTCCAGGTCTCTGCTCCATGCTGCAGGGTCGTCATAACCGAACTGCTCTGCCACGCACACATCTTCACCGTCCACCTCAACGTAGTAGTGCCACATGTACTGATAGGGACTGCTTTCCTCCATCTCGATACGGCACACGTCAAAGCCCAGCACATCGGTCAGAATGGATCCTGATGGAGCCTCGCTACCTTTAGACTCACCAAGAACCATGTCCAGGTAGGCATAAATATCCTCCGGGCTATCGGAGTGGATAGATAGACCATAAATTACGCCGGCCAAGATGAACTCAGCCCGGTAAAGGTATGGATTGCTCCAGTCACTCTCTTCCCGGTAAATAGTTACTTCCACATCCCCATATTGGGTCACGTCATAGGCTCCAATAGGATCCTTCTTGCCCACCTCACTGTCAAAATCGCAGTCCAAAGTAAAATCCCGTCCGTTGTATTCCCCCGTGATTGTCAGGGTGCTCCAATCGGCAGGGTCAGATATATCCCCTCCCTTAGCGTAGACTAGGCGGATACTGGTGGGGGTGACACCGGAAGAAACCATTCTTTCTGCCAGCAGATTTCAGCCGTAGGCGGAGGTTATTTCCTCCAGACTCCCTATATCTTTTTCTTCAGTCTGAGGGTCTTGGCGCCAGAACAATGTCACTGCCACCAGACACAGACAGGCAGCAATAGTTCCCCACCCAGCCCAACTGAGGCTTTTGCGTTTTATCTTAACAGTTTGCGCTTCTCCTATATACGTATCCTTTATATTAGTAATGCTGTTATACAGCTTCGAGGTTTCCGTTTCTTTCATAGTGAATAGCCCTCCTTTTCAAGTTTTAATTTTAGGTTTTTCCTAAGTCGGTACATTCGCTTTGCCATATTCGCTGGGGACATACTACTTTCCTGTGCAAGCATAGCTACCGTTTCACCATTCCAATAGCGACGTATGAAAAGAATACGGTCTTTTTGCGATAATGATGCAAGCCATGTATTTATGACCTCTGTCAACTCTTGTTCTTCAATTTCACGTTCCACAGTAACAGGGGACGGTATGCAGTCCTCCAACTCATTTAGAAGCTGCTCCATGCCCGCAAATATGTATCATTTACACATTCCTCTGCGTCTTCATTTAATGACAGTATGTTTAGTGCAACCACATGACAAAAGGATCCGTATTTCGCTTCTGTCTCCGAAATTGCAGCTTCATCACGCTTATAATATAAGCCAATAATCTGTGAGTCCTCCATTTCAATTCCCCTTTCTGTAAGATTTGCGATTTTGAAGGCCTTCATTTATAAAGACGACAATTCAAAAAGAATACTCCCTGTATTCTTACAAATGATAACTTTTTTCTGTAAATATTTCTACTTCGCAAATTACCCCATAAAATATGTAAGTTTGCATTTTGTGGGGGTGATTTATTATTGACATTTCGAGTGATGCAATTTAAAATGAAACAAGATTCATTTATATTTTTCACCATATACAAGCCTACAAATTTGACAAAAAGGAGAATATATACAATGCCTAAAGTAACAGAAGAATACATTCAAAACAAGAAACAGATGATTATGGAGGCTGCATATGCTCTGTGTTTGAAACAGACAGTAAGCACTGTGACCATGCAGGATATTATCAACGAGACCGGACTCAGTCAGGGCGGGATTTATAGATTCTATAAGGACATTGATGATATTTTTAGTAATATGATTCTATTTCTGCGAAAGAAAGAGAGTATAAAAGAAAAAGTAGATGAGATTTTATCACACGCAGAAGACCTGCCGCCAAAAGAGATCACTAATCAAATTTTTGATATGTTATCAGACTTTATGAAAAGAGAACTGATGGGAATAGAGAAAATAGATTTTGAACTGTCCATACTTGCAATGAATGATCCGGCCAGGGTGGACAAGATTTTAAAAAACATACCAGGTGTGGGAAATATGGAATATCTGACAATGCGTACAATGGATTATTTTATGAAACAGGCTGCGTTAGGAAGGATCCACCCAAGGGTAACAGTAGAGGAATTGTTATCCTTTATTTCATCAGCATATACAGGGATTCAGACCACCTGTATTGTGAACAATTGCTATGAGCATGAGAGAAATCCCTTGACAGATTTGTATCAGCCAGAGATTCAATTAAAGACACTGGCACAAACGGTCAATTATTTAATTGGGGAGGAATAAGAAAATGAGGAAAACGAAAATGTTTAATGAAGAGTATGTGACAATCAATGGAGTAGAGCACTATTTGCTGCATTATAAAACGAAAAAAGAAGCTCCGGTACTTATTTTCATACACGGCGGGCCTGGACAGTCAGAGGCCATGATTGCATACATAGTAGAAGAGTATACCAGCCGCAATTATAACATTGTTTACTACGACCAGAGAGGGGCAGGCAAGACTTACTTAAAAAACAAAAAGGCAAGACCTGATACGGAGATATTAAAAGAGGATCTTCTGGGAATTGTGCTGTATGTAAAGAAAGCATATCAGAACGAAAAAGTCGGCCTCATTGGACATTCATGGGGAAGTGTTCTGGGCAGTATGTTTGCCCTAGAACACCCGGAGCATACTTTGTGCTATATTGGATGCGGACAGGTGATAGACCTTATGGAAAATGAGCGTGTTGGCTATAACAAACTAAAGGATGCCATTGAAAAATCCGGAAACAAAAAGGACAGAAAGAAGCTAGAGAGAATCGGGGAATACCCGGTAGCCACATTTGATGCAGCCACCTATCGGAAAATGGGGAAAATTCGTGGCTTGCAAGGTAAGTATCATCTGGCAGCAAAGTTTGATAAGAATATGATACGAATGTTCCGTAAATCACCGATTATGGGGATGGCGGACATCTTTCCTTTTATTGCAAGCATGGTGGTCAATATGCAGGTCATGAAAGAACTTATGTCCTTTGATTTAAAAAGCAAAGGCGTGGAATATCAGGTGCCTGTGTACTATGTGCTTGGAGAGAATGACCAGCAGACTCCCATTGAGATAAGCATTGCTTATTTTAATGAAATCGAAGCGCCGGATAAAAAACTGTATCTCATAAAAAATGCAGGTCATGTGGCAATGATTGATAATTTGAATGATTACAGAGCAGCAATATGTGAAATTGTAGATTGTCTGTGATTCAGTATACTCACATCTCGACCGCTGTATATACATGACTATAACGGTATCCCAGCTTTTCTGCCAGAGCAACAGACATTGGGATTACTGGTAAACAACATAAGAATTTGGGGAGAGAACACACATGAATCGACAAAATGACAATTTGACTTGGGATAAATCCCACCATAGTATTTTTGAAAACTTCGCATTGGATTTAAACGGCTTTGCCGATGCAGGATCTTATCCGTCAGATGCCAGTCAGGACGTTAAGTATGGTCTGGAGCTTCAATATAAACGTTTGAAAGACAAAAAGCTGAAGATGAAGTATGGTATTGTGCCAAGGGGACTGCTTCAGAATAGTGGAAGTTACGGAAAGCAGTGGAGCGATGACAAGTACATATGTCGAATGGAATATAGAACCTGTTGTTTGTCCAGATCCATATATAGAGATAATAAAAAGCTTTACGAAAAAGAACAGAACTCCGTTTTCTACCAGATGATTACCAACGCAAAAAATCCCAGTGCCGTCGCGGATGAGTTATATTCCTGTCCTAATTGCGGGGCGGTAAGCAAGATAGCGGTTTTGCAAAGCGGATGCCCCTATTGCGGAACCTTTTTTGAAATGAATGAGTTATATCCCAAGGTAACAAATTATTTCTTTATCAAGGACAGCGGATATACGGAAAAAGAAATCAAACGCAGTATAGGAAAAGTGATATTTCCCTGTATAGCATTCGCCATTATCGCGTATGTACTGTACTTCTTATTGGCTGGTTCACCCGAAGATGGCGGAGAGGTTACTCATATTGTGACTTCAACTATCAGCGGCATTCTCGGAGGAACGGTATGTGGAGCAATCGGCGGATATATGATATGGGCAATCATAAAGCTGTGCTCTCTGTTCGCCGAGGCGGGAAAATCCATCCCCATGCTTGTTAATACTGCAGGTTCGGCAGGGCGGTTTGAGTCCTTTATGAAACAGTACAGCCCGGAGTTTTCCTATGAATATTTTTCGGATAAAGTGGTCTCCATGATTAAAACGATTATTTTTTCCGAGCGACCGGATGACTTGCCTTATTACGGGGGAGGAGCTCTCGGCAGTAGATTTCAAAATGTGGTGGAATCTTTATATTCCGGCGCAGTGGCTCTGAAACAATACAGAGTCGAGGGAGATTACTGTTATATTTCGACAGATGTATATTTGGAAAACTTATACGATAATGGCAGCAGGATTCATACAAATAAGGAGACAATACGTGTTGAGTTACGTAAGAATATCCGAAGACCCATAGATTTTAACTTTTCCATTGAGAGAATCCAGTGTAAAAGCTGTGGAGCCAGCTTTAATGCTGCCAGAATGCGTAATTGTCCGCATTGTGGCACAAGGTACGAGATAGGCGATGATGACTGGATGATAACGAAACTTAACTAAGTCAATCATGAATATCGAAACCAATCATGATTAACTAATTTAACAAAATCAATCATGGACTAAGTCCCGCAAATTGCTGATAAGCAGTGGTCTGCGGGTCTTTTTTGTATACCTGTATGTTACGGATGGAATGGTGGTTCCGAATTTTACATCGTGTCGGATGCAAGTTACCATTAAAATCAAACAGCTTACCCGTCAGGGCATTGAAATGATTATTACCCACTGCTATCATAGGCCTATCTTAAGAAGGAGGTCAGGTAATGGGGATTATTCAAGTAGACAATTTAACAAAGAAATACGGTGAACTCACTGCAGTCAACCATATTTCTTTTGAGGTGGAGAAGGGAACTATGTTAGGCTTTCTGGGTGTAAACGGCGCGGGCAAGACGACAGTCATCAATATGCTGGCGACGCTGCTTACGCCCGACGAGGGAAGTGCCAAGGTCTGCGGGGAGATCCTTGGAAAGGGAAACCAAGAAATTCGCAGGAAGATAGGAATCGTATATCAGCAGAATTGTCTGGATGATATCCTGACAGTCCGGGAAAATCTTATATGCAGAGGAGTCCTTCACGGCGCGTCTCGGGCAGAGGCAAATGCTCAGTGCAAAAAGCTTAGTGAAATACTAAAGCTTGGGGATATCCTGAAGAAAAAATTCAGGACATTGTCCGGGGGGCAGAAGAGAAGGGCGGAGATTGCGGCTGCATTGATGCATACGCCGGAGCTGTTGTTTTTAGACGAACCCACTACCGGATTGGACCCTGCCACAAGAAAAGATGTCTGGAGCATTATTGAGGAACTGCGCAAGAATGAGAAGATGACTGTATTTCTGACCACCCATTACATGGAAGAAGCTGCCGGAGCTGATAAGATCATTATCATGGATCACGGAAATATTATTACTCAGGGAACGCCCTTTTCCCTAAAGGAGAAATATGCCAGCGACAGGCTCAAGCTGTATTACAAATCCGGCCGGGAAGAGGAAATCCCAGTGTCATCCACTATGAAGGCTTTGCCCCTCATTCGTGAGGCGGAGGATAAAATAGACGGCTTTGAAGTGATTCAGGGAAATATGGATGATGTATTTTTAAATGCAGTGGGAAGATCTTTAGAGGAAGAAGGGGGAAATTAATATGGAGCAGTTTTTTGTCTTTACAGGGCGCAACCTGAAAAGCTATTTCAGGGACAGGGGAAGTGTTTTCTTTTCCCTGCTGTCCATGTTCATTGTCATAGTTCTTATGGTATTTTTTCTGGGGGATATGTATATCGAAAATACGGTGGCCATTCTCGGCGAATTTCCGGGAAGAGATGCAGCTGTAGATCGGGAAAATGCAGAGCTTTTGATTCTCATATGGAATTTTGCGGGAATTCTTTCTATCAATGCGGTAACGGTAACACTGGCAGTCTACTCAGTGATGATAAAGGATCGGGTCACGGGGAAGATGAATTCAATCTATACCGCACCGGTCAGCCGTGGAATCATTACCGGCGGCTATATGGCAGCAGCGTGGACTGCTTCCGTTCTGGTATGTACGATAACGCTTTTTATAACGGAAATCTATGGTATAATAAAGGGAATGGATGCATTTTCCCCTCTTACACATGTACAGTTAATAGGGCTGATTCTGGTAAATTCATTTGTTTATGCGGCTTTTATGTACCTGTTGGCAATGGCGGCGAAAACAGAAGGCGCCTGGAGTGGAATTGGAACTGTGATAGGTACTCTGGTGGGATTCCTGGGAGGGATCTACATACCCATCGGCTCTCTTTCTCCGGCGATTGGAACTCTCATGAAATGTACCCCGATAATCTATGGAACTTCCATGTTCAGGAGTGTAATGACAGAAGCGGTTGCAGAAATCACGTTTTCGGGAGTGCCGGAGGAGGTATTGGAAGAATACCGGATTGTAACGGGAATTCATCTCGATGTCTTTGACAGGACAATCGGAATTACGGAAGAATGGCTGGGATTATTCCTGTGTGGCATCCTTTTACTGGCTGCGGGTATCATGGCGTTAAAATATGGAAGGAAGTCGGATAGATGAAAATTACAATAGAGACGCCGAAAGAAGGAGAAGAAGACGAGATCATCGTGCGCTGCTCCACTCTGGACGACAGACTCATGAAATTGATATCTTCCCTGAAAACGGAGAGCTTTCAACTGACAGGATATGTGGATGACAAGATCGTGAAGCTTTTACCGAAAGATGTATTCTATTTTGAATCTGTTGACAATAGGGTTTATGCTTATGCGAGCAAGGGTGTCTATGAGGTGCATAAGAAGCTGTATGAGATCGAGGAGGAATACACCAATACGGATTTTTTGAGGATATCCAAGTCGGCCATTGTAAATGTGGCGAAGATCGCTTATATCAGGCCTCTGTTGAACGGACGGTTTGAAGCAAAACTGAAGAATGATGAAAAAATCATCATTAACCGGCAGTATGTGATGGAACTGAAAAAGAAGCTTGGGATTTAGGAGGCAGCGATGAAGAAAGTGTCTGAATTTTTAAAATGGTTTTTTTATATAACAACTTGTGTTTTGTTCGTCTGGGCCGCTAATGTACAGCTTTCGGGCGGGGATGTTGTTCCTGCCAGTACTTTGTGGCAGATTATGCTGTCAGGATTCGTGACCTCGTTTGTGACGGTGGTTTTTCGTCCTTTTGAGCAGGATAGTGGACGTGTCTTTATTATAAAAACTGTAATACATTATTTTGTTTTGTGTGCGGTCATGATTCTGTTCGGCTGTTGGTTTGAATGGATGAACCTAAATATTCAAGGGATCATAATGATGGTGATTTCTGTGGCAGTCGTCTATTTTCTGGTGTATTTTGCCGCATACTGGTTGGATAAAAAGCAGGCAGATGAAATTAATAAAAAGTTGAAGAGGAAGTATAGTGAAGATGAATAATTATTTATTGATTCATAATGTTGTGACGCCGCCGGAGTGCAGTAATACCCCGGCGGCTGTTCTGTGTTCTGACATATGGCGGGGCATATGGGGGTGATATATGCAAGTGTGAATAATGATGGATGTATGCGCGAATAATTTGTGGTAAAGACTGGAAGAAGGTGTTATAATCAAAACTGCAATAAATCAATGAAAAGTCATACATGGTAAAATAAGGATTCTATATGAGACAATTTATCAGTGAGAAAAAGAAAAAACGTATCTTTGATATCATCCAGATCGGTAAGAGGGATGATTTCGTGAGCCGCACCTTCGACTTGTTCATTGTTATCGTGATTTTGGCGAATATTGCAGTACTGTTCTTGGAGACCTTTGAGGAAGCGGCAGCATATCTTCCAATTCTGCGTACTATTGAGACGATTACGGTCATCATATTTTGTGTTGAGTATCTGCTTAGAATCTGGACGGCAGAGTACCTATATCCGGATAAGGGAAAAGCGAGGGCAATCCTGCGGTTTCTTGTGTCCTTTGACGGAATTGTGGATCTGTGTACAATTTTACCTTTTTTCTTCTTATCCGGTTTCGTTGCTCTCAGGATGCTGCGGGTGGTCAGAATATTGCACTTATTCCGGATCAATGCCTATTATGACTCCTTTAATGTGATTACTTCTGTACTGAAAGAAAAGAAGAACCAGCTCATATCTTCTATTTTCATCATTCTGATGCTGATGTTGGCATCATCCCTCTGTATGTATAGCGCGGAACATGAGGTACAGCCCGAGGTATTTCAAAATGCTTTTTCGGGAATATGGTGGAGTATGTCCACGATTCTTACGGTGGGATACGGAGACATCTATCCTGTTACAATCTTAGGCCAGGCTATGGCAATCGTCATATCATTTCTTGGTGTAGGTGTTGTTGCAATTCCTACCGGTATTATTTCCGCAGGTTTTGTGGAGCGTTATACACAGATGCAGAACCAGAATAAAGCCAGTGGAAGCGTCAGGGGGACTGTAAGCATTACTGTGGATGAGACAAGCCCTTTTGCGGGAAAATGTGTAAAAGCAGCAGAAGAAAAGCACCTGATTGATATCGTGGTACTTTTCAGGGATGGCGCAGTGATCGTACCGGCAGATCTCACCCAGATTATGGTGGGAGATATCCTGATTTATCAGGCGCAGGGGATGGGTGCGGGTTCCGCTAGTATGAAGGGATTGCGCGCCTAACTTGACATTGTTACTATTTATGTTAAACTAAATACAATATTTATTGGATGACCGAGGGGTTAATTGAGCAGGCTATTGTGCTAACATGGGATGTTTATAAGTTTATACTACAGAGCTTATTTTCAAAGAACAATAATATAATATGTCGCATGATACAGGAGGAATTATGTCCAAACATATTGGTGCACAATTACTGGAGTTTTCACAAAAAGGAGACGAACGGGGACATTTGGTCATTGTTGAAGGTATGCAGGATATTCCCTTTGATATCAAACGTATATTTTATATATACGGTTCAGCGCCAAATGTAGTGAGAGGTCAACACGCTAACAGGCGAAGTGAGTTTCTTCTGATTAATGTGGCTGGCACTTGCAAAGTGAAGGTAAAGGACGGTCGGGGAAATGAGGCTGTTTTTTCTTTGAACCGTCCACATACAGGAATATATCTTCCCCAAATGATCTGGAAGGACATGTATGATTTCAGTGAAGATTCCGTATTGCTCTGCCTTTCTTCGGAACATTATGATCCGGAGGAGTACATTCGGGACTATAATGAATTTGTAAATATGGTTGCAGATGAGGATAAATAGATGAAAATATCCGTTGTAATTCCTGTGTACTACAATCAGGATAACCTAAGGCTCTTATACAAGGACATTCAGGAAAAACTATACTCCCATACAGAGTATGAATGGGAAATTGTCATGGTGAACGATGGTTCACAGGATAACAGCTATGGCATTATGCAGGAACTGGCAGCCGCAGATGTCCACCTGAGAATTTTCAGCCTTTCCAGAAATTTTGGCTCCCATGCCGCTATGCTTTGCGGGCTGTCGAATTGTACCGGTGACTGTGCAGTTGTGAAGGCTGCAGACTTGCAGGAACCTACTGAACTGGTTCTTGATATGGTGAAAAGCTGGGAGAAAGGTCACAATGTTGTCTTAGCAGTGCGGGAAGGCAGGGAAGAAAGTAAGCGGCAGACATTGTTTGCCAATTTGTATTACTGGTTGGTACGCAAAACGGCTCTTCCTAACATGCCTAAAGGTGGTTTTGATGTATATCTCTTAGATCGTAAGGTAATCGGAGTCCTGATGGCGCTGGATGAAAAGAACAGTGCTTTGACAGGACAGATTTTGTGGAGCGGGTTCAAGACGGACAAGATTTATTATACAAGACTTGCACGGGAGATCGGTACCAGCAGATGGACCTTAAAGAAGAAGATACGATTAGTTTCGGATACTCTTTTCAGTTTTTCCACTCTGCCTATAAAAATTGTTACAATAGTTGGAACACTTTCTTTTATAGGATCTTTGATTTGGGCAGTTCTTGTATTGTGTTTTAAATTAGCGGGCATGATCGAAGTAAGCGGTTGGACAACCTTATTTATTTTTAATCTTTTCAGTTTTGGTGTGATTATGCTCACATTAGGAATACTTGGAGAATATCTATGGAGGATTTTCGATGCATCCCGAAACCGCCCGACATACATTATAGAGGATGAAAATGAACCGAGGTGACAAGATTTGCATTTGAGAGCGTTGGAAGAAAAGGATATTAATGGAATGTTTGAATGGATGCATGATCCTGAAATACAGAAATGTTTCATGTCACTATGGCTGATTATACCAGAGAAGATGCCCGGCATTTTATATGTACCGCAGAAGTTGAGCCTATAGATGGGAAAGATATTCATTACGCGATAGCTGACGATAACGGTGACTATTTGGGTACCATTAGTCTGAAAAGTGTTGATCTGGTCTCATCAAATGCTGAATATGCCATTAATCTTCGAAAGTGTGCTCAAGGAAAAGGAATTGCTGCTTGGGCTACAAAAGAAATTCTTAGGATTGCTTTTGAAGAATTTGGTTTTCATAGAGTATATCTGAATGTATTATCTGACAATCAAAAAGCTATCCGACTTTATGAAAAATGTGGGTTTGTATATGAAGGAACATTTCGGAATCATCTATTGTTGAGAGGAGAATACAAATCGTTGAGATGGTACAGTATGCTAAAAGAAGAATATATCCCGGATAATTTCGGGGGAGGTAATGAGAAACAACACATAATAAATATAGTATGCAGTTTTTCTAATACATGGGCTTGTTATTTTACATCATTTCATGTAAGGGAGGTTGCAAAATGAATATTGATAAGTCTCAAATGCAGATAGCTGAGAATGTATTGCTAGGTGAAAACGTTAGTATTGGAAACGGTACGGTTATCTGTAGTGATTGCAAGATTGGGAATAATGTCTATATCGGAAATAATGTTTATCTCGACTATGGTGTTATTATAAGGGACAATGTTACAGTTTTAGATGACAGTACTATAGGGGCTAGATGTATCTTAGGGGAATATTTAGTAGACTTTTATGCTGACAGGAAGAATCATTTTCATCCCCTCACTATTGGCAGGGGGACACTTATCAGAAGTGAAACTATTATATATGGAGATAATGATCTTGGAGATTATTTACAGACGGGACATAGAGTCACAATAAGGGAAAACAGCAGAATTGGCAACCACGTCAGGATTGGAACTCTGTGCGATATTCAGGGAAATTGTGACATTCAGGATTATGTGAATATGCATAGTAACGTTCACATCGGTCAGAAAAGTGTAGTAAAAAAATATGCATGGATATTTCCCTATGTGATTTTAACAAATGATCCTAACCCGCCCTCTGAGAATCTACAGGGTGTTACCGTTGAGGAGTACGCGATTGTCTCCGCAGGTTCCATTGTGTTGCCCGGTGTGACAATAGGTAGGGGGGCATTGGTAGGAGCAGGTGCTGTGGTCACCAGAAATGTTGATTCCGGCATGGTTGCATTAGGGAATCCAGCCCGAATGAAATGTGATGTCTCTAAAATCAAAGATAAAAAAACTGGTAAACAAGTTTACCCATGGCAGTATACTTTTGACCGTGGGATGCCATGGGCTGGCATCGGATTTGAAAAATGGGAAGGACAAATAAATGATGAAGATAATGCCCAATAGGCTTGACAGGGGATTTTATCTCTATCAGGAAGAATTTGAGAAAAAAGCGCTGGATGTTCTGCGATCCGGGTGGTATGTGCTCGGCAGAGAAGTATCTGCCTTCGAGGAAGAATTTGCTCGTTTTAATGAGAGCAGATATTGTGTGGGACTGGCAAGCGGCCTGGATGCTCTGTGGATTGCTTTTAGGGTTCTTGGAATAGGTCAGGGGGATGAGGTGATTGTTCAGGGCAATACATATATTGCCAGCGTAATGAGTATCACTATCAATGGCGCAACACCTATTTTTGTGGAACCCGATGAATATTATAATATAGACGTTTCTAAGATTGAAGAAAAGATAACGGAACGGACCAAGGCAATTTTGGTAGTTCATCTGTATGGACAAGCCTCAAACATGACTCCTATTATGGAGATTTCAAGAAAATATGGTCTGCGCGTGGTGGAAGACTGCGCCCAATCCCACGGCGCCCGTTTCGATGGACAGATGACAGGAACTTTTGGAGATATCGGCTGCTTCTCTTTCTATCCATCCAAGAACTTGGGTGCTTTTGGAGATGGAGGAGCTATTACTACAAATGATTCTAAAATAGCAGACGATGTCCGAGTCTTTCGGAATTATGGCAGTGAAAAACGTTATTACAATCGAGTAGTGGGGACCAATTCCCGTCTGGACGAAATACAGGCGGGTTTTTTGAGAGTTCGCCTTTCGCATCTTTCGGAACTGGAAACAGAAAAGAGAAGGATATGCGAACGTTATCTGAAGGAATTAAAAAATGAAATCATCCAGCTGCCGGGTATCAGGAGCGGAGCCACCCACATATGGCATCAGTTCGTCATTAAGACGAATCGTAGGGAAGAACTCATTTCCTGGCTGGATGGGAAAGGAATCGGAACCATCATCCACTATCCAATTCCACCGCATTTATCGGAGGCATATCAGTATCTGGGGATTCCCATTGGGAGCCTTCCTATTACAGAGAAATATGCGAATACAGTACTTTCTATCCCTCTGTATAATGGAATGACAGAGGAAGAACAGACTTATGTGATAGATGCAATCAACGAATTTCAATAGATTCATTGTGATGGATAGAAATAAAGAGAGGACTATATCAGTGTATGGATAATCTGTTGGAAGTCATGGTAAGAAAGGTCTTGAAAGCCATTGTGAAAACTCCCGATGACAGACTGACAAAAACAGTAGTACAGTTTATAAAGTTTAGCATAGTGGGAGTGTCTAATACAGCCATCAGTTATTTGCTCAATGTAGTGGTACTGTTCCTGTTACAGCCTTATCAGGTTATCTGGGATTATATCGCCGGTAATATTATTTCATTTATTCTTAGTGTTTTGTGGGCTTTCTACTGGAATAACCGTATAGTTTTTACTGTGGAGCAAGGGAATCACCAGAGCATCTGGAAGACCTTGCTGAAAACATACATAGCGTATGGTTTTACCGGTATTATCCTGAATAATATCCTGTCATGGCTATGGATATCCGTGATAGGAATATCAAAATATATAGCTCCATTAATCAATCTGATTTTCAGTGTACCTTTGAACTTTATAGTCAATAAATTGTGGACCTTTAAAAGTGATAAGCCCTAAGAGCAGATGCATCAAAGTTTGATTTCGGATTCAGCCACTAGATCAAGATAATACGAATTGCATTTATAGGATGTAAGTAGTAGAATAGAAAAGGAATGCGGACACGTGATGACATATAAAATTCCTGTGATGTTATTTTGTCACAAGCTGAGGTAAATTTGATGAGAAGTGCGACAGAGTGGATAAAGCGGCATAGTACAGTACTGACCATGACGACAGTGTTTGCTCTATTTCCGTTGATATGCGCAATGATTTGGAGTCTATGGAACGGAAAGACCATCGCCCAGGTATATCTTCCGGCATCTTTTTGGAATGATGAATTGATGTATTACAAGCAGGTAGAAGCGGTGGTAAAGCATGGATGGCCGATAGGTTATTTTGGCTATAATGAGGCTCATGCACAAAGCCTGTATTTTGCAGCATGGAATCCAGTCATGTTGCTGCCATGGTGTCTTTGGGGATTGCTGTTTGGCTGGAATTTAACAGCTCCTGTTTATGCAAATATTTTTTATACAATGCTTTGCATGGGAGGTTTTTATCTGCTGGCACGTCCGGGAAAGCGGCAGAGCGCCTGGATATTAGGCATGCTCGCTTTATTTACTCCTTATACAAGATTTTTATTGTCAGGTACACCGGAATCTCTTTTTATAGCTTTGACCCTCTTGTTTGCAGGCTGTGCGGTTGCATGGATACATAAACCGTCGTGGGGATATTTGGTTTCCTTGTTTGCCATTACTTTGTTTTTTTCTCTATCTAGGCCTTATCTGATGCTGTTTATGTTGCTGCCTGTTTTTTTCTGCGTAAAGAGATATAGATGGAAGGGAGCAGCAATTTCTGCAGGGGTTTTTCTGTCAGCAGTAGTGAGTTATATTGTCATTGCCAAGTATGCCACCGCACCCTATATAGGAGCAATTATTGATATGGACTGGCTGAGTCTTTTTGCCACAGATGGAGTTGGTGCCGGCTTCGCAAATGTGAGTCAAACTTTGTATGATAGATTCTGCAGCTTGTTATATTATTATTTATTACAGGGAGTAAGTACCGGTCTTTTTCCTGGTGCACTGTATGCAATTACCGTCTTTTTATTGATTCTCGCTGCTATATGGCTGGGGATGACGTATGTGAAAAAGGAACGGGTGGCTCTGCGGTGGATGTATTGGCATTATGGAATTAGCGTAATAGGTATGATTCTGGCTCTGTTTTTGTTTTACACACAGGAGCAGGGTGCAAGACATCTGATGAGTTTTATTGTATTGGGACTGTTGCTGTTGGGAGTGACGGAGAAGCGGGTGCTGGTGATGAAGCTGGCTGCTATGGTAGTGTGTAGTTACTTATTTCTATTCAAGGCACTTGAACCCTATGACTGGCAGGTACCCTATGATGACGGAATGGTTAAACAGGAATTGGAGCAGTTGGAAATCCAGGTGGATGCTGAGATGAAATTACAGACTGACACCGTAGATCCCTACGAGAATACCATAATCTGGCTTTGGTTCGATACTGTAGATGGAGAAAACACTTATGTGCCATGGGGATTAATTTATGCAATGCCAGACGGTTTTGCCATCAATTACTGTACTCAGGAGTATGTGGTTGATCATATTGCAGAGCTTCATTCGTCCTATATTGCGTTGCTGCCCGGAGGTGCGGTAGAACGACTTGTTTTGGAGCAGGGTTACAGAAAGATTGCTGAAACAGAGCGAATCGCAGTTTATGAGAGGCAAAATTGATTTCTGTAACAATCCAATGATATACCCAATATACAAAACCCTAATTTAAAAGCAAAGTCGGTTGAATTGAGCGTAAAGAAAGGATTCATATGAATATATTTAAATCAAATCTGACGAAAGTAAATATTCAAAATATAATTGTAGCGCTTGGGTTTTTTGCAGTCTGCGTAGCAACGCAACAGATGCAAACAGTCTCATTGAATACCGGCATCATAGACCTGTCAAGGGATATCACCGGTATTGTAATGGCATTGATTCTAATGACCCATTATAAATGGAGTGATATCATTAAGTATAAAATACCCTATATATTATGGAGTGTACTGGGCATCGTTCTAGGCATCATTTTTACTCCTATGGTTATTGTTGAACGAGGGGAATATCGAACGGCAGATACCATTATTATTTCAGTTGGCATATTTCTAATAGGATATTGCTTTATCTATACCGGAATTAATATTTTTATTAATAAATACCGTCCGAGGTTCTATCTGCCACTTTTTGTAATATGGATAGTAATGTTAATTTTAATGATTTTTTCGAGAAGTGATAATTTGTGGCCGGAATGCTACTTTATTCTTTTTTTAAGTTTTTATTTGACGGAGCAGACACCTGAGCAGCGCACCAATGTAATTAAAGGTATGTTAAACGGAATCGTCCTGGCTTTCGTAGTCATTCAGGCACATGCACTGTTGTGCAGACCTTATGATAGGGTTCGATATTGTGGTAATTTTTGCAATCCAAATAATAATGCTATATTTTTGTGTATATGCCTTTCGGCAATTTTTTCTAAAATACTATTTTTAATTAAAGAAAATGGGAAGAAAGTAGTAAAAGTATTTTATTTTCTGCTTGCTGGTGTCTGCTACTCCTTTATCTTTATGACAGCATCTCGTTCCGGTTATTTAACCGTTTTTATTGTTACTATCTTTTTCTTACTGGCATATTGTAGAGTTACAGAGAAAAAAGTGTTTATTAAAATGGGGGCACTTTTAGTTCTGATTTTTGTTACATTAATGCCGATAACTTACTTGGCAGTACGCTATATACCGACCATACATCCACATGTTCTCTTTTATTTTCAAGAGGGGTATTCTGAACAGAGAGTACATTCATGGGATGATAGAAACTCGTCGAAATACATAACCTTCACAGAACTTATGAACTCTGTATTAGGAAGGTTTGGAGCAGCGAATCCCCAACAGGATGCTTTAAATGAGGAAAAAACGACAGAGGCAGAATTAGCTTCCCGACCCATAGAATCTGTAAATGATGATTTTTCAGATGCTGTTCCTTCGGAGAATGAAACTAAGGTAGAAATACTCGAAACAGATCCGGATAAGATTCCGGTATTGTCAGATGAAGAAGCTAAGAGCGCGATTAAAGTGCGATATACAATTTATAAGTGGTATTTTACGCATTTATCACTGCGGGGTATGCCCAATGATGAACAAGGCTTCCAGCTTGCGAAAGGCTATTGGGTGGGGCACGCTCATGATATTTATCTGGACTACGGTATTAATTATGGTTATCCTGTGATGATTTTATTTATTATATTTATTTGGTGGGGAATAGGAAGGCTTGCTAAATATGGGCTTAGGATTCAATCTGCTGAGAAGCTATCTTGCCTTTTGATTGCGCTTGTTTCGCCGATATTTGGGCTTTTCGAGTTTGCATGGGGAGCCGGTATGATTTCGACGGTGGCATTGTATTTTACATTCAGGGAAATGTTTAACAATTAGTTCAATCATCCTGACTCATGAAAATGATTTTACTGACGCAAAGGCAGTGGGAGTATGTTTATCAAATTGTTATGGAAGGAGGCCTGTTCTATGAGGAGATATGTTACGCTTGCATAGCATTGGCTATTGCAATCGGAATCACAATTGTTATAGCCATTGCTGATCCTGAGAATATAATTTTAGGAGGCAGGCATGAGCTATATAAAAGCAGAAGAAATTCTACCAATTGAAGTGATAGAGCTGATACAGAAATATGTGGACGGACAGAATCTTTATATTCCCAGAAAGGCGGAAAACCGGCTGGAGTGGGGAACTCAGACGGAGACGCGACGAGCGCTCCTTGTAAGAAACGACAAGATTTATGCAGATTACCTGGCGGGTGAGACAACTTCCCGGCTGGCTGTCAAATACTATCTGTCTGAGAAGAGTATACAGCGCATCATTAGAGAAAAGAAACTGATAAAGAAGAGCCGATAGCTGATTTTATCGGCTCTTCTTCATTGTGTGTCCGGAGCACGCTTCGAAAAGATATTGATGTATCATTCTGTAATAATATTTAGTTTTTTTTAAAGCAGAACAGGTTCCAGGAAAGTGGCTTCAGGTTGGATCTCAAAATGCCCTCGCGGTAAACGCCGGCGGTATTCTGGCGAGGATGAATCATATTCGGATCCTCATAGCTGTTCTTTGCCTCAAAGTTCTCACTATACAGTTCTAAGTGCTCTTCGAGTTCATATCCCTCGAAAGCGGTAATATCAATTTCCAAAGGATAGCTTGCATCGGGATTTTTATTGATGGCAAATATGTTGAGAGTTCCATTTTCCTCATCCCAAGCACTGGCGGAATCCACCCAATTGATGCCTTCCTTATCGGGATATTCCGAGGTGTCATTGATGGCATAGCCGGGAATATCAAAGGTCTCGCTTTCCACAGCAGTCTGTAGGGACGTGCCCTTGGCATACTGCATCAGCTGTGTGAGCACATAGTGGGAAGCGGATTTCCATACATGGTCGTGATTGGAGGCACAGAGAGCACCCAGGCCACCTGTCATACAACCAATTTTCACACGATCCGCATGATGAAGAAATGCAAGCTGTGTAGAGGCTAAGGTCAGTGCATGGATCATGTCACCGCCGGGGAAGACTCTATCCTCCATCTTGTCAGGATCATGTCGCACATATTTCCGGTTGGGATCGAAACGGTAGTGTGCAGCAGCCATATTGTGCGGCCCATAGCCCGGATGCAGCTTATCGTTGGGACGTGCCATGGTACCGTATTCGTCAAAGGAGATCATGACTTTCTTAGGAGAACGCATCTTCGCCTGAACCAAGTCGCACATGGCAATCTCTGTTTTAATAAAATCCTCATAATAGACAGAACCACCCAGCAGTGCCTTAAAATCACCGGGAGGCGCAATGTGGTAGTGGTGCAGAGAAATATAATCCACGGTCTCATAGCACTCCGTGAGGACATCCTCCTCCCACTGGGGGTAGTGAGCCATAAAGGGTGCAGAGGAAGCACAGACAATGGTCTCAATGGACTCGTCAACCCACTTCATTGCCTTTGACACTTCATTACAAGTAATTCCATAGCCCTTGGGATCCTTCTCCCATGAGCCCAGCTGCCAGGGACCGTCCATCTCATTGCCCAAATACCAGGTCTTTACTCCATAGGGCTTCTCATGGCCATTCTGGCGGCGCAGGTCGGACCACCAGCTGCCTCCTTCATGGTTCGTATATTCTACGATATCAATGGCATCCCGGATGTTCCCGGTGCCAAGATTAATGGTGTACAGTGGTTCTGCGCCCACCTTTTCTGCCCATTGCAGATATTCGTCATGGCCAACTTCGTTTGTTATGTATTGATGCCATGCCATATCCAAATGAGTTTTACGATTTGCCTTTGGTCCGATGGAATCCTTCCAGTCCCAGCAGGAAACGAAGTTGCCACCGGGCAGACGGACAGCTGTAAGGTTCGCGTCCTTGATCCCCTTGATAAAGTCTTGACGGAATCCCTGTTCATCAGCAGTAGGATGCTTGGGATTATACATTGTACCGTTTACCATGGTGCCGATTGGCTCTAAAAAGGCACTGAAGAGTCTGGGTGAGATCTCACCGATGGCAAATAAGGGATGCACGGTTATCTTTGCTTTTTGCGCCATGATAGTGTCCTCCTGTAAAATGGTTTATTTCCGTGAGCAATGAGCCAAGTAACCGTGCTTGCACGGATGTTTGACTGCTTATATTATGGTAACATAGAAATTGTTATTTGCCAATAAATGTATTGGCGGTGGTTTTGGAAAAAAGGCGAGATGACGGAAAAGAGCAATATATAAGTGTAATTTTAAAAAAATAGGGTATTCTATATCTATGGATGCAAAACGGAACGTTCATTTTTTTGATTATCATGTGCTGCTCTTCTTCCTGCTGGCCTTTGTGGGCTGGCTCTGGGAGGTAGCGCTTTTCCTGGTGACAGATCATGCCCTGATCAACAGAGGCGTGTACAGAGGTCCCTATCTGCCCATCTACGGAGCAGGTGGGCTCCTGCTATGTTTGTTATTGCGGCGTCTGAGAAAGCAACCTGCTCTGGTTTTTCTGCTTTCCATGTCAATTTGTTCTGTGTTGGAATATTTCACCAGCTCTTTTCTGGAGATGCTCTGGGGAATCCGCTGGTGGGATTACAGCAGCCATTTCTTGAACCTACATGGACGGATCTGCCTTGCCGGTGCGGTCATCTTCGGGCTGGGCGGCGCTCTTCTGGTATGTGTCTTTCTTCCCCTATATGACAAATGGTACTTTAGAATGCCCAAGACTTGGAGGACTGGGTTGATGCTGGGGCTTCTGGCAGTCTTTGTGTTGGATGCCACTTATGCTGCTGTCAGACCCAATATGGGAGCCGGTATTTCCCAACCCGGCTATATATTAAATAATGGTTAAAAAATATAAGCAATATTTAACTAATGGTCAGTTGTGTAATTTCAGAAAGCCTGATATGCTAAATAACAGCAGAGGCCGCTGCAAATTGCAAAAGGAGGCTTATCTGATGATGCAGATAGGAGAAATCATTAGAAAATACAGAAAAGAGAAAAATCTGACCCAGGAAGAGATGGCGAGCCGACTTGGAGTGACGGCGCCAGCGGTGAATAAGTGGGAGAGTGGGAATACCATGCCGGATATCATGCTTCTTGCGCCCATTGCCAGATTGCTGGGAATTACGCTGGACACCTTGCTTTCCTTTCGGGAGGAGTTGACCCGGGAGGAAATCAACTCTTATATACAGGAGGCAGACCGGCGCTTTGAGAAAGAGGGCTATGCCGATGTTTTTCAGTGGGCCAAGGAGTTGATGGAGACCTATCCCAACAGTGAAGAATTAATTTTGTCGTTGGCAATAATCCTGAATGCCCAGCGAATGATCCAAAAGATACCGGATGAACAGTATGAGACGTTCATCGAGAAATGTTACATAAAAGTTTTGAAAAGTCAGACGGAGGAAATCCGCTACCGTGCTGCGGATTCGCTGTTTAGCTTTTATATGGCAAATAAGCAGTATGAGCAAGCCGAGAAGTATCTGGAATATTTCTCTCGGGAGGACCCGATGCGGCATTGGAAGCAGGCATATATTTACAGCATGACAGATCGGACGGAGGAAGCTTGGAAGACTTATGAAGAAATGTTGTTTTCCGGTTATCAGATGATGAGTGCAACGTTCCAGAGCCTCACTCAGCTGGCTCTGAAGGAAGATGACAGGGAGAGGGCTCATCGATTGATAGATAAGCAGCATCAGCTGGCAAAAGTATTTGAGATGGGCGCATGGCATGAGGTCTCCGGTGGCCTGGAGCTGGCAATCCTGGAACAGGATGCTGATACTGCCATTGAAATTATGTCCAAGATATTGGACGCTTTTCCGGAAATCAACGGTTTTGTTCAATCCGATCTCTATCGGCACATGACCTTTCGGCAGCCCAGGGAGGAATTTACGGATAAGCTGCGGAAAAACATGTTAGAGTCTTTTCGGGATGAGGAAACCTTCGGGTTCCTCAAAGAGGATGCCCGGTGGCAGCAGCTGGTAAATGAATCAAAATAAGGGAGTTTTATTGTACAGATATGTCAGAGTAAGAGTGAGGTGTCAGCCCCACTCTTTTGGGTTGACGCAATATTATATATGGCTTATAATGATTTCATCTCATCTATTCAGGTTGTTGAGGGCGCTTATCGTCCTGTCAATGAGCAGTGATCCAAAATATAAATAATATCCTGACATACCCAATCCTTAGATTTAATATTATTTTAATTTGTAAAATTGAACTATGTTAATGTATGTCACCAAGCAAATTTGAAATAGAGGAAAAACAATGACAAAACACGACATCCTAAAAAAATACTTCGGCTACGACACCTTCCGACCCGGGCAGGAGTTGTTGATTGATAGCATCCTCTCAGGTCGGGATGTGCTGGGAATTATGCCTACCGGCGCGGGAAAATCCCTGTGTTATCAGGTCCCGGCGCTGCTTTTGCCGGGAATTACTTTGGTGATATCGCCCCTGATTTCGCTGATGAACGATCAGGTACGGGCTCTGAATGATGCGGGCGTCCATGCTGCTTATATCAACAGTGCTCTCACCGATGGACAGATCACCAAGGCGTTACAGTATGCTGCTGCAGGCCGGTACAAGATTATCTATGTAGCTCCGGAACGCCTGGGAACCTATGAGTTTTTACACTTTGCAAACTCCGTAGAAATTTCTATGGTGACGGTGGATGAAGCTCACTGCATCTCCCAGTGGGGGCAGGACTTCCGCCCCAGCTATCTGAAAATCCTGGAATTCGTCTGCAGTCTCAGAAAACGTCCTATCCTCAGTGCGTTTACCGCCACTGCCACAAAAGAAGTGCGAGAGGATATTCTCTGTGTGCTGAATCTTCAAAATCCTCAGACCTTAGTCACAGGTTTTGATAGAAAGAATCTGTATTTTGCCGTGGAGCAGGTGCGTCAGAGGGATCGGTTCATCCGGGAATATCTCAGGGAGCATGAGGGTGACAGCGGGATTATCTACTGTGCCACCCGGAAAAACGTGGACAAGCTTTATGAGCTCTTGAGCCGGGAGGGATTTCCTGTGGCGGAGTATCATGCCGGTATGAACAATGACCAGAGAAAACAGAGCCAGGATAATTTCATCTATGACAGGACTCCGGTGATTATCGCCACAAATGCATTTGGCATGGGAATCGATAAATCAAATGTTCGCTTTGTGATTCATTACAATATGCCCCAGAGTCTGGAGAATTACTATCAGGAAGCCGGACGGGCCGGCCGGGATGGCAGTGAGTCGGAGTGTATCCTGCTCTATTCACCCCAGGATATCATGATCAACCGTTTTTTGCTGGACAGCAAGGAGGAGATTACGGATTTGACCCCGGAGGAGTTTAACACCGTCAGGGAGCGGGATGAGATCCGCCTGAGGGCTATGACTACTTACTGCACTACCACCCGCTGTCTTAGAGAATATATTTTGCGATACTTTGGAGAGATAGAAACCTGTGCCTGCGGCAACTGCTCCAACTGTCTGAGGGAGTATGAGGAGGAAGACGTGACGGACTCCGCCGTGAAAGTCATGAATTGCATTCGGGAACTGCGCCAACGCTTCGGTATCAACGTAATTGTGGGCACATTGCGAGGGCGTGACAATGCAAAGCTGAGAAGTTATGGACTGGAACAGTGTGAGAGCTACGGTAAGCTGGAGTATCTGGGTGAGGAGAAAATAAAGGACATCATAAACCTGCTGTTTCAGGAGGATCTGCTGAGCACTACTATGGATAAATACGCTCTGGTGAAAATTACTCCCGCAGGCTATAGTTTGTTGAAAAAGTATGATGCATCCCTTGCAGGCCGGGAGGGCGTGGAGCCGGTAACGCTGCTCCTGCGCAGCCCGAAAGACAAAGCGCAGCCAGAAGATCAGAGCAGGGAATCAGGGAGAAAGGCTGCAGGAAGACATCGTATTTCTGAAATCCTTACATCCAGAGGGCTTGATATGTTCGAGAGGCTGCGCTCCCTTCGATCTGAGCTGGCCCGGGAGGAAGGACTGCCTCCCTATATTGTTTTCGGGGACAGAACTTTGCTGGATATGTGTGTCAAAGTACCGTTGGACAAAGAGGAAATGCTTGATGTAAACGGAGTGGGTGAGAACAAATTTGCCAGATATGGAGAGAGGTTCCTTCAGGAGATTGCTTCATTTACAGGCGGTCAACGGGAGAAGCTCTTCTACGGCGAGCAATCAGAGAGCGTACCTGTCGCAAAGCAGCTGTCCGTGAAGTCGCGTAAGAAGCAGGTGAAAACAGAATTTGTTCTGACAAGAGAACAAGCCGAGAGCTTCCCTTACCGGGAAAAATACCTGGCAGCAGAACTGGCAGAAGCAATGATGAGCCTGGTAAATCCGGAGACTACCCAAAGGATTACTGGAAAGGCTATTTTTTCTTATGTTCAAGGATTAGGATATGTTGAGGAGCGTTACATAGATGGCCGCTGGAGTAAAGTGGTCTCAGAAGTTGGGAACGCTCATGGCTTGGAGGTTGGCCCCAGGGTTGGGCGCGCCGGCACTGTCTATGAGGATCTGTACTATAAAGAGGATGCTCAGCGAATGATCCTGGAGAGCTTTGTGGTGGAGGATTAGGTGTGAACTCAACCAAGTACAAACTCCCTGGCTAGAGCAGCTTTTGTTCATACCAGGGAGTTTCGTCTACTCCAATAGAAAGATGACGTAACATATCTCCTGCGAAGCTGTCAGAATGTACCGCCTATTGTTCTGTGATGCACCTAAGCAGCTGGCGCATTTCCTGAATCCCCTTCGTCTGAGAGAAAATGATAGCCTCCAGGATCGGTGCAAGCCCGGGACAGATACAGAAACGCAAGGCATTTTCACACATCCGGATGGCACCCTCGTGGTGGGGAATCATCTCCCGGATGAAATTAGCGCTGATGTTGTTGTCTGAGCAGGCGGAGTCCATATCATGGAACATGGTATGGGTCACTTCATGGAATCGTCTGCCATATAAATCCAGATCCTGACAGCTGTTGGTGACACAGCTGCACTGACCCAATATACTCTGCATATTTTGAATGCTGCGTGTCTGGGTAGAGATAATGTCGGTTGCTATATTTTGCAGATCAGTATTATTGGTATACTGCAGTACATTCTGACACATTTGGATAGCCGCCTGATGGTGAGGAATCATCTGCACGATGAAATTATGTGAAATGCTGTCGTTCAATTGTGTACAGTCCATATTGTGGATCATTTCATCTAGAATTGTGTAGAATTGTGTCAGATAATCTTTGGTGCAGTCGGTGAATCGGTATTGGCTGGTCATTGGACAAATCCTTCATTATAAAATTTCTCTGGCTTATCATATGCCAACCATAAGAAAAGGTTTCATAAATACGAGCTTCTTTGGACACAAAAAGCAGGGCGGAAATTATGCCACCCTGCCTTTCATGTTTTCAGGCTTGTCTAAAGATTCAGGATTTCCAGATCTTCAGAGTCTTGATTAGCTTGCTTTTGTCACTGTCATCCATTTTGGAGATGAGCTCAAGCAGTTCGTTGTCCAGAGCAGTCTTTCTGTATTCCGGCTCAACACGGCCAATCAGGGAATCCAGAGAAATATTCATCAACTTCGCATAATACATGAGAATGCGAAGTGACATGGCTGTACGGTTGTTCTCCACATTGCTTATATAGCCGGGAGTCACGTTCAGGGCTTGAGCTACCTCTGCCTGAGTCAACTTCATCTGGATACGAAGCTCTTTTATTTGAGCTCCAAGGTTATCAAATTCTTCATTATTGTTGCGCATAAGCTACCCCTTTCATAATAATCCCGATGTAAAAAGTATATAACAAATATGTCAGATTTTAAAGATAGTATTTTCATGTTAAGTATGCAATGAATATAGAAAAAGGGGTTTTTGCCGAATTTTGCGGGAAATTGCAAAAATTACAAATTTTGAAATATTTATGGTAGATGTAAGTTGAATGCGGTATAATTTATTCTAGCAGTTTATAAAAGAAATGTAATCATATCATAAATATAATAAAGATGTAATTGATGCGGTGAGCGCAAGTGAGCTGAAGGGAGCATGCTCACTCAAAGCGAACGATGAATGTCAATCACTTGCTTTGCCTGTGATATAGTAGGAGGCTTTAAAGTGACAAACGATTTTTCAGGAGGAAAAGTTTGGCAGAATATAATCTATCAAGCAATTCCGCTGATGCTGGCACAGTTTGTGCAGCTTTTATATAATGTTGTCGATCGGGTTTATATCGGACATCTTCCCGGCACCGACAGTCTGGCATTGACAGGCATCGGGCTGGTATTTCCCCTGACCACTCTCATAGCAGCATTTACATACCTGTTTGGAACCGGAGGAACGCCTTTATTTTCTATAGCCAGAGGTGCAAAGGAAGAGGAGCGTGCTGAGAAAATTATGGGCAACACTTTTTCGCTGTTGCTGGGTACGTCCCTGATCATGTTCCTGTTGTGTTATCTATTCCGCAAACCGGTGTTGTACCTTTTCGGTGCCAGTGATGCCTCGTACGTATATGCGGATGCATACCTGCGGATTTATCTCTTTGGTACGGCTTTTTCCATGCTGACCACAGGCCTGAACGGCTTTATCAATGCTCAGGGCTTTCCGCGGATGGGTATGGCTACGACCCTGATTGGCGCTGTGCTGAATCTGATTCTGGACCCGGTTTTTATTTTTGGGCTGAATATGGGTGTCAGCGGAGCTGCATTGGCGACAATACTGAGCCAGATGGTTTCTTGCATTTGGGTGCTGCGTTTTTTGACGGGCAGAAAAGCCATGCTGACCATTAAGCGTAAAAATCTGAGAGTGGACTGGCGATTGGCCAGAGAAATAACGACATTGGGTTTGTCGGGTTTTATTATGCAGGGAACAAACTGTCTGGTACAAGTGGTCTGCAATGCCACTCTGAAAACTTTTGGAGGCGATCTGTACGTAGGCATAATGACCGTGGTAAATTCGGTCAGAGAGATACTTGCACTGCCGGTTCATGGCCTTACAAGCGGTGCTCAGCCCGTATTGGGGTACAATTACGGTGCAAGGCAATATACAAAAGTCAGACAGGGTATTCGCTTCACGGCAGCTCTGGGCATTTTATACACATTGGCAGCCTGGCTGATGGTTTTGATATTACCTCATTTTCTACTGTCAATTTTTGTGGATGATGCAGCGATGATGGAAGCGGGAGAGAGGGCTTTGAGGGTGTACTTCTTTGGGTTTTTCTTTATGGCATTTCAGTTTACAGGGCAGTCTTCTTTTACTGCGCTGGGTTATTCAAAGCATGCAATCTTTTTCTCATTGTTGAGAAAAGCTATTATTGTAGCGCCGCTGACATTGCTGCTTCCAAGGATTGGATTTGGTGTAAACGGAGTGTTTCTGGCGGAGCCCATTTCAAATGCGGTGGGAGGCCTTGCGTGCTTTTCGACAATGTATTTTGTTCTGTACCGGCGGCTTGGGCGGGAGCAGATGAAGATGCAGGAGAAGAAACAGGAGAAGAAGGAAGATTAACAAGCCGCTGGCGGTGGAAGTAAAGCCTCTGGAAAATTTTTATACTGCTGAGGAATATCATCAAAAATATTTGGAGAAGAATCCCAGCGGTTATTGCCATATATCTCCGGCTATGTTTGAAGCGGCAAAAAACCCGCAGCTTTTATAGGAAATTATTGTTGACAACGCTTCAACGCGCCACTATAATAAAGCGTAAAGAAAATACATTGACGGAGACAGTACTTTTACCTTAAAAGTCACAGAGAGCCGCGCAAGCTGAGATGCGGTACGAGTAGAGTAAAAGGAAGATCCCTCCCGAGTAGCGGCACCAAAGCAATGGGTGAGTAGATGCCGACGGGTTCCTCCCGTGACAGGGGACGCATATGCTGGTATGTCGTAAATGGGATTGCAAAAGAGCTTTCACCTTTTACGGTGGAAGCTTTTCTATGAATGAATCAAGACAGCCAGCCTGTGCAAAAACCAGGGTGGTTGTTTTTTTGTGCGGGTAACGAACCGAGCGCGGATTGCAGGATAGCATGAATTGTTTAATGAACAGAGAGGATGAAAGACATGAGACATTTGACAGAAATAAGGTGGCACGGAAGGGGCGGTCAGGGCGCTAAGACTGCGGCACTGCTGTTAGCTGATGTAGCCTTTCAAGCGGGGAAGCAGGTACAGGGTTTCCCGGAGTACGGTCCGGAGAGAATGGGAGCACCCATCACAGCTTATGACCGTATCAGTGACAGGGAGATCCGGGTACATTCCAATATTTACGATCCCGACTTTGTGGCGGTGGTTGACGACACACTTTTGCACACGGTAGATGTGACCGCTGGCTTAAAAGAAGACGGTGGTATCCTGATCAACACTGTAAAGCCAGCGGAGGAGATTCTGCCTTTATTGAAGGGTTATTCCGGAAAGGTCTATATTTTGGATGCACGGAAGGTGTGCATGGCAACTCTGGGACAATATTTTCCCAACACCCCTATGCTGGCAGCAATGGTGAAGATTTCTGATGTAATGGAGATGGAGGTATTTCTAAGGGAGATGGAAACCTCGCTGGAGCATAAATTTGCCAGAAAACCTGAGGTGTTGGAGGGCAACCTAAAGGCTTTAAGACTTGCGTTGGAGGAGGTAGTGGAATGTCAGTAAAAGCGGAATTTATAAATGAAAATACAAAATGGCAGGATCTGACGGAAGGGTTACAGATTCACGAACCTGCCACATCAAAGCTATTTTTCACCGGAGAGTGGCGGACGCAGACGCCAGTATGGGTTCAGGAAAAATGCAACCAATGCTTGCTATGTGTGCCTTATTGTCCGGATAGCTGCATCCTTGTGAAGGAGAATAAAAGGCAGGAGTTTGACTACGATCACTGTAAAGGCTGTGGTATCTGCTCCAAAGCATGTCCCTTTGGCGCAATAGAGATGGAGCAGCCCACGGAATAGCGGGAAAAGTGCATGGAAATATAATGTGAAATACGAAAGGAGTACATATGTCTACAAAAACAAGAATGTCCGGCAATGAGGCGGTGGCTCATGCCATAAAGCAGATAAATCCCGATGTAATGCCGGCTTTTCCTATAACACCATCCACAGAAATTCCTCAGTTTGTGGCTACCATGATTGCCAACGGGGAGATTGACACGGAGTTTATCCCCGTGGAGAGCGAACACAGCGCCATGAGCGCTGCCATGGGGGCTTCCGCAGCAGGCGCAAGGGCAATAACTGCAACATCTTCCTGCGGTATGGCGCTGATGTGGGAGGTGCTCTATGTGGCAGCCTCCAGCAGATTGCCCATTGTTATGGCTTTGGTGAACAGAGGCCTCACCGGTCCCCTGAATATCAATGCGGAGCACTCTGACAGCATGGGAGCAAGGGATTCCGGATGGATTCAGATATATGCGGAGAACAATCAGGAGGTGTACGATAACTTTCTCCAAGCTCACAGGATCGCGGAGCATAAGGACGTGCATCTGCCAGTAATGATCTGTCAGGATGGTTTTATTACCAGCCATGCAGTAGAGAATATCACGCTCTGGGACGATGAACCCATACGTAAATTTGTTGGAGAATATGAGCCGGAGCACTTTCTTTTGAAAGAAGATGAGTCCATGGCGGTGGGGCCCTATGCATTATCACCTTACTGCATGGAAGCAAAGAAGGCTCAGGCAGAGGCCATGAAGAGAGCCAGAAAGGTGATTCTGGACGTGGCGAAGGAATTTGAGCAGGTTACAGGCCAGCATTACGGCTTTTTCGAGGGTTATCAGTTAGAGGATGCGAAGTATGCGGTGGTTGCAATCGGTTCTGTGTGCGGTACGACTAAGGATGCGGTGGATGCGCTCAGGGCCAAAGGGGTTAAGGCAGGTTTTTTGAAAATCCGGGTATTTCGTCCTTTCCCAGCTGAGGAAATCGGCACTGCTTTGAAACATTGTACAGCTATCGCAATCATGGATCGCGCAGAAAGCTACAGTGCCCAGGGCGGTCCTCTGGGAGCTGAGGTGACAGCGGCGCTTTACAGAGCAAAAGCCACGGCAGAAACCGTAAATATCATGTACGGATTGTCCGGAAGAGATGTAAAAGTAGAAGATATGGAAGAGGTTTATATGACGCTGCAAAAGCTGGCTTCGGGTGAGGTTAGCTTCTCGGAGTATCCTTATCTGGGTTTGAGGGATGGAACAGAAGATGTTCTTAGTCGGTAGCATTTTCAAAGAGAAAGGCAGGTTCAATAGACATATGGAACAACAGACATTTGACTTCAAGGAGATACAGGCGAGACCTGAGCGGTTGGCGCCGGGGCACAGAATGTGTGCTGGCTGCGGCGGAACCATCGCGGTGAGAAATGTACTGAAAGCGCTTCACCCCGGGGATAGAGCTGTGGTGGGCAACGCTACAGGCTGTCTGGAGGTGTCCACTTTTATGTACCCTTATACCGCTTATGAGGACAGCTATATTCACAGCGCTTTCGAGAACGCGGGGGCAACGCTTTCCGGTGTGGAGACGGCTTATAGGGTATTGAAGAAGAAGGGCAAGATTACTTCGGATTATAAATTCATAACTTTTGGCGGTGACGGCGGCACTTATGACATTGGACTTCAGTCTCTATCCGGCGCTATGGAGCGCGGTCATGACATGGTCTATGTCTGCTATGACAACGGCGCCTATATGAATACCGGAACCCAGAGATCCTCCGCAACTCCCATGTATGCGGATACCACCACTACTCCCAGCGGAACCGTGTCCCAGGGCAAACCCCAGACCAGAAAGGATCTGGCGGGCATTCTGGCAGCTCACAATATCCCTTATGTGGGACAGACTACCTTCATTGGCAACATGAAGGATTTGTATGTGAAATCAGAGCGGGCTATTTACACTCCGGGCGCAGCATTTCTCAATGTTCTTGCGCCCTGCCCCAGAGGTTGGAAGTACGATACACCGGACATCATCGAGATTTGCAAGCTAGCTGTGGAGACCTGCTATTGGCCTCTGTTTGAGGTCATTGACGGCAAGTGGATTTTAAACTACAAGCCCAAGAATAAACTTCCCCTGGAGGAGTTCCTGAAGAAGCAGGGTCGCTTCAAGCACCTGTTCAAGTCCGGCAACGAGTATCTGATTGAAGCCTTCCAACAGGAGGTCGACAGAAGGTGGGAAGAACTGCTTGTGCGGTGTGAGGGATAAGATTCCGAAATACTGTTTTTGACCAGAAATCCCGGAGAGTTTCAGACCACCGTGGAAAGAGAGAAAAGTATTATAGAGTCCGTTCAGCAGGTTCTGTCACCTTTCGCCACTTCCCCGTCCTGTATTGGGAAAAGGAGATAGCCCAGTTGGTGAACCAGCCAATGGGAACGGAGTACCAGACCATGGCAATGCCAAGCCTTGGCGCCAGGGTCACGGATACAGTTACGCGGATGAACAGATTCACAAGGTTAGCGACAGTGAACATCTTCATATCACCCGCCCCCCGCAGCAGGCCGTCCACAGCCATTTTAAAACCGATTAGGCAGAAGAACCAGCCTATAAAGTAAAGATATCCCAAGCTGGTCTTCACTGCCGTGGGAGTGCCCTCATCACCTAAGAAAAATAGAGTGATGGGCCGGGCAAAAAGCTCCAGGATCAGGCATATTATAACAGCACAGAAAATGACCATCTTGTTGGCCGCGCGATAGCCCTCTGACACGCGGTCTTCTTTGCAGGCACCGATGTTCTGGGCGGTGAAGGAGGATATGGCATTGCCGATGGCAGCCATGGGCACGATGCAGATGGATTCCACCCGCATGGCAGCGGAGAAGCCCGCCAATGCCTGGGAGCCGAAACTATTTACAACGGATTGCACCAGCATCATGCCGATGGAAACAATGGACTGCTGGAGGATGGATGGCAGGGCAATCCGTGTCATGGAGAACAGCTCTTCCCGGGAGAAAAGTCCGGCGGATAACGGTGGGCTCTCCGGTACTGCTTTTTTTGATTCTGCCCACTCATGGATGAGGTCATGACTTTCTTTAAATTTTCTAAGGTTGGAGTGATCGGAGTCATAGCTTAAATGATGAAGTACTGTCAGAAACACACCAAAGGACAGCGCTGCAGAAATACCTTGAGCAATCAGCGTCGCCCAAGCCACTCCGGCCACACCCAGGCCTAAATACTTTACAAAGCAAAAATCTAGCAAAATATTGAACAGTGAGGAGAAAATCAGGAAGCACAGAGGAATCCTGGATTTTCCCAAGGCATTGAACATGGAGGACACAACATTATACATAAATAAAAAAGGCAGTCCCATAAAATAGATGCTGAGGTACTTGGAAGCCATATCCAGCACATCAGCCGGAGTGTTCAGCAGTATCATAATCTGCCTGCCCAATAAAAGTCCCAGGACAGCCAGTAGCAGGCTCACCACCAGGAAGGCGATGAAAGCCGTGTAGACCGCCAACCTCATCTTATTGTACTCTTTGGCTCCGAAATATCTGCTGACGATCACAGAGGCGCCAATGCCGCCGCCGATGGCTACACAGATAAAAATATTGGTCAGGGAGTAGGAAGCACCTACCGCAGCCAAAGCCTGCTCCCCAACCAGCCGTCCTACAATGGCGGAATCCGCCATCGTGTAAGTCTGTTGGAATAAATTGCCTATAATCATAGGCAATGCAAATATGATCAGCGCGTTCAGCGGCTTCTTCTCAATCAAATAATCATTTCCGTTCGCCATGAATCGATCCTCGAATATCTCACAAGCTCCACAGATAAAATTTGCCATTCGCTATTCCATTATATTATAATGAACGCAAAAGAAAAACAAGCGGCGCCGGAGGCGACATTTGTTTTTCATGCGTCATTAACGAGCAAACGGCTGCGGAGCAGCCAAGAAAGCGCTGAAAGCGCGAGTTTGCGAGTATAATTCAAAACGCAAAAGAAAAACAAGCGGCGCCGGAGATAAAAGAAAAACGGCATCGTCAGAGGAGAATAATACATTTATGAAAAATTACAAGCTGCTCATAGAATATGATGGTACTCGGTATTATGGCTGGCAGCGCCAGCCGGATCAGAACACGATACAGGGCAAGCTGGAATCGGTGCTTTCTGTGATGTGCGGGAAGGATGTGGAGGTCATCGGCGCAGGCCGCACCGACGGGGGTGTTCATGCCAGAGGCATGGTTGCAAATGTTAATCTGGAGACAGAGCTGCCCTGTGAGCAGATCCGGGATTATCTGAACCGCTATCTGCCTGACGATATCGCCGTGCTGGAGATCCGGGAGGCTTCCCCCAGGTTTCATGCCCGCTACAATGCTATTGGCAAGACCTACTGTTATACCTGCTATGATGGCGAAGTGAAGCCGGTATTTGACCGAAAATACTACACCCGCCTGGAGGAAAAGCCGGATCTGGATCGGATGCGTCAGGCTGCTGAGATTCTTAAGGGAGAGCATGATTTCCGGAATTTCTGTGTGAATCCCCGGATGAAAAAGTCCACTGTCCGCAAGGTGGATCGAATTGAGATTGTCAGAGAGGGCGGTTATCTGCGTTTTACTTTCCACGGCACAGGTTTTCTCCAGAATATGGTGCGTATCATGGTAGGAACCCTGTTGGAAGTTGGCTGCAGCCGAATGAGTCTGGAACAGGTTCGACTAGCACTGGAGGCGGAGGAGAGGCAGAAAGCTGGCCCCACTGCACCTGCTCAGGGTCTTTGCCTGATGAGTGTTGACTACGACTGAGATGCGAATTTATTGGTAGTTATTTCATAGATTTAGTTTGTGGGAAACAATAATACAAAAATTACGAGAAAACTGTTGATAACGTGTACTGTGTTATGTAAGATAGTAGGTAGAGAATGATTGTATTTTTTGAGAAAGGCGGATCCTATCTTGCAGTTCAGTAGATCAAAATTAAAAGAAAAACTGAATGAAACTTTAAAAGCAGTATTTCCCATTCTTGCCATCGTGTTATTGCTGTGTTTTACCATCGCCCCTATTTCGCCCAGCATACTGATGACCTTCCTGATTGGTGCAGTGCTGCTGATCGTGGGAATGCTGCTTTTTTCCTTTGGCGTGGATCTGTCTATGACCCAGATGGGTGAAAGAGTGGGAACTACCATGACAAAGACGAAAAATGCCTTTCTTATGGCAATTATCAGCTTTATTATGGGGTTGATCATCACTATATCTGAGCCCGATCTGCAAGTGCTGGCTCAGCAGGTGCCTTCCATTCCCAACATAGTCATCATACTGGCAGTTGCTGCGGGAGTGGGAGTATTTCTTGTGATTGCACTGCTTCGTATGCTGTTTGGGATTGCCCTGTCTTACATGCTCATCGCATTCTATATACTGGTCTTTGCTCTTACATTGCTCGTACCGGGAGATTTTCTGGCAGTGGCCTTCGATTCCGGCGGTGTGACCACCGGTCCCATGACAGTTCCCTTTATCATGGCGTTGGGTATTGGTATTTCTGCCATTCGAAGTGATAAACGTGCGGCGGATGACAGTTTCGGACTGGTTTCCCTGTGTTCTGTTGGCCCTATTTTAGCAGTGCTGGTTCTGGGGATGATTTATCATCCGGATCAGACGGAGAATGTATCTGAGAGCATTCCGGTTATTGACAATACGGTGGAATTGGGACGTCTGTTTGTGACAGAGCTTCCCACTTACATAAAGGAGATGGCTGTCTCGCTGTTTCCCATTGTGTTGTTCTTTGGCCTTTTTCAGTTGATTTCCAGAGATATGAAGAAAAAAGCTTTGATAAAGATTTTAATCGGTCTTGCTTATACCTATGTGGGGCTGGTGCTGTTTTTGACAGGCGTAAACGTAGGTTTTATGCCGGCAGGAAACTATCTGGGTCAGACGATAGCGGGACTTCCCTATTCCTGGATCATCATTCCCATCGGTATGGTCATCGGTTACTTTATCGTGCTGGCGGAGCCGGCAGTGTTTGTGTTGACCAGGCAAGTGGAGGAGATGACATCCGGAGCTATTTCGGCACATGCCATGGGTCTGAGCTTGTCCATCGGCGTTGCCTTTTCCATCGGAATTGCCATGCTGCGAGTATTGACGGGTATTTCTATCATGTGGTTCATTGTGCCGGGCTATGCGGTGGCATTAATCCTAAGCTTCTTCGTACCGAAAATATTTACTGCCATTGCCTTTGACTCCGGCGGCGTGGCTTCCGGTCCCATGACTGCGACTTTCCTTCTGCCCTTTGCTATGGGTGCTTGTCAGGTGGCAGGTGGGAATATTATCACGGATGCATTTGGTGTAGTGGCTATGGTGGCCATGACGCCTCTGATCACCATTCAGATCATGGGCTTGGTATTTAGAATGAAAGAGAATAGCCTGCATAAAGGCGTTCTCAAGAAGAAATTCGTTTCATTGGATGCTTACGGTGATATGGAAATTATCGAATTGTAGAGTATAAAATGAGTTATATAAAACACAAAGCAGGGTGGATATATGGGAAAATTATACTTGACGACCACCATCGTTGACAGGAAAAACGGATCCAAATATGCAAAGCTGTACAAGGACAACGGTCTGGCAGTCACTTTTATGACACTGGGTGCAGGTACAGCGAGCAGTGATGTGTTGGACTATCTGGGACTGGAGTCCACGGAGAAAACAGTGATTTTTACTGTGCAGGAAGAAGAGGGCTGGCTTGCACTGAAAAAGGAGCTGCGCCAGAAGCTGCAGATAGACGCACCCGGAGGGGGCATTGCCTTTACGGTTCCCTTGAGCAGTATCGGAGGAAAGAAGGCGTTACAGTTTTTGCTGACCAGGGATGATTATCAGAAAGAGGAGGAATCTGTCTTGAAGGATACAACTCATGATTTACTCATAGTCATTGCGAACAGGGGATATATCGATCTTGTGATGGATGCTGCAAGGGGAGCCGGAGCTTATGGCGGTACGGTGCTGCAGGCCAAGGGAACCGGTATGGAACATGCGGAGAAGTTTATGGGTGTGTCCCTGGCGGCAGAGAAAGAGATGATTTTTATTGTGACCAAGACGGAGCAGAAGAACAGCATCATGAAGGCCGTCATGGAACAAGCCGGTACCGACAGTGAGGCAAAGGCCGTCGTATTCTCCCTGCCGGTGACAGACACTGCAGGTCTGCGGCTGATTGAGGATTAGCACATTGATTACGGCATTAAGCTCTTTGAGTTGAATTGAAAAGTTATTTTACTGCTGCAAGGAGGAAACTGATGAACGAATACAAAGTTACATGGAAACTGTACAAGTCCTGGGCGACGGAAAATATGCTAAAGGGCCCAAGGCTCGTGATGATGATTATATGGTGTGTATTTGCGTTAGCGTGTTTGGCCATGGTGTATGTTTCTTGGCCTAAATTGCATTTGTTTTACTTAGCGTTGGCACTTTTTTGCATATACCGTGCATTCTTTCATAATTTTGTGGTTTCCAAGGCACAATACCGACGCATGGCTCAGGCTTATGGAACGCAGGACTGGGTGCGCAGAATCACTTTTGAGGAGGACGGAATCAGTCTGACCGAGGGCAATTTTTCCTATAAGTATGCTTATACAGAAATAAAGGAAATCCGTGAAAAGGGAAATAAAATCTGGCTCTTTGCAGCCAACAAGACAGTTTTGCGGCTGTACAGAGATGCCTTTGTGGAGGGAACTGATTGGGAGAAGTGCAAAGCCATATTAGATGAGATGATATGACTTGTCATCCATTTTTTAAAGGTCTCCCCGATCTTCTGGGAATTTTCCGCATTTTCTTCCACCTGCTTCTGGTACTCTTCCGGGATTAATATCATCATGTTCCCATATCCCAGTTTGTTCAGTTCCTTCTGCAATGCAGAATCTGCGCTTATGGTTCTGAATCCGGTGATATTTGTTTTATTTAAGTCGTTTAAAGACAATATTCCCAGCGCGTTGGATAGGACGTTGGAAAAAGGGAGATATCCCATTGGCGTCATGTTGTTATAAAGTCCAAGTGACGACATGTTCATCAGGTAAGTGCTCAGATTTCCTATTGTCGATTCATAACTCATTTTCAGGCATCCTCTGATTTTGCATCATTACAGTCAGGGTGAACATTTTATCCACAGCTGACCATTCCACTGCACCGTAGTATTTTTCAACAGTACTTTTGGCAAGCTCGGCATCCGACAGAATACTTGTATGCACTTGACTCTGCCCTTTGCGGACATTATAGCAGATGTGATTGTGTTTGTGGGGGAAATGGAACGAAACCTTTTTGAAATGGAATGAAAACTTTTTATGTTGAGTCGATGTAAGTTATATGGAAGTCAAAGATTAAATATGGTACACTTTATTAGGTTTCCCGATTAAAACCACGGACTGCAACTGCCGGTTGACATATTTCCAAGCGCGCTTGGTAGTTGTCAACCGGGGATTTTGCTATGCTTTCTCATGTGCGGCGGGTCTGCTCAGAAGAATGCCAAATCACTGGTACAATGCCCGCTGCCACAATAAAAGCAGTGTATACGGTGAGACAGGAGGAACAGTATGATATTGTCTGAAAAAATCATGGAACTTAGAAAGAAGAAAGGATGGTCACAGGAGGAACTGGCGGAGAAGCTGGATATTTCACGGCAGTCGGTAAGCAAGTGGGAGAGCGGTGCTTCCATCCCCGACATTGACAGGATTCTGGCCCTCAGCAGGCTCTTTGAGGTCAGCACCGACTATCTGTTAAAAGATGAGCTACAGCTGGATGTTGCTTCAAGCGTGGAACCATCGGAAGATAATCAGGAGCAGACCACACGCAGCATATCCATGGAAGAGGCTAACCGCTTCATGGAACTTAAGCGAAAGCTTTCCTGGCGAATAGCAGCGGCAATTTCCCTGTTTATACTGAGCCCCGTGCCGATTCTTCTTTTTGACGTTTGGTCGGTGGAGGAACCTTTCGGCATTAACGGGGATGTGGCAGGAAGTGTGGGACCTGCCATAATGCTTATGTTAGTGGCTGTGGGTGTTGTAGTGTTGATTCTGTGCGGAATGCAATTGTCAAAATATGATTATTTGGAAAAGGAACGCATTCGCTTGGAATACGGTGTGGCGGGAATCACAGAGAAGAAAAAGGAAGAATTCGCACCGGTTTTACGGGGGAGTGTGGCATGCGGAGTAGCGCTTTGTATACTGGGAGTGGTACCGATACTGATGACAGGAGCTTATAAAGAATCAGTTGTTGCGAATCAGTACGGGGTTATTTTGTTATTATGTATGGTTGCAGCGGCAGTTTTTCTATTTGTGCGCTCCGGAATAATAAACGATAGCTTTGACAAGCTGCTCCAACGGGAGGATTACACCCGGGAGAACAAGGAGTTTAACAGGAAAGCCTCACCCTTTGCGTGTGCCTACTGGTGCATTGTCACAGCCATCTTTTTGGGAATCGGCTTTCTTACTGAAGACTCGGAGGGATGGGGTTACGCATGGGTGGTCTGGCCTATAGGAGGAATTCTGTTTGGTGCGCTGATGTCTGTTATGAGAGGCATTCACCGGATGAAGGAAAAAGAATGACCGTGCCGGCCTTTCCCTTGACTGCATCCTTTACCTTTTCCATGGAGGTGATCAGTGCCTGGCCGCCAGGAACCTTCTCCAGATAGCTTATCGCAGCCTCGATTTTGGGAAGCATGGTGCCTGCCTCGAATTGCCCCTGTGCTGTCAGTTCCTTTGCTTCCGCTACGGTAAGCTGCGTCAGGGGTGCTTGGGTTTCTTTGCCAAAATCCTTATATACACAGTCCACTCCAGTCAGAATAATTAATTGGTCACATTTCAAGTCCGCCGCCAACTTTCCCGCGATGGCATCCTTCTCTATCACCGCGGAAGCTCCCTTCAGCACATGCTGTTGCTCAATGACGGGGATGCCGCCTCCACCGCAGGCAATCACGACCTGATCCGCCTCCGCCAGAGTGCGGATAGCTTCAATTTCCACGATATCGATGGGCTTTGGCGCGGCAACCACCCTGCGAAAGCCCTTTCCGGGATCTTCCTTCACATAGTTGCCCTTTTTAACCTCCATCTCAGCGTCTTCTTTGGACATATGGCGGCCAATGACCTTGGTGGGCTCATAGAAGGCTTCATCGTAAGGGTCCACGGTGACCTGAGTCAGTATGGTGCTGACGGGCTTGGAAATTCCCCGACTTAACAGCTCGGATCGCAAGGCATTCTGAATATCGTAACCTACATAGCCCTGACTCATGGCAGAGCAGACACACATAGGGGCAGGGGTGTAGTCAATATAGACCCTTCTCAGCTCCGTCATTGCCTTATGTATCATGCTGACCTGGGGACCGTTGCTGTGGGTGATGGTCAGCTGGTAATCCTCTTCCACCAGGTCCGCCAGCGCTCTGGCGGTAACTTTAACCGCGTCCCACTGTGCCAGTGTGGTATAGCCCAGCGCGTCGTGCCCCAGGGAGACAACTACTTTTTTCTTACTCATATGCTCCTCCATATCTATGTGAAAATATCCGATTACAAATAATTCATTAAATTAATTCTACATCAACACCATATGATTTGAAAAGGAAAATTTATAAATTCCATTAACTTACCGCCAGCTTATGAATGAAGTGACTGAACTGTTGCAAATATGATGCAGGAATGATGCAAAGTTGTAATATGTTTATTGCAATGCAATTTTCAGGGTGCTATAATGAGCGCGGAAGAAAAATGCAGCGCGTAGGTGCGATAAAAAGGTAAAAGACCGAAGATAAGGAGTGAAATAGATGCTTGTACTCTGGGGTACATTAGCCGGCCTGGCTGTTTGGATGGAACTTGTCTATCATTTCAGCGGTTATGGCTGGACAGCATTCAATCCCATATATGGGTTACTGTTGATTTTGGCTTGGTCCGGTTTTTGGTCCATGATCGTTGGGGTGTTGAAGGGCAGAATTAAAAAAATTTTATATTATGTTGTCATATGGGTGCCCATGGTCTGGACCAGTGTCCAGCTGGTATATTTACATATCTTTAAGCAGCCCCTTCTCTGGGAAGTTATGATCAGGGGCGGAGGTGATGCTCTGACCAATTACTGGCGTGAGGCGTTGACGGGGATTCTGCAGACCATTCCTTTTATCATTTTGTTAATTATTCCTGCTATAGGGGTTCCTGCTTATCTGAAATGGTACGGCTGGAAACTGCCAAAGTATAAAACTCTTCAGGTCATGAGGTCGCTGGTAATCACTCTGGCAGGCATATCGGGCAGTGTGGTGATGATGGAGATAGGCGAGGTTGCAGAGTTTGAATATTATGAGGAATACCATGAATTTTACGATCCTTTGACTGTGGCGGAAGGAATGGGGGTGATTCCCCTGTTTCACGGTGACATAGGCATTCATCTCCGGCGTGCGGTGGCGGATTTGTTTAAATCAAACCAGGCATCGGATTATGTGCCGACGGCGGCATTGCCGCTGCCTCCCCATGATGAGCCGGGGACGGTATCGGGAGGAGATGGTGCGAATCTTCCGGAAGGGATGGTGGATCCCACAGAACCTCCGGAAGATGCTCCGGAGGAAGTCGTTATCCGGCCTCATCAGTACAACCTGGATTATGAATTGCTTCATCAGCTTGCTGACAACAAGAATCAAACATGGCTGGCGGATTATATACAGGAGCAGACGCCGGTGAACACCAATGAGTACACTGGCATGTTCAAGGGTTATAATCTGATTTTCCTTACTGCGGAAGGCTTCTGCACTTATGCCATAGACGAGGAACTGACTCCCACCCTGTACATGCTGGCAAACTCCGGGTTTGTCTGTGAGAATTATTATGTTCCCCTTTGGAGTACCAGCACCAGCGACGGTGAATATATCAACATGACAGGGTTAATACCGGACGGTCAACATAGTATGCAGCACAGCTCAACCAATATTCAGCCCTTTGTGCTGCCGGCCTTTTTTGCTGCCGATGGCGTGCATTCCTATGCCTACCACAATAACTCCCTTTCCTATTACGACAGGCACGAGAGCCATCCCAACATGGGATACGACTTTAAGGCCTGCAAGTTGGGCAATCTGGATCCGGGAGTATGGGGCGATAAGGTCTTTGAGATGGAGCAGCCAAATCAATGGCCGGCATCGGACTACAACATGATGGTAGCCACAGTGCCTGAGTATGTGAATGACGAGCGGTTTCACGTCTACTATATGACAGTATCAGGACATATGAACTATAACTTTAAAGGAAACGCCATGTCCGGCAAGAACAAGGAAGCTGTGGCAGAATTGGATAAGTCCGAGGGCTCCAAGGCATACATTGCCTGCAATATAGAATTGGATAAAGCCATGGAAAATTTGCTGGAGCAGCTGGAGGCTGCTGGACAGTTGGAAAATACTGTAATCTGTCTCAGCGCTGACCATTATCCATATGGTTTTTCTGATGCGGAATACGAAGAATTGGCAGGGAAGGATCTGTCAGCGGGAAAGGACAAGTTTCGTAACACCCTGATTTTGTGGAATGCGGGCATGGAGGAGCCGGTTTACATCGATAAAGCTTGTGGTCCCATGGATCTCCTGCCGACACTTTTGAACCTGTTCGGCTTCGAGTATGATTCCAGAATGTACGCTGGCCGGGATATCCTTTCTGACCGGGAAGGGATGGTGATTTTCATGAACCGTGACTTTGTGACGGATTCCGTGATTTTTATTGAGAAGGGAGATATCACCACATGGCTTCAGGACGAAAATGGCTACGATATTGTACCGGACGATCAGAAGGAGGCCTATCTGGAAGAGGCCCGCAAGGAAGTAAGGAGACGTTACAATTTCAGTGCCTATATCATTCAGGAGAATTATTACAGCGATGTGCTTCAGGCAATGATTCCTGAGGCTGGAGAATAAAGCAGGCGCCCCTGAAACGGGGCGCCTTTTTGTAGTATGAAGTGCATGAACCAAACCTTGAGTGAGAGCTCTAAAGGGGCGTAGTTGCAACGAGCACGACAGTGACTTGCAGGGTTTGCATCGTACGGTGTGCGCATCCGGCTTGTTTCCGCACCAACTGTACGATTACGCTTAGGGCTTGGAGTCTCTAATAGCCAGATGCAGCTCGGAGAACAATTCGTTATACCTGACATGGGAGCCGCTTGCTTTTGTGACTGTAGTGTACAGACTCAGTGGAATCTGCCGATCTTCGTATGCAAAGGTTTCTTCGTTGTGACTTTTGATGGCTTCGGCGATCTTTTCTGCATAATCCTGTGAGGAGCTGCCCGTCAGGATACAGAATTCATCTCCGCCGATACGGAAAACAATATCTTCATCACCTGCTGCTTCCTCCATGCGCCGCATAGATTCCAGGATAGCAAGGTCCCCTGCTTTGTGAGATACATCATTGATATGAATCATATTTTTAATATCGCAACAGATAAAACAACAATTCCTGCGTTCGCAGAAAAGATCATAGAGCTGGCTGATGTCTACATTTCTTCTTCCCATAATATACAAATCTCCTTCCTTGATGGGTGCCCGGAGTCTTGGGAAAATCTCCGAGTATTTTCTGTTTCTGAATTCAGAAGGGTTGCAGTTCCATATTTCCTTAAAAGCACGGGAAAATGCCTCGTGAGAGTTATATCCGTACTCCACTGCCACAGACAGAATGGACAACTCCGGCTGTTCGATGAGAAGCCGGCCTGCAGCCATCATCCGTCTGCGGGTTAGATAGTCGTGCACAGAAATATGGTAGACATAGTGAAACAGTTTTTCCAGGGTGGACTTAGAACAATAGCAGGCATTGGCAATATCAATGGTTTTGATACTGTCTTTTAGATGGCACTCAATATATTCAAGACTACTTACAAGCAGGTTGATATTATCCATTTTTCCTCTCAATCCGCCTTGTGGCAGCACAACGCTGCTATGGCAACGCAAGCGCCAGAATATCAATGCACGAAAGCACATTTAGCTTGCTGCAGGATATTTGATTATCCGCCCCTGTGACGATATCGTGATTCTATTATAGAGCAAGTGATGGACCGAGTTTTGATTTTTTGAGTAAAGAATAGGAGAAGCCCAGTTCAGGCTTCTCCTGTCAAGGATTTAATCGCATTATCCAGCACTTCGAAATATTCTTCAAAGGTCTTGCGGCAGCATTTCGGATCTTTGATAACAATTCCCGGGGATCTCAGTCCTGTCAGAGCAAAGCCCATAGCCATCCGGTGGTCCTCGTAGGTTTCGACCTGGGCGGGAGAGGGCTGATCGGGATAAATCGTTATACTGCTTTCGTCAGATTCACATCGGATGCCCATTTTCGTCAGTTCCGTGGTCATAGCCGTCAGACGGTCGCTCTCTTGATAACGGATGTGACCAATGCCGGTAATAGTAGTGGGGTTCTTCGCATAAGGAGCAATGGCAGCCAGGGTGATAGCCTGATCGGAGCAGGCGGACATATCCGCTGTAATGCCACGGAAGTATCCATCCTTCGGAGGGGAGAGCAGAATCCCCTCGGGTGTGTCGACAGCCTCACAGCCCATCTGCTCCAGGAGACGGATAAATGCCACATCCCCCTGTAGGGAATCAAAGTGAACCTGTTCCACCTGTACGGGTATGCTAAGCAGCGGGCACATGGCATAGAAATAGCAGGCGGCGGATGCATCGGGTTCCACCTGATATTCTTGGGCGTGATAATGCTGGCCGGCCCTGGTCAGGAAAACGCTGTCGGAAGGCCGTTCCACTGTGACTCCGAATTGTTGCATCATCCGCAGAGTCATCTCGATGTAAGCCATGCCGTGGGTACCCTCGACCTCAGTGGTAAAATCCTGGGACGACAGGCAGGAGACAATCAGCAGAGCACTCAAAAACTGGCTGCTGTGGTCAATGTTCACGGTGATATGATCCCGCTTAAAACCATGGCCCCGCAGAAAAAACGGGAAGTGCCCATGCTCATGGCCGGGAAAATAAAAAAACTGACAGCCCAACTCCTTCAGGGAATCCAACAAAGGCGCCATGGGACGTTTCCGCATTTGTTCAGAAGCATCCATGTAGAATACCCCATGCGAGAGACCCAGATAAGCCGTGAGGAATCGCGCCGCCGTTCCCGCACTGCCCACATACTGCCTTGCCGATGCCAAAGGAAGCGGGCCACCCAGCCCTTCTACGGTCACAGTTCTATTTACCTCATCCACACTTGTCTCAAATCCAAGAGCCTGAATACACTTCAAAAAATGTCGGGAATCGTCGGAAAACAACACTCCCTTTAACAGCGAACTGCCCTTTGCCAACGTAGCCAAAAGCAACGCCCGATTAGTAATACTCTTAGATCCGGGCACAGATACAATAAGCGGCTCCTTGCGGACAGATTGTATCTTTAATATGTTATATATATTTTGCACTTCATAAGTGTCATGTAAATTCATCGTCAACCTCCGCAACATACAGGTTTATTAGCTATTATCAGTATACGGCGATTTGAAGAAATTTGTCAACATACGCCATATAATTACTCTCAGGCATACCCGCCTCGCGATGCCGTCACTTGTGTAAAAAACAAACAGTAGCAGTTCCCAAGATTTTGTAGCAGTACCCATGATTTGTTCTTGACAAACACCAAAAGAAAGAGTAATATTAATCCATAATATTCCTATTTAGTTACTAGGAATTATAGGTAATTCAACGCAGAAATGCAGAAAAGAGGAAACCATGGGAAAAATCTATGAGAATTCAACACAGCTGGTAGGAAAAACCCCTTTGTTGAAGGTAAGCAATTATGCAAAGGATCAAGGCATCACCAATGCGACACTTCTGGTGAAACTAGAGTATTTTAATCCTGCAGGAAGCGTAAAGGACAGAATTGCCCTTGCAATGATTGAGGACGCTGAAAAGAAAGGCATTCTAAAACCCGGTGCAACCATAATTGAGCCCACTTCCGGAAATACCGGCATCGGCCTGGCAAGCGTAGGAGCAGCCAAGGGCTACCACACCATCCTGACCCTGCCCGAGACCATGAGCGTGGAACGAAGGAATCTGTTGAAGGCATACGGAGCTGAGCTGGTACTCACAGAAGGCGCCAAGGGAATGAAGGGCGCTATTGCCAAGGCAGAGGAACTGCATAAAGAGATTCCCGGCTCCGTTATCCTTGGACAGTTTGATAATCCGGCAAACCCCGATTACCATGCCGCCACCACAGGCCCTGAGATCTGGGAGGACACAGACGGAAAGGTTGATATTTTCGTGGCGGGTGTGGGTACCGGCGGAACCGTTACCGGTGTTGGAAGTTATTTGAAGTCCAAGAACCCTGAAGTTAAAATAGTTGCTGTAGAGCCGGCTGATTCTCCTGTGCTCTCCGGCGGTCAACCCGGACCTCACAAGCTTCAGGGTATTGGTGCGGGTTTTGTTCCATCCGTGTTGAATACTCAGATTTATGATGAGATTATCACGGTCACCACGGATCAGGCATTTTCTACAGGACGTCTGATTGCCCATAAGGAGGGCATTCTGGTGGGTATCACCTCCGGCGCTGCATTGTTTGCGGCAGCGCAGCTGGCAAAGAGACCGGAGAATGCCGGCAAGACCATTGTGGCTCTGCTTCCTGACTCCGGTGACAGATACCTGTCCACCCCCATGTTTACAGAGGGCTAAACTATGAAAATATCTACGAGGGGCAGATATGCAGTGCTGGTCATGTTGGATCTGGCATTGAATAATACAGGTGAGTGTATCAAGGTAAAAGATATTGCCGCCAGACAGGACATCTCAGAGAAATATCTGGAGCAAATCATAGCCGTACTGAACAAGGCCGGTTATGTAAAAAGTGTCAGGGGAGCCCAGGGGGGTTACCATCTGGCCAGAGATCCGGCTGAGTACACCATAGGCATGATCTTGCGCCTTACGGAAGGTTCCATGGCGCCTGTGGCCTGTTTGGACGAAGGGGCGGAATGTGAGCAGTGTGATACCTGCGAAACATTGGAGGTGTGGAAAGAGCTATACGATGCTATCAACAATGTCATCGACAGGTGGACTGTCGCAGATCTGGTGGCGATGCGCCAGCAGCGTGAGGGAAGCCTGGATTACAGTATCTGAATTTGATAGTTTGAGGTTGTTTCCTTAAATGCAAAACAAAAGACGGTGCGGTCTATTATGACTGCACCGTCTTTGACTGTGTTAAACGGGTTTGGGCATTTGCCTGAGCCTTATATTCACACAATGCCCCATCCATATGCAGAGTATCCAAAAGCTCTCTGCCACCGTCCGCCAACCGGTAGATTTCAATCGTTCCGATACCTGCTCCGCCGGCCCAGAGGGGATTGCGGAATCTTGCACTGTCCGGACTTTCATAGTGCAGCTTGATCATCTGTTCCTTTGTGCAGCTGCCGGAAATCTTAATCAGGTGACTGCGGTTTCTGGCCATGATATGCCAGATAAAACGCCGACCGTTTTCCTTTGTCGCCCACTTGCAGCGGGAAAACAGGAATTGTTTGCGGAAGCCAAATTCATAGTCTTCGCCAGTATAGGTCAACTGTATCATCAGCCGGCGCCTTAAGGGGAAACAGAGAAAGCGAGGACTGCAGCCGTTAATAGCCAGTACAGAATGACGCAGCTCCCTGCCGGCATGCTCGCTGGTCAGTCTTCCGCAGGCCAGTTGAAACCAAGGTCTGTTAAAACTGCGCCCCCAGTGTTTGTCCGCATAGCCGTAGCTGGTGTCTGAAGAGACCTGATAAACTTTACCATCCAGGGTTACACTGCCTCTGAAAAAGCTTCTGACGCCCTCACCGTGCCAGTAGCTGTCCAAAGTATTAAAAACCTGAAGCAGCGGACTTGCCCAAAAGCCAGTGTGACAGGATACAGCCTTATGTACCTCCAGATCCCACTCCATGGTTCCTTCATCGGACATAAGACTGCGATGTCTGGCCTCTTCCGGGGTCACATCTATAAATCCGGTAATCCTGTCCTCTCTGTAAAAACAGTCCTCCACCTGCATCACCAGAGGGCTCCCGGTGGCTTTCAGGGCGGAGACAGGATAGAAAGCGTGAAGCTGTTTCCCGGGCTGTCCGTCAGTTCCGGGGAAGACCCCTGCTTTTACCATCACATAGGAAGGCTTCATGCCCCGTTTCCGATAGTAAGGATGGCGGCCTAAAATAGGTTGGTCGCCGCCCAAGCCGGGATTGATCACAAAAAATTCCACAAAAAAAGTGCGAGTTTCCCCTGTCTCCCCGTGCACTCCTGAAAAGGAATGCCACCATCGCATGTAGCCTTTTTTTGACAGGGACCCTCGCAGCATATATGAATTTCGCTTCAGATCAGACAGATTCATTTGTCTTCTCGCTTCCTGAGGGCATGCTGCACCTCGGGAGATCGGATTGTCAGTATCAATATTTCGTAGTAATCCTCCTTATTATACTACAAGATATAGTAAATGACAAGAGTGTCAGACAAATTTATGGAAAATCTTTGTCCTAAAGCTAATTTTCACACATTAACCAAACTAACTATCTCTACTTCTTCAACAATGTCTGCAGCACTTCCATCAGATTTTCCACGTTGATAGGCTTCGATACATGGGCATTCATGCCGCTGTTCATTGCGTTCTGTTTATCCTCATCAAAAGCATTGGCGGTCATGGCCACCACCGGTATGGAAGCAAGTTCCTTATCCTCCAGAGCCCGTATGGCTCTTGTGGCGTCGTACCCGTTCATAATGGGCATCTGCACATCCATCAGAATCAAATCGTAATAACCATGCTGAGAATTTTTGACCTTCTCCACCGCAATGGTTCCATCCTCCGCTGTCTCTATGACGAATCCGCTTTCTTCCAAAATCTCTTGGGCAATCTCGCGGTTCAATTCGTTGTCCTCTACCAACAGAATCCGCTTGCCCTTCAGTTCCACACCGGGATCGGGCAGAATAGCTTCTTCGGCATTAGCTTCAGTTTTGCCGATAGCGCTGGTCAATACCTCTCTCAGATCGGACAAAAAGATGGGTTTATTGCAGAAGGCAGTGACCCCGGCTGCTCTGGCTTCGTCCTCGATGAGGGTCCAATCATAGGCGGTCAGAATAATGATGGGAACGGTTTCTCCAACAACAGAGCGAATCTGTCGTGCAACCTCAATGCCGCCAAGGTCGGGCAATGCCCAGTCGATAATGTATGCATGGAACTCATCATGCATTTCCACTGCCTGCTTGGTATAGAGGACAGCCTCTTTACCCCTCAGGGTCCACTCCACCCGCATGCCAATCTGGGTCAGCATCTTTGTAACGCTGTCGCAAGTATTAAAATTATCGTCCACTACCAAGGCCCTGAGCCCTGACAGTTCCTGGATTACCTCTATGGGCTGGTGCTCAGTCTGAAGCCTGAATTCCAGGTTGATGATATATTCCGTTCCCTTGCCCTGTTGGGTCTCCACGGTAATGGTTCCTCCCATGGCATCAATGATGCTCTTGGTAATGGCCATTCCCAGGCCGGTACCTTGAATGCCGCTGACAGTGGAAGTCTTTTCCCGCTCAAAGGGTTCAAATACATGTTTCGCAAACTCTTTGCTCATGCCGATTCCGGTATCTTTTACACGGATTTCATAAGAGCCGTAACCCGTAGGAGCACCCGGATTTTGCTTGATGGTCAGGGATACGGAACCTCCCGATGGAGTAAATTTGATGGCATTGCTCAAAAGGTTTAGCAATACCTGATTTAAATGCAGCTTGTCGCAGAAGATATCCTCATCCACCACATCCAGGGTATCCATAAAGAAATTCAGCTGTTTGGCCTGCATCTGTGTCTGGAGAATATTGCGCATATCCCGGAAGATATCGGAAATGCTGCATTCCTTTTCCTCGATATTAAGCCGTCCGCTCTCGATACGGCTCATGTCCAGAATGTCATTGATCAAGCTGAGTAGATGATTGCTGGAGGACATGATTTTTGCCAGGTATCCCTGAACACGCTCCTGATTGTTTATATTGGTCTGAGCCAGGGTAGTGAAACCGATGATGGCATTCATAGGGGTGCGGATATCGTGGGACATATTGGACAGGAACATTGTCTTTGCTCGCTCAGCAGCTTCCGCCTTATGCAGTTTCTCCTCCAGCACTGCCTTTTCCACGGCCTTTTCCATAGCGTCAAGAGCATTTTTGCGCATCCACAGATAGTAAAGAATCACAAATACAGCGGCAAGGCTTCCGATGATAAGGAATATCTTTCGAACGGAGTAGACATTGGCAAAGGCTTCTTCCTCAGGAACGGAGACACCGATAGCCCACCGATTGATATTGGCGGGCGCATAGTAAAGGTGAACCCATTTCCCGGTGGACTGAGACCGGTATTCCACGTGTCCGCTCTTAAGATTCATCATATCCTGCATCTCTTCAAGCCAGTCTGCTCCATCTCTGGTTTCAATGTCGGTGCGATCAGAAATATTTCCAAGCTGCTCCCTCCAGGTATCCATGATGTAGTCACCGGTATCTGTGTCTATGATATAGACATCGGCACGGGCATTATAGATATTATCGATGTTCAGTACAGAGGGCAACTTCTGGAGGTCGGTGACACCGAACAACATAGCCACTGTCTCACCGTTCCTTACAATGGGAACAAAGTGGCGGAGCACATAAGTATTGCCGTCAATGATACTGACCATACGGTTAGATACATGTTCACCCAAGCTCATCTCATCTGCATAAGAAATCTCGCCTCTATTTTGCAGGACAGTGCCGTCGTATGTCATTATGGTATTATCCGGCAGCAGGATTTCCATAGACATGGTTTCAAACATTGGATTAATTGAGGTCATGACTCTCTGCATGGTATCTGCGTCAAAGCTTGCTGCATTTGCCAGAATATTGGCGGTAGCATTCAGGATTCGACTGTCCCTGGTCACCTTCTGTGTAATTTCGTCTGTGACGGTCTTGACACCTTCCTCCATACGGAGAAAGCTTCGCTTTTCAATCAAACTGCTGATCCAGAGGTATGCTGCCAGGAACAACACAGCAAAAACAAAAATCATAATAACAGTCGCGGTGAGATTTCTCTCTCGCATTAAGGCTTTGTTTTTCATCGGTATTTTCCATCTCCTTATAGACACAGATATTGTGAAATTTCTTATAGGTAATTTAGAGTAAGTTCGATAAAATTGTACCATGTTATACTATAAAAATCCAGATGTCTTCATAATTATTTTATGCTTAACTATTTTGTGTTTTTGTTTCCGGCAAAACATTTTTCGCAGCTCTGCCATGCAATTAATGAGTTGGTTAAATATGCCTTTTAAGTACGAAGTGAAAATTTACTTGCAAAAAGTTGCCTGGGGAGAAATAATGAAGAAAGGAAATTATGCGAAATAACAGAAAAGCATGTAAGGAGGATAAACACATGGATCAGAAACATTACAGCACTCCTGTGGATTTGAAACGGATGCAGATCACGGACGAATTCTGGGGCAGGGAGCAGGAACTGGTGCGCCGGGAGGTGATTCCTTATCAGTGGGAGGCGTTAAATGACCGTATCCCGGAAGCGGCTCCCAGCTATTGTATGCGGAATTTCAAGGTGGCGGGCAGGATGATGCGGGAGAAGAAGGAGAAGGGATCCGGGTTTGTGGCACCGGCGTATACCTTCCGGGGATTTCAGGCGCTGCCGGAGGATCCGGCCAATCCCGATCCGGATAAATTTTACGGATTTGTGTTCCAGGACACTGACTTCTCCAAGTGGATCGAGGCGGTGGGATACTCTCTGGTCAATCATCCGGATCCAGAGCTGGAGCGGATTGCCGATGAGGCCATCGACATTGTCTGCGCAGCCCAAGCGGAGAACGGTTATCTTGATACATACTATATCATTAATGGCATGGACAGGATTTTCACCAATCTGCGGGATCATCACGAACTGTATTGCTTCGGCCATTTGACAGAGGGCGCTATCGCCTATTATCAGGCCACGGGCAAGGATAAGCTGCTGAAGGCTGTAGAGAGATTTGCTGCCTTTATCGGAGAGTGGTTTGGATTCGGTGAAAACCAGAGCAAGGGTTACCCCGGTCATGAGATAGCAGAGATGGCATTGGCACGGCTCTATGAGGTTACCGGGGAGAAAAAGTATCTGGATCTTGGTAGTTTCTTTTTGGATATGAGAGGACAGAGACCCTATCATTTCGATTTGGAAGAAAAGGAGTGGGCGGAGCACGACGGCAGACCCTATAGAGCACCCGGAGAGGGGATTCGGCATTTTTATCATCAGGCTCACCTTCCGGTCAGGGAGCAGACGGAGGCAGTGGGGCATGCGGTGCGTGCAGTGTACCTGTACAGCGGTATGGCGGATGTTGCCAGACTTAAAGATGATCAGGCCATGTACGATGCCTGCAAGAGATTGTGGAACAGTATTGTAAAGGAGAAACTTTATGTCACCGGCGGTATTGGAGGCACTCATCTGGGGGAGGCATTCTCTTTCCCTTATGACCTGCCCAACGATACGGCTTACTCGGAGACTTGTGCGGCCATTGGCCTTGCTTTCTTTGCCAGAAGAATGCTGGAGATTGAGGCTGTTGGGGAATATGGAGACGTGATGGAACAGGCTCTGTACAACACGGTACTGGCGGGTATGGCCCTGGACGGCAAGAGCTTCTTTTATGTGAATCCCCTGGAGGTATTTCCGGAAGCCTGCCATAAGGACGAGCGGAAGTTTCATGTGAAGAGTGTGCGGCAAAAATGGTTCGGCTGCGCCTGCTGTCCGCCTAATATCGCAAGGATTGTGAGCTCCCTGGGGGCTTATGTATATACGTCAAATCAGGATACACTCTATACGCATCTGTATGTGGGCAGCAAAATGAGCTGTGAGCTTAACGGAAAGCAGCTGGATGTGGTACAGGAGAGTGAGTTTCCCTGGGAGGGAAATGTTAAAGTAACTCTGTCTGCGGAGGGAAAAGTACAGGGAACTCTGGCTTTCCGTGTGCCCGGCTGGTGCAGGGAGGCGGAAGCTAAAGTCTTGGCTGATAACACGAAACTGACAGAATGTAAAATATCCAAAGAAGAGGGTCTGACACTCAGGACAACACCCCGGATGGAAGAAGAAAACAGAGTAAAAGAGTTACGTTTTGAGAAAGGGTATTTTTACCTGACCGGCGAATGGCAGGACGGCGATGAGATTCAGCTCACCTTTCCCATGGAGGTGCGGATGCTTGCAGCTGACTCGAAGGTACGGGAAAATACGGGAAAGGCAGCTTTTTCCAGAGGCCCCATCTGCTACTGTATGGAGGAGGCCGATAACGGCAGCAACCTGCATTTGCTGAAGGCAGATGTGGAAAAGTTGTTCTCCGGTGAGAACGGCAGGATGAATCAGGATGTTGTATCCGTGGAGCAAAGCAGCGAGCTGGGGCATGAGATGCGCGTGCTGAAAATACCCGGCAAACGTCAGGCTGAGAAAAACGGAGCAACGTTGTACAGCGATTATGTACCCGGCTGCGGGAGTGAGACCACACTGACCCTGGTGCCCTATTATGCATGGAACAACCGGGGAGAGGGTGAGATGTCAGTCTGGGTGAGAGTGTAAGTTATTCTGTGTCAGACTACTTTGTACCCACAACCCCAGACTGCCTTCAGATATTTAGGCTCTCTGGGGTTATTTTCAATCTTTTCCCTGATGTGACGAATATGCACAGCTATGGTATTTTCGGCACCAATAGCTCGCATGTGCCAGATGCTTTCATAAATCTGGCTGATGGAGAGTACCTGGCCGCGCTGTTGAACCAGAAGCCGCAAGATCTTGTATTCGATGGGGGTCAGACGAACATTGTTTCCTTCTACGGTTACTATCTGCTGATTATCATCAATTACCAGTCCTTCTACACGGTAGGTGCGGTCGGTAGGGGAACACATATTGACCATCTGTGTGTATCGGCGAAGCTGGGATTTTATTCTTGCTAACAACACAAGCGGATGGCAGTCCGCTGTCACATAGTCGTCTGCTCCCGCTTCTAAGGCCATTATTTTCGCGGTCTCCGCCGATTGAGCTGAAACCACGAACAATGGGATGGGGGTGGTCTTTCTTAGAGAAGCGATCATCTCAATTCCTTTATCCCAGCCGGTGTGATTTAACTCTATATCAACCAGCACCAGGGCGAAATCCTGAGCCTTAAGAGTCTGACATAGCTGTTCAGAATTGGAAACTGCGATCGTATCCAGGCCTTCAGTTGCAAACAGCGGAACCATCTTCTCCATGATTCCTGTACTATTGTTGTACACTAAAATCTTTTTTCCCATCTTGTCCTCCGTTCGGTGTAGATATTCTTTTATAGTAACGTCGTTTCCAGGTGGAAACGGACAACTGTTATGGCTTTATTTTAGATGCAACTTCAGTTGCAATCCACCAATTTGTAGCAACCCGGAGGTTGCGTGCGGATGTTGCACAGAAAAATCGGATGTTCCGGTTCGTTTTTACAAATTCTTTTTCTGTCCAATGTCACTTGATTTTTTGCTCAATAAAAGGTATGATAGAAATGCACAGCATGCACAGCCAAAAGTAATGTGAAATGGGGATTTTGTGCGGGATGTGCTGTGAAATGTATAGAAGTGTGGAGGAGGTTACAAATGCTGTACATAGGTGTGGATTTGGGAACGTCGGCGGTGAAGCTTCTGCTGATGGACAGCCAGGGTAAAATCGTCAATATCGTTTCCAGGGAATATCCCCTGTATTTTCCTCATCCGGGCTGGTCTGAGCAGAAGCCGGAGGACTGGTATGAACAGACAATCGCCGGAATCAAGGAGTTGATTAAGGATGTGGACAAGAGCCAGGTCGCAGGCATCAGCTTTGGCGGACAGATGCACGGTCTGGTGATTCTGGACAAGGATGACAATGTGATTCGGCCCGCAATTCTGTGGAATGACGGCAGGACAACGGAGGAGACGGAATATCTGAACACTGTCATTGGCAAGGAAAAGCTGTCAGAATATACGGCGAACATTGCCTTTGCAGGTTTTACCGCACCTAAGATCCTTTGGGTGAGGAATAAGGAGCCTGAGAATTTTGCCAGGATTGCAAAAATCATGCTGCCCAAGGATTACATAGCTTACAAGCTCACCGGGGTGCACTGCACCGATGTGTCGGACGCTTCCGGTATGCTTTTGTTTGATGTGAAGAACCGCTGCTGGTCTAAAGAGATGTGTGAAATCTGCGGTATCACAACAGACCAGCTGGCAAAATGCTACGAGAGTTATGAGAAGGTTGGAACGGTGCTGCCTGAGATCGCCGGGGAGCTCGGGATTCCCGAGAGCACCGTGGTGGCAGCAGGCGCAGGTGATAACGCAGCCGCGGCTGTGGGAACAGGCACCGTGGGAGAAAACATGTGCAACATTTCTCTGGGTACCAGCGGAACTATCTTTATCTCTTCCGGCAGCTTTGGCGTGGATAAGTTTAATGCATTGCATTCTTTCGCCCATGCGGACGGTCATTATCACCTGATGGGCTGTATGCTCAGCGCAGCAAGCTGCAACAAGTGGTGGATGGACGAGATCATTGGCACAAAGGACTATGCTGCAGAGCAAGCGCCCATTCAGAAGCTGGGAGAGAATCATGTATACTATCTGCCTTATCTGATGGGAGAGCGCTCCCCTCACAATAATCCTAACGCCCGTGCAACCTTTATCGGTATGACGATGGATACCACTCGGGCTGATATGACCCAGGCGGTACTGGAAGGAGTGGCATTTGCGCTGAGGGATTCTCTGGAAGTCGCCAGAAGCCTTGGTATTGACTTAAAGCGCACCAAGATCTGCGGTGGCGGTGCAAAGAGCCCTCTATGGAAGAAGATCATTGCAAACGTGCTGAACCTGAAGGTGGATGTGATTGAGAGCGAAGAGGGACCCGCTATGGGCGGCGCTATGTTGGCAGCTGTAGCCTGCGGCGAGTACAGCAGCGTAGAGGAAATTGCAGCCAAGGTGGTTAAGATTGTTGACACTGTAGAGCCGGATCCGGAGCTGGTTGCGAAGTATGATGCCAGATATGCTCAGTTTAAGGAGATCTATCCCGCCTGCAAGCCTCTGTTTGATATCTTGACAAAATAAGGTTAGTAAAGGAAGAACCAAATAAGAAAGAATAAATGAGAGAAAGGAAGAGAAAAATGGAGATTTTATCAGTGAACAGCCCTGAGTTTCGCAAGTATGGTCGTGTGATCAACAATGTGGACATGACAGAGCTGGTAAAGGCAATGAAGGAAACTCCCGTGCCCGAGGGCGTTGTATATGAGCCCGGTGTTGAGGCTCTGGAGGCATTGCCTGTGTATAAGGAGATTTCCAACATCTGCTACGGCGAAATGCCCATTCAGATTGGCTACTGCAACGGGCACAACTCCAAGCTGAACGCTCTGGAGTACCATAGGGACTCGGAGGTCAATGTAGCTGCAACGGATGCTGTTCTGATGCTGGGACTATTGCAGGACGTGGAGGAGGACTTTACTTACGATACCTCCAAGGTCAAGGCATTTCTGGTTCCGGCGGGCACCGCCGTGGAGGTTTACGCAACCACTTTGCATTACGCACCCTGCGGTGTGGACGGCAAGGGCTTTCAGGTTGCAATCATACTTCCCAAGGGAACTAACTATCCTCTGGCGACAGCTCATGCCAAGGCTTCCGGAACTACCACGGACAATGAGGATTGCCTGATTACAGCTACCAACAAGTGGCTGATCGGACATGCGGAGGGCGGTCTGGACGAGGGCAGCTTCTTAGGGCTTAAGGGTAAGAATCTGGATCTGAATGACTAATTTAGGAAACTAAAAAATTTAATCATAATAGGAGGGTTCAATCATGAACAATTTACCACAGGTAAAAATCGGAATCGTGGCTGTCAGCCGTGACTGCTTCCCGGAGAGCCTGTCTGTGAACAGGAGAA